>JAHCID010000001.1:1200000-1531478 GCA_026129405.1 bacterium
GCCGGTGCGCTTCGCCGGGGCGCACGAGCCGGACGACGATCGCTTCGCGTGCGACCGGCTGCGCTTCGCCGTCGAGCAGGCCGGCTTCGGCCCGGTCAGCTTCGAGCTGGAGCCGCTCGCCGCCGCGCACCGCTACCGCCAGCGCCTCGACCACGACGAGCTGGTGCTGATCGGCGACTTCGGCGGCGGCACGAGCGACTTCTCGCTCGTGCGCCTCGGCCCGTCGGCGAGCGAGATCCTCGGCGTCGAGGGCGTGGCGCGCGCCGGCGACGCCTTCGACGCGCGTTTGATCCGCCACCTCGCCGCGCCGGGGCTCGGGCTCGGCTCGCTGCGGCGCACGGCCTTCGGGCGCGAGCTGCCCATGCCGACGTGGATCTTCGAGGACGTCGAGCGCTGGGACCGGCTCTCGTTCCTGAAGACGCGCGAGACGCAGGAGACGTTGCGTGCGCTCGAGCACGAGGCGCTGGAGCCGGAGAAGATCGCGGCGCTGCGCCACCTCGTCGAGGACGACCTCGGCTTCCAGCTGCACGGTGCCGTCGAGCGCACGAAGCGCGCGCTGTCGGCGCACGGCGAGGCCGATTTCGCGTTCCGCGATCCGCCGGTCGCGCTGGCGGCCCAGGTGGGGCGCCCCGCGATGGAGGCCTGGATCGCGCCGGAGCTGGAGGCGATCGCGGCGTGCGTCGATCGCGTGCTGGCGGCGGGCGGCGTCGATCGTCGCGACGTCGACGTCGTGTTCCTCACCGGCGGCTCGGCGTTCGTGCCCGCGGTGCGCCGCATCTTCGCGGCGCGCTTCGGCGCCGAGCGCCTGCGCGGCGGCGAGGAGCTGACGACGGTCGCGACCGGCCTCGCGCTGCGGGCGGCGCGGCCGGACGCGTAGCGTCGCCCCCTGACCCCAAGGCCGCTCCGCGGCCTACTCGAGGCGCGGCGCGGGAGTCTGCGTGAAGCCGTCGGGGATCTTCTTCACGTCCGCCGGCGGCGACGCCTTCGAGATCTCGAGCACCTCGGTGGCGTTCAGCAGCTCACCGCCGCCCATGCGCGTCGTCAGCGTGGTGCGCAGCGGCACGCCCTTGATCTGGGCGAGCGCCTTCGTGAGCTGCTCGGCCGGACCCTGGTGCGCGGCGGACTTCGACGACAGCTCGCGCCACTTCGTCATCGCCACCGGCACCGGCATGTCCTCCGTCGACCACACCGTGCCGCTGAACGGGCCGCCCTTCAGGGCGTACTCCTTGGCCGTGTAGCCGGCGATCTTCTCGGTCTTGCCGGTGGGCGTCACCACCACCGGCTCACCCTTCCCGAACATGCCCTCCATCTGCTGGCGGGCCTCGGGCGGCAGCTCGGCCATCTTCTTCTGCACCGCTTCGCCCTGCTTCTGGAGCTCGGCGAAGGTGATCTCGAAGTAGCTCTTCTTGTCCTTGTCGGCGATCGTCATGCGCTCGCCGTCGAGGTCGACGAGCGTGCGCGAGTCCGGGCTCTCGACCACCACGAGCGTGTCGGTGACGTACTGCGTCTCCTCGCGGGTGCGCTGCTCGCCGCCCGAGCCCATGGTCGTGCGCTGCTTGATGACGAGGTCGTCGGCGAGGGCGGGGAGCGCCGTGACGAGCGCGAGGAGGGCGGCGGTGGCGAGGTGTCGCATGGCGCGGGCTCTACCAGTCGGGGTGTGGGGCGTCGAGCCTCACCGTCCCCAGGCGAGGATCAGCTCGGCGGTGCGCTCGGGCGCCTCGAGCGGCATGAAGTGGCCCACGCCCGCGACCTCCGTCAGGGTCGAGCCCGGGCTCGCCGCGACCACCTGCTCGGCGTAGCGCCGCTCCGTCGGCGCCAGCTCGACCACGCGGCGCTCCTCGGCATGGAGCAGCAGGACGGGGATGCGGCCCGCGCCCGCAGCTTCGACGAGGCGCTCGCCGCCGAGCCGGCGCTCGTACACCGCCGCCTCGACGTCGCGCGAGCAGCGCAGCGTGCGGGTGCCGTCGGCGCCGAGCAGCATGCCGTCCTCGACGTAGTGCCGCACCGACTCCTCGGTGCAGCGCGCGAACAGGCGGTTGCGGCGCAGCGTCGCCACCGCCTCGTCGATCGGGCCCGGGAACGTACGCGGCGCCTTCTCGCGCGTGCCCCTCGCCAGCGCGGCGGCGCGCTCGGGATCGGCGGGCAGCAGGACCGGGTCCATCAGCACGAGGCGCCGGAACAGCCCTGGCGACTTCGCGCCCGCGACCAGCGCGCACGAGCCGGTGAACGAGTGGCAGGCGACGAGGTCGACGGGGCCGAGCCGGCGCACGACGCCCGTCAGGTCGTCGGCGAAGCGCTCCCAGGCGTAGGCGTCGAGGTCGGCGGGCACGCTCGAGCGGCCGTGGCCGCGAATGTCCCAGGCGACGACGCGATGGGTGGCGGCGAGGGGGCGCGCCAGCTCGGTCAGCGTGGTCGCGCAGAGGCTGTTGGCGTGCACCAGGAGGGCGAGCGGGCCGCCGGGGGGACCGGCGGTCCAGGCGGCGAGGGAGATGCCGTCGCTCGGCACGAGCGGCTCGGTGGGCGTCAGCACGTCGCTCACTGCGCGACTCCGAGGCCGACCGGGCAGGCGACGCCGGTGCCGCCGTGGCCGCAGTACCCCCACGGGTTCTTTGCCAGGTACTGCTGGTGGTCCTCCTCGGCCCAGTAGAACGTCGGCGCCGGGCGCAGCTCGGTGGTGATGGTCCCGAGACCGGCCTTCGCGAGCGCCGCCTGGTACGCCGCCAGCGACGCCTCCGCCGCCTCGCGCTGCGCCTCGGTCGTCCAGTAGAGCGACGAGCGATACTGGGTGCCGACGTCGTTGCCCTGCCGCATGCCCTGGGTCGGGTCGTGGCCCTCCCAGAAGACCTTCAGCAGGTCGTCGAAGCTCACCTGCGTCGGGTCGTGGACGACGAGCACGACCTCGGCGTGGCCGGTGCGGCCGCTGCACACCTCCTCGTAGGTCGGATTCGGCGTCACGCCGCCGCTGTACCCGACCGAGGTCGAGTACACGCCGGGGGTCTGCCAGAACATCTTCTCCGCCCCCCAGAAGCAGCCCATGCCGAGCTGCACCTGCTGCATGCCGCCGGGGTAGGGCGGCTCGAGCGGCGTGCCGAGCACGTAGTGCTTCGCCGGCACGCGCATGCGCGCGGCGCGGCCGGGGAGGGCTTCCTCGGGAGTGGGCAGGCGGAGCTTGGCGGAGCCGTAGGCCATGGCGCGAAGCTAGCAGCGACGGATCGCTCGGGCCATGCCGCCCGGGGTGCTCGGCGGTCGTCCACGCCCGGTTCGTGTGCCCCGGCCGGCGTCGAGGCGCCGGGCGACGACCGCGCCCGTCGTGTCAGGCGGCGTCGCTGCTGCGGGCGGGCGACGCGGGCAGGCGGCGTGCCGCCGCCGTCGCCAGCACCGCCGCGGCGCCCACGGCGGCGAACCCGCGCACGAGTCCCTCGCGCGTGTCGTTCGCCGTCGCGACCATCGCCCCGAGCACGCCGGCACCGAGCGCCGCGCCGATGACGTTGGCGAGCTGCATCGCCGCCGACGCGGTGCCCTCGCCGCCCTCCGGCGCCTCCTCGAGCACGATGAGGCTGACGGTCGCGTGCGTCAGCCCCATGCCGAGGCCGGCGAGGCTCCACGCCCCCCACACGAACGCGATCGACGCGCTGCCGGCGGCGCTCGCCGCCGCCGCCGCGACGCCGAGCGCGATGACGGCGCACCCGCTCGCGACCAGCGCGCGCCGGCTGCGTGTGCGCACGAGGCGGGCCTGGAGCCATGCACCGGCCGTCCAGGTGAGCGTCGCGCCGGTGAGCGCCAGCCCCGCCGCCGTGGCCGACTGCCCCAGCAGCGCCGTCGCCAGGAGCGGAACACCCGGCTCGGCGCCGAAGAACGCGACGCAGACGAGCCCGACGACGACGATCGCCGCCGGCAGCCCCGGCGCCAGCGTGAACACCCCTGGCGGCATGAGCGGCCGCAGCCCGGCGAGCGCGAGCAGCACGCCGCCCGCCAGGCACGGCAGCAGCGGGCCGCGGCGCTCGAGCCCGACGAGCAGCAGCACGACGCCGGCCGCGAGCACGACGGCGGCGGCGACGCGCCGGGCGGTGTCGGCCTCGGTCGGCACCGCGCGCGGCACGCGCCGCAGCGCCGGCACCGCGAGCGCCGTCGCGACGCCGAGGAGCGGAATCAGTCCGACGAAGATCACGCGCCAGCCGAGATGATCCGCGGCCACGCCTGCGAGCGCCGGCCCGACGAGGCCCGGCACGACCCACGCCGTCGACAGCACGGCGAGCATGCGCGGCCGCGCGTCGGCGGGATAGGCACGGGCGACCACGGCGTACACGACGGCCCACAGGGCGCCGCCGCCGAGCCCCTGGATCGCGCGCGCCGCGATCAGCGTCGGCGTGCCGGTCGCGCTGCCGGCCGCGCCGAGCCCGAGCGCGAACAGACCCATGCCGGCCGCGAACGGCGGCAGCGGGCCGAGGCGATCGATGCCCTGGCCGGCCGCGACCGACGCGACGACGTTGGCGAGGAAGAACGCGCTGAACATCCAGCCGTAGGCGTCGAGGTCGCCGAGCTCGCCGACGACCGCGGGCATCACCGTCGGCACGGCGAGCGCCTCGAAGGCGACCGCGGCCACGGTGAGAACGAGCCCCGCGGTGAGCGGCGCCGTCGCCGCTTCGCGGGCACGGGCGATCGCCTGCGTCCGGGACACGAGGCTTCCTGGCAGACGCCGCCCCGCCAGCCAAGCCGCGCGCGCGGCCTGCGGCTTGGGGCGGTGCGCCGGCGCGGATCACGCCGCGCGTTCGGGTGCGGGCACGACGTCGACCGACACCTGCATCGTGTGGGCGCCGCCGCCGAGGACGACGCCGCGCAGCGGGGCGACGTCGCCGTAGTCGCGGCCCCACGCCAGCGTGACGTGCTGCTCGCCGGCGATGCAGTCGTTGGTCGGGTCGACGTCGATCCAGCCGCCGCCCGGGATGTAGACGCCGAGCCAGGCGTGCGAGGCGTCGGCGCCGACGAGGCGCTCCTGACCCTCGGGCGGCGTCGTCAGGATGTAGCCGCTCACGTAGCGCGCGGGCAGGCCCATGGCGCGCACGCAGGCGATGGCGAGGTGGGCGAAGTCCTGGCAGACGCCGCGGCGGGCGGCGAACACCTCCGCGACCGGCGTCGAGACCGTCGTCGCGTGGGGGTCGTAGGCGAAGTCGGCGTGGACGCGGTGCACCAGGTCGAGCGTGGCGTCGAGGAGCGAGCGGCCCGCCCGGAACGACACGCGGGCCCAGTCGACCAGCTCCTCGCCCCAGGTGACCTGCGGCGACGGAAAGACGAACTGATACGCCGACAGCCCCTCGGCCGTGCGGTCGGTGCGGATGCGGTCGCGCACCTGCTCCCACGGCGGCGCGTCGTCGGGATCGAGCGGGGGGCGCGCGGTGACCTCGACGTCGCTCTTGGCGGTGACGACGAGCTTGCGGTGCGGCTCTTGCACGGCGACGAAGCTCACGACGTTGCCGAAGACGTCGAGATGCGACGCCAGCACCGCCGGCGCCGGGTCGACGAGGAGCTGCGTGCGCCGGGCGGTCTGGCTGCGGCCGCTGCGCGGCGTCAGGCGCAGCTCGTTGTGGCAGACGGAGACGACGTCCTCGTAGTGGTACGTCGTCGTGTGCGTGACGCGGTAGTTCACGTGCCCCCACCGAGCGGCCGCGAGGTCTCCGCATGGCTGAGGTAGCTGCGGGTGATGGCGTCGGAGAGCGCCGTCAGGTCCTGGTCGAGCGCCGCGAGCAGACCCGTCAGGTGGGCGCGGCGTCCCGTCGGATCGACGACGGCGAGCGCGCCGACGTCGGCGAGGCGCAGCCGGGTGGTGCTGGTGAGCGCCAGGCGCTCCTCGGCGCTGCGCATGGCGCGCGTCTCGTCGCGCGGCAGGCGGCCGACGTGCTTCTCGAGCGCGACGAGCTGGAACGCCACCGAGCGCGGGCTGGTCTCGTCGAGGAGGACGAGGTCGAGCACCGGCACCAGCTCGAGGGCGCCGAGGTAGCGGCGCCGGTAGGTGATGCCGAGGTCGAGCACGTCGAGGAGGGCGTCGAGCAGCGGGCCCTCGGTGTCGCGCGGGCGCCCGAGCGTCGTGCGCAGGAGCCCCGCGGTGTGCAGCGCGCGCTCGAGGCGCCGACCCATGTCGGCGAAGCGCCAGCCCTGGCCGCGCGTCATGCTCTCCATCGCCAGCCCGCTGAACGACGCCAGGCCGAGGACCAGACGGTTCAGCACCGCGAGCGCGACCCCGGGTGCGAACGGGCCGCCCGACGCCAGCTGCGCGACGTCGCGCTCGAGCAGCCCGAGCGTGCGCCAGGTGTCGAGCGAGATCTGATCGCGCACGACGGCGCCGAGCCGCTGCGCCGCCGCGACCGCGGCGCGCACCGAGCGTCCGCGCGGCGGCTCGAACGCCGCCGCGACCAGCGCGCGCTCGCTGAGGCGCGGGCCGTCGGTGCTCGCCTCGTAGGCGTAGCTCGGCGCGAGACGTGCCTGGTCGGCGTAGGCGTCGACCAGCGACATCACCTCCGCGCCGGCGCTGGATTCGTCGCCGAGCCGCGACAGGATGGCGCGCAGCAGGCGCGCCTGGCCCTCGGCGCGCTCGGTGTAGCGGCCGAGCCAGAAGAGGTCGTCGGCGACGCGGCTCGACAGCTCGCTGCCGCCGCGGGTGAGCTCGATGGGCGCGCCCGCGGGCCGGAGCAGGGTCACGGGCGGGACCGGGCCGTGCGAGCGGACCCAGGTGTCCTTGCTGCCGCCGCCCCGCTGCATCGAGACGACGAGCGAGCCGGCCTGGGGCGCGACCCGCGTCAGCCCGCCCGCCATCGCTTCGTAGCGGCCGTCGTTGGCGACGAGGAAGGTCCGCAGGACGATCGGCCGCGGCTCGACGCCGCCGCCGGTCCACACCGGCGCGGTCGAGAGCGCCATCTCCTCCTGGCCGACCCAGGCGTACGGTCGCGCGCGGATGCGCACGCGCAGCGCCTCGCGACCGACCGCGGTGAGCGCCGCGCCGAACACGGCTTCCTGCCCGCCGCCGGGGAACGCCGGCTTCACGACCAGACGCTCGAGGTTGGCTTCGACGTATGCGAGCCCGTCCGGCGTGCCGCACCACCACGTCGGCACGGAGGCGAGCGTCAGGTCTTCCCCGAGCAGGCGCCGGCAGAGCTGCGGCAGGAACGCCATCAGCGCCGGCGTTTCGACGACGCCGCTGCCGAGCGCGTTCGCCACGGTCACGGTGCCGGCGCGCACGGCCTCGACGAGGCCCGGGACGCCCAGCGACGAGTCGGCGCGCAGGCTGAGCGGATCGCAGAAGTCGTCGTCGAGGCGGCGCAGGATCACGTCGACGGGCTGGAGGCCGCCGAGCGTCTTCAGGAAGACGGCGCGATCGCGCACGGTGAGGTCGCTGCCCTCGACCAGCGCGAAGCCGAGATAGCGCGCGAGATACGCGTGCTCGAAGTAGGTCTCGTTGTACGGCCCCGGCGTCAGCAGCACGATGCGCGGGTTCTCGCGGTGGCGCGGGGCGAGGCCGCGCAGCGTGTCGCGCAGCGTGCGGAAGAAGCTCGCGAGGCGGAGCACGCGGCAGTCGCGGAACGGCTCGGGCAGCGTCTGGCGCAGCACGAGCCGGTTCTCGAGCGCATAGCCGGCGCCGGACGGCGCCTGCGTGCGGTCGGCGAGCGCACGCCAGCTGCCGTCGGGCGCGCGCGCGATGTCGGCCGCGTGCAGCGTGAGCCACGTGCCCTGCGGAACCTCGAGGCCATGGCACGGGCGCAGATAGCCCGCGTGGGCGAACGCCAGCTCGGGCGGGTAGACCCCCTCGCGCAGGAGGCGCTGGCGGCCGTAGAGGTCGGCGACGATCAGGTTGAGCAGCAGCGCGCGCTGTGCCAGCGACGCCTCGAGCGTGCGCCAGGCGTCGCCGTCGAGGACGAGCGGCAGCGGGTCGAGCTCCCACGGGCGCTCGACGCCGCGCGGGTCGCCGTAGACGTTGTAGGTGACGCCGTTCTCGTGCAGGAGGCGCCGCGCCTCGTCCCAGCGCCGCGCGAGCGCGTTCGGCCCGAGCCCCTCGATCGCGCGCACGAACGTCGTCCAGTGCTCGCGCGGCTGGTCCGCGCCCGCGAGCATCTCGTCGTACGCGCGCTCGGGCGGCGCGTAGCGCAGGCGCAGCGCGGGTTCGGCGGCGGGGCGGGCGGTGTCGCGGCTCAACGTCGAAGGTCCAGCGTCAGGGGGAAGTCGGGATGCGGTCGCTCGGGCGTCACCACCATGGTGCCCGGGGTGTGCCCGAATCGGAAGAAGCGGGCGATGCGGCGGGATTCGGCCTCGTAGGCGTTGACCGGGCGCGTCTCGTGCGCCCGTCCGCCGGGATGGGCCACGTGGTAGACGCAGCCGCCGATCGAGCGGCCCGCCCAGATGTCGACGACGTCGAACACGAGCGGCGAGTGCACGCCGATCGTCGGGTGCAGGCACGACGGCGGCTGCCAGGCGCGATAGCGCACGCCGGCGACGAACTCGCCGGCGGTGCCCGTCGGGTGCAGCGGCAGCGGGCGGCCGTTGCAGGTGACGACGTGGCGCGTGTCGGTCATCGCACGCACCAGCACCTGGAGGCGCTCGACCGACGAGTCGACGTAGCGCACCGTGCCGCCCTCCTCGCCGAGGACGTGCCAGGGCTCGAGCGCGGTGCGCAGGTCGAGCTCGAGCCCGGCGTAGGCGACGCTGCCCACGTGCGGGAAGCGGAACTCGAGATGCGGGCGGAACCACTCGGGATCGAGGTCGAAGCCGGCGTCGCGGCACTCGGCCAGCACGTCGCGCAGATCCTGGGCGAGGAAGTGCGGCAGCAGGAAGCGGTCGTGCAGGATCGTGCCCCAGCGGACGAACGGCCGCCGGTACGGCGTCTCCCAGAAGCGTGCGATCAGCGCGCGCAGGAGGAGCTGTTGCACGAGGCTCATGCGCGCGTGCGGCGGCATCTCGAACGCGCGCAGCTCGAGGAGCCCGAGCCGCCCGCGCGCGCTCTCGGGATCGTAGAGCTTGTCGATGCAGAACTCGGCGCGGTGCGTGTTGCCGCTGACGTCGACGAGCAGGTGGCGGAAGATGCGGTCGACGAGCCACGGCGGCGGCGTGCCCTCGCGCGGCAGCTCGGCGATCGCGATCTCGAGCTCGTGCAGCTGGTCGTGGCGCGCTTCGTCGATGCGCGGCGCCTGACACGTCGGGCCGATGAAGAGGCCCGAGAAGACGTACGAGAGCGCCGGGTGGTGCTGCCAGTAGACCAGCAGGCTCGCGAGGAGATCGGGCCGCCGCAGGAGCGGGCTGTCCCACGGGTACGCGCTGCCGATGGTGACGTGGTTGCCGCCACCGGTGCCGCTGTGACGCCCGTCGACCATGAACTTCTCGGTGCCGAGACGAGTGAGGCGCGCCTCCTCGTAGAGCCCGACGACGTGCTCCTCGAGCTCGCCCCAGTGGTCGGCGGGATGGATGTTCACCTCGAGGACGCCGGGGTCGGGCGTCACCTCGAGCTTGCGGATGCGGAAGTCGTGCGGCGGCTGGTAGCCCTCGATCAGCACGCGCATGCCGAGCGTGCGCGCGGTGTCCTCGACCGCGGCGACGAGGTCGAGATACGCCTCGGCCCACGGCGCCGGCGGCATGAAGACGTGCAGGCGGCCGTCGCGCGGCTCGACGCAGAGCGCGGTGCGCAGGAAGCCCGGCGGCAGCGGCTCCATGGCCGGCGCGTCCTTCTTCTCGCCCGGCTTGCGCGACAGCTGGAGCCGCGGCGGCAGCGTGCGGCGCGGCGCCATCGGATCGGTCTCCCATGCGAAGGCGCGCTCGCCCTCCGGCAGCCAGGGCAGCGAGTCGAGCGGCAGGCGCAGGCCCATCGGCGAGTCGCCGGGCAGGAGGTACATGCGCTCGGTGCGCAGGAACCAGCGGCCGGTCTGCCAGCCGACGTGCGAGGTCCAGCCGGTCGGCGCGAGCGGCAGCGCGTAGCCGACGATGCTGCCGAGCCCCTGCTCGAAAACGCGCGCCAGCCGGTCGCGCTCCAGCTTGTCGTCGAGCTTGTGGTCGAGGGGATCGATGTTCACCGGCAGCCGGCGCTCGCGCGCCATGTAGTACCAGATGTCCTCCCACGCCGGGATGGAGCGCTCGGGCTCGATGCCGAGACGCACCGCGAGCGCGGTGATGAACTGCTCGGCGTGCGCGGCGGTCATGCCGTCGGAGACGCGATCGTCGGCGACCAGCGACTTGTCGGTCCAGATCGGCTCGCCGTCGCGGCGCCAGTAGCAGCCGAGCGCCCAGCGCGGCAGCGGCTCGCCCGGGTACCACTTGCCCTGGCCGAAGTGCAGCAGCGCGCCGTCCGCGAAGCGGTCGCGCAGGCGCCGCACGAGGTCGCCGGCGAGGAGGCGCTTGTCGGGCCCGAGCGCGGTGACGTTCCACTCGTCGCCGTCGGGATCGTCGATCGACACGAAGGTCGGCTCGCCGCCCATGGTGAGGCGCACGTCGCCGGCGGCGAGGCGCGCGTCGACGGCATGTCCGGCGGCGCTGATCGCGGCCCACTGCGCTTCGCTGTAGGGCAGGGTGACGCGCGGATCCTCGTGGATGCGCTCCACCTTCATCTCGAAGCCGAAGTCGCACTCGAAGTCGCCGCCGACGATGCCGCTGATCGGCGCCGCCGACGACGGATCCGGCGTGCAGGCGAGCGGAATGTGTCCCTCGCCCGCGAACAGGCCCGAGGTCGGATCGAGTCCGACCCAGCCCGCGCCGGGCAGGTACACCTCGGCCCAGGCGTGCAGGTCGGTGAAGTCGTGGTCGGTGCCCGACGGCCCGTCGAGCGCCTTCTCGTCGGCCTTCAGCTGGATCAGGTAGCCCGACGCGAAGCGCGCGGCGAGGCCGAGGTGGCGCAGCACCTGGACCAACAGCCAGCCCGAGTCGCGGCACGAGCCCCTGGCGAGGCCGAGCGTCTCCTCGGTCGACTGGACGCCGGGCTCCATGCGGATGACGTAGCCGATCTCGCGCTGCAGGCGCTGGTTCAGGTCGACGAGGAAGTCGATCGTGCGTCGCGGGGTGCGGTCGATCGAGGCGAGCAGCGCCTGGAGGCGCGGCCCCGCCGGCTCGGTCTCGAGGTACGGGCGCAGGTCCTTGGCCTCGGCCTCGGAGTAGCGGAAGGGCGCCTGCTCCGCCGCGTCTTCGAGGAAGAAGTCGAACGGATCGATCACCGCCATCTCGGCGACGAGATCGACGTCGACGGTGAACTCCTCGACGAGCTCGGGGAAGACGACCCGCGCGAGCCAGTTGCTCTGCGGGTCCTGCACCCAGTTGAGGAAGTGCGGCTCGGGCTCGACCTTGATCGAGTAGCTCAGGATGCGCGTGCGCGCGTGCGGGGCGGGTCGGAGCCGAATCGTCTGAGGGTACAGCTGGACCTGACGGTCGTAGCGGTACCGCGTCGCATGGTGCAGGGCCACGTTGATGGACATCGGCGTCTCCGCAGATCCGCCGCGCTCGGCCGGCCCCCCGACCGGGGACGAGCGCTGGATCCGTCGGTGCCGCGTCGCGCCCTTCGGCGCGAGCGCGGCTGCAGGGCGCGCACGCTCACGGGAGCGGGAGCCGAGTAGGCGATGGGGCTCGCCGTCGCGGCGTGCGGCGCCGGGAAGGGATGCACAGCGACTCGCGACCCTACGGAACGGCGCGTTACCCTGTCAAGGTTGGGTTCGTGCACCGAGGCGGGTTGTCGGCGGCGCCGGTGCCGCGCTACAGCCCGGCCATGCCCTACCGCGTGATCCAGTGGTCGACCGGCAACGTCGGCAAGCTCGCGCTGCGCGCGATCATCAATCACCCCGAGCTGGAGCTGGTCGGGCTGTGGGTGTCGAGCGACGCCAAGGCCGGGCGCGACGCCGGTGAGATCGCGGGTCTGGCGCCGGTCGGCGTGCGCGCCACCACCGACGCGGAGGCCTTGCTCGCGCAGGACGCCGACTGCGTCTGCTACACGGCGACCGCGGATCTGCGGCCGGCCGAGGCGATCGAGGACATCTGCCGCATCCTGCGCGCGGGAAAGAACGTGGTGTCGTCCTCGTTCGTCCCCCTCGTCTATCCGCCGGCGGCGCCCGCGGACATGGTGGAGCAGCTCGAGCAGGCGTGCCGCGACGGCAACACCTCCTGCTACACGTCCGGCATCGATCCGGGCTTCGCGAACGACGCGCTGCCGCTGCTCCTCATGAGCGCCTGCGAGCGCGTCGACTCGGTGCGGGTCATGGAGATCGTCAACTACGACACCTACGACCAGCCGACCGTCCTCTTCGAGACGATGGGTTTCGCGAAGCCCCTCGATCACACCCCGTTGCTGTTGATCCCCGGCGTCCTCACGCTGGCCTGGGGCTCGGTGGTGAAGATCCTCGCCGCCGGGCTCGGGGTCGAGGTCGAGGAGATACGGGAGATCTACGAGAAGATCCCGACCGAGCGCGCCTTCGACATTCGCCCCGGCCACGTTCCGGCCGGCACGATGGCGGCGCTGCGTTTCGAGGTGCAGGGCCTCGTCGGCGGCAGGCCGCGCATCGTCCTGGAGCACGTCACGCGCCTGCGCGACGACCTGGCGCCGGACTGGCCGCAGCCGGTCGGCGACAGCCGCGGATGCTACCGGGTCGTCGTCGAGGGCTCGCCCCGCTTCGTCTGCGATCTCGCCTTCGAGGGCGAGGACGGCGATCACAACACCGGCGGTCTGGTGGCGACGGCGCTCCGTCTCCTCAACGCCATTCCGGCGGTATGTGCCGCCCGGCCGGGGCTCCTCTCGCCGCTCGACTTGCCGCTTTACACGGCGCGCGGCCTGATGGTGTGAGATACCCCATTCCCTTGTAATCGGCCGTGGGTTTTGACACTCCCCTCTTTAGGTAGGGACGTGTCGTTCGATGCACTGCGGCCGGAGGTTCCGGCGTTCGACTGGAGTGCCTGGCTCCGCGCGCTGGGCAGCCGGGTGCGACGTGTCCGCACCTCCCTGGGAATGTCCCAGGAGACGCTCGGCCGATTGGCCGGGTGCAGCCAGGGGGCGATCAGCCGGCTCGAGCAGGGCGTCGCCCGCCACACGCCGATGCTGGTCGTCGCACGGGTCGAGCGCGCCCTGCGCGCCGAGCTGGAGCGGCTCGCGGGCGACGACCTCGGTGCCGACGAGCGCCAGCTGCTCGAGCGCGGCATCCTCACCGATCCGGTCCCGATCTACGACGCCGTGGCGATGGCCGCAGGCGCCGATCCGCTCCTCGTGCGCGTGCTGACGGCGTGGCGCAGCCTGCCGCCGGAGCGCCGTCCCGCCTTCATCGTCGCGCTGCGCTCGGCCGCCGAAGCGCTGCGCAACGGCTGACGCGCGCGCCGCTCGCCCCCATAGCCGCCGGCGGCACGCCGCATGCCGGATGCGGCATCGGTCGCCCGGAGTCGACCAGCGCCGGGGCACGGACGGCGTCAGGGCAGCGCCGCCTCGGCATCCTCCTGACGGCGGCGCGCGACGGAATCCACGTCCGCACGACGCGCACTCGCGGCACGGGGATTGTTACGCGACCGAACGATGGCGCGCCCCGGGCGGGGTGCCCCGGGGAGGTGTCGTCGGATGTTCGTCGACTTCGAGATCACCACCGAGGATCGGATCGAGCGACTGAGCGCGGCGCTCGCTGCGCTGGCGGCGCTCGATCAGGAGCCGCAGGAACGCCTCGACCGCGCCCTCTCGCTGTTCCGGCGCGCCTTCAAGGGCGAGCCGCCCGCGGGGCCCGTGTGCGACGCCTTCCGCCGCATCTGGGTCGCGATCGGCGACCCGCCGTACGGCACCTGGCCCGGCGCCCATCTCGCGACGCTGTCTCCCGAGGAGCAGCAGGCGATCGTGGCGGGCCTCGTGGAGCTGTACGCGGCGGTCGTCCGCGAGGCCGGCGTCGCGCGTGCGGCGGCCTGACGACACAGCGATGCGCCTCGACGCGTCCGCACGGGCGATGTCGGCGAACGGGCACGGCGCCGCGGCGCGGCCGGCGCGCGGAGGGGGACTCCGCCTCCTGGAACGCCCGACCGGCGGCATGCGCGTCGTCTACGAGGTGGTTCGCGTCCTGCTCATCGCCGCTGCCCTCGCCGGCGCGGCGCAGCCGTTCATGCATCAGGCCGGGTTCCCCGACCCCCTCGACGTCACCTTGCGCTGAGCGCGGCTGGCCCTCATGGGCTCGGCTGTGTCAGAACCTCGGCGCCCCATGGCCGACGCGCAGCCGTCCGCGGCGCCCGAGACCCTCGCCTACCTGCGCGACGGGGCCGGTGCCGGCATCGATGCGGTGGACGCCTCGAGCCTCGTCTACGGCCCGGACGGCCGCCCGGCCCGCCTCGGCAAGGAGGGCTTCGAGCACCTCGTGCGCAAGCTCGAGATACTGCGCTGGCTCGAGCGCTTGCCGGTGGAGAGCTTCCTCGAGGTGGGCGCCGGTCTCGACCACGTCCCGTGCCTCGTCCGCGAGCGCCACGGGGCCGACGCCTACTACGCCGACGTCAACCACGCCGTGACCCTGCCGGGCGGCACCGAGCGCCTGGGCAAGCTCGACCACGGCGTCACGCTCGACGTCAGCCGCCTGCCGTTCGCGGACGACTCCTTCGACGTGGTCCTCGCCTCGGAGGTGCTCGAGCACCTCGTGCGCCCGGTGGAGGCGCTCGCCGAGCTGGTGCGCGTCGCGCGCCGCGCGGTGGTGATGACCAGCCTCGAGGCGCTCGCCCCCGGCCGCCTGGCCCGCCTGCTGGCACACCTGCGCATCGACACCCGCGTGCCGCACGTCGAGCGCAACTTCTTTCTCGCGCGCGAGTTCCACGCCTTCTTCGGCGCCGACCTGCGGCACGAGGCGCTGTTCTCGTACCTCGACGCGCCCGCGAGCCCGTTCTGGCCGCGTGCCTGGATCGACGCCGCCTTCGCGGCGATCCAGGACGTCGACGCGCTGGTGGCGGCCCTCGTGCGCGCCGCGACGCCGCGCCCGCACGGACCCGGCACGATGGGCATCCTGCTGGTGAAGGTGCAGCCGGGCACGACGCTGCGTCCGCCGCTCGACGCCGATGCGGAGCGGGCGCTGGCGCGCTGGCTCATCGGCACCGAGGCGGAGCTGGAGCGGGAGTCGTACGAGCTTCTCGCCTCGCACGCGGCGTGGACGCTGCGTCCCGAGCTGCGACCGGCGACCCCGCCGCCGGCGCCGGACCGTCGGGTCGCGGCGGCGCTCCTGGGGTGCCTGCGCTGCCCCGACTGCCGCGGCCCGCTCGCGCCCGCGCCGATGGCGCTGCGCTGTGCGCCCTGCGGCACGGCGTTCCCGACCGAGCAGGGCGTGCCGATCCTCTTCCCGACCCGTGCGCACGACGGGCTCGACGAGGCGGTCCGGCGCCTGTGCGGCGACGACGCGGCGCGGGCCCGCGTCGTGCGCCGGCTCGCGGCCCGGCTGCGGCGCAACGAGCGGCCGCCGGGGGTGCTGCGCCGGGCGTTCTGGGGGCTCGACCGGCTCGTCGTGCGGGCCGCCGGATGACCCCGGATCGGCGCTATGCCCGCTACGTCCTCGGCATCCTCGTCCTCGTCTACGTCTTCAACTTCCTCGATCGGCAGATCCTCGCGATCCTGGCCGAGCGCATCCGCGCCGACCTCGGTATCTCCGACGCGCAGCTCGGGTTCCTCTACGGGACCGCGTTCGCGGTGTTCTACGCCGTCTTCGGCATCCCGCTCGGGCGACTGGCCGATACCTGGGACCGGCGGCGGCTGATCGCCGTCGGGCTCGCCGCCTGGAGCGGCATGACGATGCTCTCGGGCTTCGCGCGCACGTTCGGGCAGCTGGCCGCGGCGCGCATCGGCGTCGGGGTGGGCGAGGCGAGCGCGGCGCCCGCCGCCTACTCGCTGCTCTCGGACTGGTTCCCTCCCGAGCGGCGCGCCACCGCGCTCGCGATCTACTCGAGCGGCATCTACATCGGCGCGGGCCTCGGTCTCGGCATCGGCGGCCTCGTGGTCGACCGCTGGGACGCCGCCTGGGGCGGCGGACCGACGCCCTTCGGGCTGCGGGGCTGGCAGGTCGCGTTCCTCGTCGTCGGGCTGCCCGGGCTTCTGCTCGCGGGCTGGGTGGCGACGCTGCGCGAGCCGCTGCGGGGGCAGGGCGAAGGGATCGTCGTGCCGCCGCATCCGCATCCGTTCCGTGCCTGCGGCGAGGAGCTGCTCGCGGTGCTGCCGCCCTTCACGCTGCTCACGATGGCGCGGCTCGGCGGGCGGGCGCTCGCCGTGAATCTCGCCGTCGCCGTCCTCGTCACCGCCGCGGCGTGGGGCCTCGTCGCCTGGCTCGGGACGCCGGCGCAATGGCTGGCGCTCGGCGTCGGCGTCTATGCCGGCGTCTCCTGGCTCCAGGCCCTCGCGCGCCGCGATCGGCCGACGTTCGCGCTGCTCACGCGCACGCCGTCGCTCGTCCTCGCCGGCCTCGGCTTCGCGCTGCTCGCCTTCGTCGGCTACGCGCTCGGCTTCTGGCTACCGGCGTTCTTCATGCGCGTGCACGGGCTCGACGCGGCCCGCGCGGGGCTCGTCCTCGGCGGTGCGGCCGCCGCCGGCGGCTGGCTCGGCACGACCCTGGGCGGGCTGTGGGCCGATCGGCTTCGCCGTCGCTGGCCGGCGGGACGGCTCCACGTCGGTGTCGCCTGCGGGCTCCTCGGCGCGCCGCTCGCCGCCTGGATGCTGACGACGGAGCATACGACGCTCGGCCTCGTGCTGAGCTTCTTCGCCACCGCCGCATCGAGCCTGTGGATCGGGCCGGGCGCGACGACCGTGCAGGACCTCGTCATGCCGCGCATGCGCGGCACGGCGTCGGCGGCCTATCTGATGGTCGTCACCTTCATCGGTCTGGCGCTCGGGCCCTACGTCGTCGGCCGGCTGAGCGTCGCGACCGGCGACCTGCGGACCGCGCTGCTGCTCGCGCTCGTCGCCGGCCTGCTCGGTGCAGCCTGCCTCGCCGCAGCGGCGCGCCACCTCGCGGCCGACGAGGCGACGCGGCTCGCCCGCGCCCGCGCCGCCGGCGAGCCGCACTGACGGCCGGCGCCGGCGCCGGACCGTCGGTGCACCGCCGGCCGGCCTCCGGAGACGGCGTCAGGCCTCGGTCTCGCCGATGCGGCGGAAGCGCGGCGGCCGCTTCTCGAGAAACGACACGACGCCCTCGCGGAAGTCGGGCCGATTGAAGCTGTCGAGCATGAGGCGGATCGCCTCCTTCTCGGCCGGGCCGAGCTCGCTCTCCCAGTGCTGCCAGACCTGCCGCTTCATGACCGCCATCGACGCGGGCGAGCAATTGGCGGCCAGGTCGGCGACGTAGGCGCGCGTTGCCGCAAGCAGCTCGTCGTGCGGCACGACGCGGTTGACGAGCCCGATGCGCGCCGCCTCCTCGGCGTCGACGCGGCGGGCGGAGAAGAGGAGATCGAGCGCGTGCGCGGTGCCGACGACGCGCGGCAGCAGCCAGCTGACGCCCCACTCGGCGATCAGCCCGCGACGCGAAAAGGCGGTGGTGAAGGTGGCGCGGTCGGAGGCGAAGCGGAGGTCGCAGGCCAGCACGATCGGGATCGCCATGCCGGCGACCGGGCCGTTGATCGCCGCGATCACCGGCTTCCGCACCGAGATCACGTAGGTGTAGGTGCCGCGGAACGACGCTCCGGCCTCCGGGTCGCCGGGGTCGGCGGCGAGCTCGGCGGAGGGATCGGCCGGTGCCTGGCCCTCGGTCATGCTGCGCAGGTCGTTCAGATCGGCCCCCGCACAGAAGCCGCGGCCGGCGCCGGTGATCACGATGCCGACGACGCGCGGGTCGTTCTCGGCCGCCGCCAGCGCATGCTTCACCTCGGCGCCCATGCGCATCGTCCATGCGTTCAGCGCCTGCGGGCGGTGGAGCGTGATGGTGGCGACCGGGTCGTCCACCGCGTACTCGATCTCCTGATACATCCGACGAACCTCCGTCGCGCCGAGTACCAGAGGCGTCGCATCGAGGACAACGCGCGGCTGGCGGCTGGCGGCTGGCGGCGCGGCGTGCGACACGGGCGCATGCGACGTGGCCCGCTGCTGGCATTGGGACTCGCTGCCTTGCTCGCTTGCGGGCGAGGCGCGCCGCCGATCAGCGTCGATCCCACCTCGCAGCGTACGCCACCCGCAGGCCCGGTCGTCGGCTTCACCGGCCGCTACGGCAGCCACGCCTGGCGCGGCCTGCCGTACGCCGAGCCGCCCACGGGTGCGCGCCGCTGGCGCGCGCCGGCGCCGGCGGCGCCGTGGCGCGACGTGCGCGAGGCGCTGGCGCCAGGCGTGGCGTGCGTCCAGTACGCGAGCATCTTCGGCGGCGTGACCGGCGGCGCCGGCGAGGTGGTCGGCGACGAGGACTGCCTGACGCTCGACGTCTGGGCGCCGCGCGTCGCCTCCGAGGCGATCGCCGGCGCACGCTGGCCGGTGATGGTCTGGATCCACGGCGGCGGCAACACCATCGGCACGACGCGCTTCTACGACGGTGGACATCTCGCGCAGACGCAGCAGGTGGTCGTCGTCGCGATCCAGTACCGCCTGGGTCCGATGGGATGGTTCCGCCATCCCGCGGTGCAGTCGCCGGACGCGAGCCCCGAGGACCGCAGCGGCAACTTCGGCACGCTCGACATGATTCGCGCCCTCGAATGGGTGCGCGACAACGTCGCCGCGTTCGGCGGCGATCCCAGCAACGTCACGATCTTCGGCGAGTCGGCCGGTGCCACCGACGTCTTCGGCCTGCTCGTGGCGCCGCCCGCACGCGGTCTCTTCCACCGGGCGATCGCCCAGAGCGGCGGCCTGCACTTCGCCACCATCGACGCGGCGGAGGGGCGCCAGGCCGCGCCCTCGCCCGGCCCCGCGAACGGCAGCGCCGACGCGTTGGCGCGGCTTCTCGTCGCCGAGCACGAGGCCGCCGACCCCGCCGCCGCGCGGGCGCTGGTCGACGCCGCCGCGCCGGGCGCGCTCGGCGCGGCGATGCGGGCGCTGCCCGCGGCGTCGATCATGCGCGCCTACCCGCCGGGCGAGGGCGGCAGCGGGCTCATCCAGATGCCGCTCGTGATCCGTGAGGGGACCGTGATCCCCACCGAGGAGCCGCTCGACTTGCTGGCGCGCGCCGGCGGTCATGCCGCCGTACCCGTGATGGTCGGCACGAACCGCGACGAGATGAAGCTCTTCATGGCCAACGACCCGGCGCGCGTGTGGAAGCTCTTCGGGCTCTTCCCGCGCATCCGCGATCCGCGCTGGTACGACCTCAGCGCCGAGTACCACTCGCGCATGTGGAAGGCGACCGGCGCCGACGAGCCGGCTGCGCGCCTCGCCGCGGCGGGAACCCCCGTGTGGGTCTATCGCTTCGATTGGGACGAGGAGCCGACCGTCTTCGGTACCGATCTCTCGCAGCTGCTCGGCGCCGCGCACGGCTTCGAGATCCCGTTCGTCTTCGGGCATTGGGATCTCGGTCGCGCCGCGAACGCGGTGTTCGACGACGACAACCTCGGCGGCCGCAACGTCCTCGGCGCGCAGATGGCGTCGTACTGGACGCAGCTCGCCGTCGGCGGCGATCCGGGCCAGGGCCGCGACGGCAGCGCGACGGCGTGGACGCGCTGGGACCCGGCGCCGGGCGCCCCGCGCTGCCTCGTGCTCGACACGCCGGCGGGCGGCGGTCTGCGCATGGTGAGCGAGGAGGTGACGCGCACCGCGGTGCTCGACGCCGTCGCGCGCGATCCGCGCCTCGCCACGCCGCGCGACCGCTGCCGCATCCACCACGAGCTGGTCGTGTGGGGACGCGGCACCGACCGCGACGACTACGCGGTGCGCTGCCCCGACTTTCCCTTCGACGGCTATCCCTGGGAGTGACGGTGCCTCAGGCCCCGTCGCGCCGCAGCCAGCCCTCGTCGCGTACCGGGTCGGGCGGCAGCGTCAGGACGTCGCCCGCGAAGAAGCTCACCAGGTAGTGCACGATGTCCTTCACCGAGACGATGCCGACCGCGCGCCCGGCGGCGTCGACGAGCGGCACGTGCCGGTAGTCGCCGACGCTCATGCGGTGCAGGCAGTAGACGATCGGATCGTCGGGGCTCAGCGTCTCCGGGTTCGGCGTCATCAGTAGATGCACCGGGCGCTCGAGGTCGGCGGCCTCCAGCTTGAGGAGCAGGTCGCGCTCGGTGAGGATGCCGATCACGCGCCCCGATCCCGCCTCGACCACGAGGACGCATCCGACGTGCCGCTCGCGCATGATGCGCACCGCTTCGGCGAGGCTCGCGTCGGGCGCGACGGTCAGCGGCGAGCGTGGGTTCAGGCGGCGGATCGGCTCGTGGACGGCGCGCTTGTCGAGCACGGGGCCCAACCGCGGTGGGAGATCGACGCTGGCGACGTCCATCTCCTCCTCGATCTCGGGGCTCATGGTGGACCTCCCTTCGGACTCCCCGTCGCCCTACACCCGTTGCCGCGAACCTGTAAACCCGGGTGAATGGACGGAAAAGTCCATCTTGCGGCTCCACCCTGCCGATGATAGCCGCACTACTGGCAACGAAGCCCCACGCCAGTTTCTGGATCCGCCCGCTCGGACGTATTCCAGCGAATGGCATTGGCAACGGAAAGAGGAGAACGTCGAGTGGGCACGAAGCTGTATGTCGGGAACCTGTCCTTCGAGCTGTCGGAGGACGAGCTGAAGGATGCCTTCGGGGGCGACGGGCGTGAGGTCCGCGAGGTCGCCATCATCATGGACCGGGCGACGGGACGGTCGCGGGGCTTCGGCTTCGTGACGATGGGCTCCGACCGTGATGCCCAGGCGGCCATCACGGCCCTCGACGGGCAGGAGCTGGGCGGCCGCCGGCTGCGCGTCAGCGAGGCGATGGAGCGTCCGGACCGCGGTGGCGGTGGCGGCGGACGTGGCCCTGGTGGCGGTGGCTTCGGCCGCGGCGGTGGCGGCGGTGGCGGCCGCGGCGGCTTCGGCGGGGGCCGCGGGGGCGGCGGCGGGCGTCCGAGGTTCTGATCCGTCCAGGAGGGTAAATGGCTGCAAGCCGTCGTCCGTCGGTCACCAAGCGACAAAAAGAGCAGCGGCGCGCGGAGAAGCGCTCCAAGAAGGAAGAGAAGCGGCGGGAGCGCGACGCCGCCAAGCTCGATCGTCCGCAGGTCGCCAACGGCGAGGATCCGGACATCGCGGGCATCGTGCCCGGGCCACAGCCCCCTCTCGAAGATTTCGACTACGACTAGACCGCCGAGCGTGCGCTCGGCGGTCGTCTTCGACTGCGACGGCGTCCTCTTCGATTCCTGGGACGCCAACGTCGCCTACTACAACGCGATCCGGTCGGCCCTCGGTCTGGGGCCGATGGAGGCGTCGTTGGAGGCGGCGGCGCACGTCCTCTCCGGGCCGGAGGTGATCGAGCGCATGTTCGCGGACGATCCCACCCGGCTCGAGCGTGCCCGCGAGCTCGGGCGCACCATCGACTACACCCCGTTCTACGCGCTCATGGCCCCCGCGGCCGGGCTCTTCGACGTGCTCGGCACGCTGCGTGGATCGCATCGTCTGGGCATGGCGACGAACCGCGGGCGCACGGTGACGGGCGTCGTGGAGCACTTCGGCCTCGGCGCGTTCCTCGATGCCGCCGTCGGCATCGAGGACGTGCCGCGCCCGAAGCCGCACCCCGACGTCATCACCGAGTGCCTCGTGCGTCTCGGCGTCGCGCCCGCCGCTGCGCTCTACGTCGGCGACGCGCGCGGCGACCTGCTCGCCGCCGAGGCGGCGGGCGTCGCCTTCGTCGCCGTCGGCGACGCGCCCTGGAGCCCCGCGCGGCTCGCGACGTTGGCGGAGCTGCCGGCATTCGTCGCGGGTCTCGGCCTCGGCAGCGGTTGATTGGGACTCCGGCGCGTGCGAGCCGGAACGGAGTGATCTTTCTCGTCGTCTACGGCTCCGTGCGCACCGCGCGCCAGGGCATCCGCGCTGCACGCTTCATGGTGCGCACGCTCGAAGCCCGCGGCCACGAGGTCGTGCTGCTCGACGCCAAGGAGCTGGCGCTGCCGCTCCTCGACCGCATGTACAAGGAGTGGCCCCGCGGCAGCGCGCCCCCGGTGCTCGAGCGGCTCGCCGGGGACATTCGCCGCGCCGACGGCGTGGTGCTCGTGACCGCGGAGTACAACCAGAGCGTCCCGCCAGGGCTCGCGAACCTCCTCGACCACTTCCTCGAGGAGTGGTTCTGGAAGCCGTCGGCCATCGTCTCGTACTCGGCCGGCTCCTTCGGCGGCGTGCGTGCCGCGATCCAGCTGCGCATCATGCTGGCCGAGCTTGGGATGCCGAGCATCCCGTCGACGCTGCCGGTTCCGAAGGTGCGGGACGCGTTCGGTGAGGACGGCACGCCCACCGATCCCGCCTGGGAGCGCCGCACGAAGCGCTTCGTCGACGAGCTCGAGTGGTATGCGCGCGCGCTCCGCAACGAGCGCCGCGGCGGTACGCCCTACTGAGACGCGACCCTCAGCTCGCGCGCGCCAGCGAGACGAGATGTCGCTCCGCGAGCTGCAGCGCGAGGCGCTCCTGGCCGGGCAGGGAGGTGAGGACGTCGACGAAGTGCTCCCAGCGCGGGGTGTCGGCGTCGGCGATCTCGTAGAGCAGCTTGGCGCCGTCGAAGTCGCGGGCACGGAGGCGGGTGTCGCCGATCGCGAGCAGCTGCTCGCGCGGCAGCTCGACGCCGCCGAGGGCGCAGACCTGCACCACGTCGACGATGCGGCCGCGCTCCATCAGGCGCTCGACCAGGAAGGCCCAGTCTCCGGCTTCCACCGAGGCGGCATTGCGCACCATGAGGCGCATCGCGGTGTCGAGGAAGCCGCGCTCGAGATAGCGGCGGGCGATGAGGACCTGGGAGGCGGTGCGGGGAGCCATGTGCAGCCGCTCGACGCAAAAGACGTGCCGTCGCCACGAGCAGGCGCCTTCGCGCTCGCCCCGGGGCTTTGTGCCGCGCCTGGCACAGCCCCGCCGCGGCTGAGACGCAGTCGCCGGAATGACCGTGGCGCCGGGCCGTCGGCCGCCGGCGCCGTGCGGGATGCGCGGGCGACGGGGCCGCCCGCGCGTCCGGATCACAGATCGGGGCTGGCCGGGAGCTGGGTCTCGCCCATGAGGTAGGCGTCGACCCCGCGGGCCGCCTCGCGGCCCTCCCAGATGGCCCACACGACGAGCGACTGCCCGCGCCGCGCGTCGCCGCAGGCGAAGACGCCGGGGACGCTCGTCTGGTAGTCCGGGCCGGCCTGGACGTTGCCGCGGTCGGTGAGCGTGCAGCCGAGCTGGCCGATCACCGAGTCGGCCTCGGGACCGACGAAGCCCAGCGCCAGCAGCACGAGGTCGGCGTCGAGCGTGAACTCGCTGCCCGGGATCTCCTTCATGACCGGCCGGCCGTTGTCGTTGCTCCACTCGAGACGCACGCCGTGGAGCTTCTTCACATTGCCGTCGGCGTCGCCGCTGAAGCCCTTCGTGTTGATGCCGAAGTCGCGCGTGACGCCCTCCTCGTGCGACGTCGAGGTGCGCAGGATCATCGGCCAGTTCGGCCAGGTGAGCGCGGGGCGGTTCTTCGGCGGCTCGGCGAGCAGCTCGAACTGGTGCACGGACACGGCGCCGTGGCGGTTCGAGGTGCCGAGGCAGTCCGAGCCCGTGTCGCCGCCGCCGAGGATCACGACGCGCTTGCCCGTCGCCTTGATCTGGCCTTCGACGGTGTCGCCGGCGCCGACCTTGTTCTGCTGCGGCAGGAAGTCCATGGCGAAGTGGATTCCGTTCAGCTCGCGGCCCGGGACGGGGAGGTCGCGCGAGCGCGTCGAGCCGGCGGCGATGACGATGGCGTCGAACTCGCGTCGCAGCTGCTCGCTGGAGATGTTCACGCCGACGTGGGCGTTCGGCACGAACGACACGCCCTCGGCCTGCATCTGGGCCATGCGGCGGTCGATCAGCCACTTCTCCATCTTGAAGTCGGGGATGCCGTAGCGCAGGAGCCCGCCGATCCGGTCGGCGCGCTCGTACACCGTGACGAGGTGCCCGGCGCGTGCGAGCTGCTGCGCGCAGGCGAGGCCGGCCGGCCCCGAGCCCACGATCGCCACCCGCTTGCCGGTGCGCCGCGGCGGCACCAGCGGTTGGATCCAGCCCTCGCGCCAGGCGACGTCGATGATGTGCTTCTCGATGTTCTTGATGGTGACCGGCGAGTCGTTGATGTTGAGGACGCAGGCCTCTTCGCAGGGCGCCGGACAGATGCGGCCGGTGAACTCGGGGAAGTTGTTCGTCGAGTGCAGGCGCTCGATCGCGTCGCGCCAGCGGTTCCGATAGACGAAGTCGTTCCAGTCCGGGATGACGTTCCCGAGCGGGCAACCCTTGTGGCAGAAGGGGATGCCGCAATCCATGCAGCGCGCGCCCTGGAGGCGCAGCGTCTCTTCGGGCGTCGGCTCCTCGAACTCCTTCCAGTGCTTCAGCCGGCTGGCGACCGCTTCCTTGTGCGGACCCTGCCGCTCGTACTCGAGGAATCCCGTGATCTTTCCCATTGGTTGCTCGCTCTACTCAGATGGAGGCGAGGCGCGCGGCCTCGGCGTCGAGGTGCTGCTGCTGGAGGATCTTCGCATACTCCGTCGGCAGCACCTTCACGAACTGCGCTCGCGCGTCCTCCCACCCCGACAGCAACCGCCACGCCACGCCCGAGCGCGTGTACTCGTAGTGCCGGCGGATGAGCTCGTGCACCGTGGCGGCGTCGGCGTCGCTCAGCGGATCGAGACTCACCATCCCGGCGTTGCAGCGCGAGCGGAACAGCTGGTCGGCGTCGAGCACGTAGGCGACGCCGCCGGACATGCCGGCCGCGAAGTTGCGACCCGTGGCGCCCAGCACCACGACCAGGCCCTTCGTCATGTACTCGCAGCCGTGGTCGCCCACGCCCTCGACGACGGCCGTCGCGCCGGAGTTGCGCACGCAGAAGCGCTCGCCGGCCTGGCCGCGCAGGAAGACCTCGCCGCCGGTCGCGCCGTACAGGGAGACGTTGCCGACGATGATGTTGTCCTCGGGGACGAACGTCGCCTCCTTCGGCGGGTAGACGACGACGCGGCCGCCCGAGAGGCCCTTGCCGAAGTAGTCGTTGGCGTCGCCCTCGAGCTCGACGGCGATGCCCGGCGCGAGCCAGCCGCAGAAGCTCTGGCCGGCCGAGCCCTTGAACTCGAGCTTGATGGTCTCGGGCGGCAGGCCCGCCTCGCCGAAGCGCCGCGACACCTCCGCCGAGAGCATCGTGCAGGCGGTGCGGTTGACGTTGCGGATCGGCGACTCGATCACCACCGGCTCGCGCCGCGCCAGCGCCGGCGCCGCCTTGGCGATGAGCGTGTTGTCGAGCGCGGTGGCGAGCCCGTGGTCCTGCTCGCCGACGCAGCGGATCGCGACCGACGCCGGCACGTCCGGCTGGTGCAGGATGGCCGACAGGTCGACGCCGCGCGCCTTCCAGTGCGCCGAGACGTCGCGCACGTCGAGCATGTCGACGCGGCCGACCATCTCGTCGATGCTGCGGAAGCCGAGCTCGGCCATGATCTCGCGCAGCTCCTCGGCGATGAAGGTCATGAAGTTCACGACGTGCTCGGGCTTGCCCTCGAACTTCTTGCGCAGGCGGGGGTCCTGGGTGGCGATGCCCACCGGGCAGGTGTTCAGGTGGCAGACGCGCATCATGATGCAGCCCGACGCCACCAGCGCCGACGACGCGAAGCCGAACTCCTCGGCGCCGAGCAGCGCCGCCACCGCGACGTCGCGGCCCGTCTTCAGCTGCCCGTCGGTCTCGACGCGGATGCGGCCGCGCAGGTCGTTGGCGACCAGGATCTGCTGCGTCTCGGCGAGCCCCAGCTCCCACGGGATGCCCGCGTGCTTGATCGACGTCAGCGGCGACGCGCCCGTGCCGCCCTCGTAGCCGCTGATGAGCACGACGTCGGCCTTCGCCTTCGACACGCCCGCCGCGACCGTCCCGACGCCGACCTCGGCCACCAGCTTCACGCTGATGCGCGCGCGGTCGTTGGAGTTCTTGAGGTCGTGGATGAGCTGCGCCAGGTCCTCGATGGAGTAGATGTCGTGGTGCGGCGGCGGCGAGATCAGGCCGACGCCCGGCGTCGAGTAGCGGATCCTGGCGATGTACTCGTCGACCTTGTGGCCGGGGAGCTGCCCGCCCTCGCCGGGCTTCGCGCCCTGCGCCATCTTGATCTGCAGCTCGTCGGCGTTGACGAGGTAGTAGCTGGTGACGCCGAAGCGGCCCGATGCCACCTGCTTGATCGCGCTGCGGCGTGAGTCGCCGTTCGCATCGGGCAGGTAGCGGACGGGGTCTTCCCCGCCCTCGCCGGTGTTCGACTTGCCGCCGAGGCGGTTCATCGCGATGGCGAGGTTCTCGTGCGCCTCGCGGCTGATCGAGCCGAGCGACATCGCGCCGGTCTTGAAGCGCTTCACGATCGCCGACGCCGGCTCGACGTCGTCGAGTGGGATCGGGTTGCCCGGCTTGAACGTGAGCAGGCCGCGGATGGTGCACAGCCGCCGGCTCTCGTCGTTCACGATCGTCGAGTACTCCTTGAACATGCGGTAGTTGCCCGCGCGCACGGAGTGCTGGAGCTTGGCGATCGAGCTCGGGTTGTACATGTGGTGCTCGCCGCGGCGGCGCCACTGGTACTGGCCGCCGGCGTCGAGCTCGCCGTCGAGCGCCGGCGAGACCTTGAACGCGTGGTCGTGGCGCTGCTGCGCCTCCTCGGCGATGACGTCGAGCCCGATGCCCTCGATGCGCGACGCCGTGCGCGTGAAGTAGCGGTCGACGACCTCGCGGCCGAGGCCGATGGCCTCGAAGATCTGGGCGCCGCGATAGCTCTGCAGCGTCGAGATGCCCATCTTGGTCATGACCTTGAGGACGCCCTTGTCGATCGCCTTGCGGTAGTTGTAGAGCGCCTCGTCCTGGTCGACGCCGCGGATGACGCCCTCCATCTCCATGTCACGCAGCGTCTCGTAGGCGAGATACGGGTTCACCGCGCCCGCGCCGTAGCCGAGCAGCAGGCAGAAGTGCTGCACCTCGCGCGGCTCGCCCGACTCGACGACGATGCCGCAGCGCATGCGGGTGCCCTCGCGGATCAGGTGATGGTGCACGGCGGCCGTCGCCAGCAGGCTCGGGATCGCCACCTTGCGGTCGGTGACGCCGCGGTCGGAGAGCACGAGGATCGTGTAGCCCTGGGCGATGGCGTCGGAGGCGCGCTCGCACAGCTCGTCGAGCGCCGCCTCGAGGCCTTCGCCGCCGAGGCCGGCGTGGAAGAGGATCGGCAGCGTGGTCGCGCGCAGCGGCACGCCGTCGAGCGCCTTCACCTGCGCCAGCTCCTCGTTGGTGAGGATGGGGCTCGTGAGGCGCAGCTGGCCGCAGTGCTCCGGCGTCTCCTCGAAGAGGTTCTGCTCGGGACCGACGGTGGTCTCGAGCGACATGAACAGCTCCTCGCGGATCGGATCGATCGGCGGGTTCGTCACCTGGGCGAAGAGCTGCTTGAAGTATGCGAACAGCAGCTGCGGCTTGTCGGACAGCACCGCGAGCGGCGTGTCCGTGCCCATCGAGCCCACCGCCTCCTGGCCGTTGAGGGCCATGGGCGTCATGAGGATGCGGAGGTCCTCGATCGTGTAGCCGAAGGCCTGCTGCCGCGTGAGCAGCGTGTCGGGCATGTAGGCCGGCGGCACGTCGGCCGGCGCGGGCAGGTCGCCCACCAGGCGGAGATGCATGTCGAGCCACGTGCGGTAGGGCTTCCGCGTCGCGATCGACTCCTTCAGCTCCTCGTCGCCGACGATGCGCCCCTGCGCCGTGTCGACGAGGAACATGCGGCCGGGCTGCAGGCGGTCCTTGTGCTCGACGTTGTCGGGCGCGATCGGCAGCACGCCGACCTCGGACGCCATGACGACGAAGCCGTCCTTCGTGACCACGTAACGCGAGGGCCGCAGGCCGTTGCGGTCGAGGATCGCGCCGATGACCGTGCCGTCGGTGAAGGCGATCGACGCCGGGCCGTCCCACGGCTCCATGAGCGACGAGTGGTACTGGTAGAACGCCTTCTTCGTCGCGCTCATGCCCTCGTGGTTCTGCCACGCCTCGGGGATCATCATCATGACGGCGTGGGGCAGCGAGCGGCCGGTGTGCACGAGCAGCTCGAGCGCGTTGTCGAAGTTGCCCGAGTCGCTGGTGGCGGGGTCGCAGATCGGGAAGAGCTTGGTGACGTCGTCGAACTCGTCCGACGCGAACATCGCCTGGCGCGCGTTCATCCAGTTCACGTTGCCGCGCAGCGTGTTGATCTCGCCGTTGTGCGCCACGTAGCGGTACGGGTGCGCGCGGTCCCACGACGGGAACGTGTTGGTCGAGAAGCGCTGGTGGACGAGCGCCAGCGCCGAAACGCACAGCGGGTCTTCCAGGTCGTGGTAGAAGGCCGGCATCTGCTCCGGCAGCAGCAGGCCCTTGTAGACGATGGTGCGCGACGACAGGCTCGGCACGTAGAAGCGATCGGCCTCGGGCATGGTCGAGGTGCGCACCAGGTGCTCGACGCGCTTGCGGATCACGTAGAGCTTGCGCTCGAACTGCTCCTGGGTGTCGGCGTCGCGGCCGGCGCCGACGAAGATCTGGCGCACCTTCGGCATCACGCTGCGCGCCTGCGGGCCGGGGGCCTCGACGTTCACCGGCACCTTGCGCCAGCCGAGCGGCGTCTGCCCCTCCTCGCGGATGACCTTCTCGAGGATGCGCTCGCACTCGTTGCGCTGGTTGACC
This sequence comes from bacterium, assembly GCA_026129405.1. Lineage (NCBI taxonomy): Bacteria > bacterium. Next base: position 1,228,708 of record JAHCID010000001.1, read on the forward strand.
TCCTCGGGGAGGAACACCATGCCGACGCCGTAGCGTCCGGGTCCGGGCAGGTTGTGGATGCGCGCGCTCTTCGCCTCGCGGCGCAGGAAGGCGTCGGGAAGCTGGATCAGGATGCCGGCGCCGTCGCCGGTGAGCGGATCGCAGCCGCAGGCGCCGCGGTGCGTGAGGTTGCGCAGCACCAGGAGGCCGCGCTCGACGATCTGATGCGAGCGCTCGCCCTTCACGTTGGCGACGAAGCCGACGCCGCACGCGTCGTGGTGGATGCGGGGATCGCGAAGGTAGCTCATGGGATCAGGCTCCGCGGAGAAGTTGATTGCGCTCTCCGTTGCGCTTCTGTCGCTTGGGCATCGGCGGCGTCGCGGCCTCGGTCGCCGCGGGCAGCAGGATCTGGGCGCGCTCGGCCAGCGTGGACAGCACGACGCTGGTATCGGTACGCGACACGCCGTCGAGCGCGCGGATGCGGCTGATGAGGCGCTCGAGGCTCGAGGTGTCCGCCGTCTTCACCTTGAGGAGCAGCGTGAACTCCCCGGTGACGTGGTGGCACTCGAGCACCTCGTCCATCGCCGTGATGCACTCCTCGAAGCGCGCGATGAGGTCGGCGCTGCTCGCCAGCACGCCGATGAACGCCGTGACGTCGAGCCCGAGACGCCGTGCGTCGAGGGCGGCGTGGTAGCCGGTCACCACGCGCGCGGCTTCGAGCTTCTTGATGCGCTCGAGCACCGACGGCGCGCTCAAGCCGACGCGCTCGCCGAGCCGCGTCAGCGGCGTGCGGCAGTCCTCCTGGAGCGCGGCGAGGATGCGCAGGTCGATGTCATCCAACTCGGCGTCTGCGTGGCTTCCGAATTTCATGAGGCACACCCCCAGGGGGAGCCGAACGAATAGCCAGCGTGTTTGTACCCTGTCAACGGGTCATTAGGCTGAGCGTGCGTCCTGTCGAATGGCCTGGTCCCCCCGGTGGGGCCCATGACACGTCGCGGCTCACGAAGGGTATCGAATCCGACGTCGATTCATGGCGTCAGGTCGACATGAACAGCGCCATGGCGTCGGGTCTCTGGGTGGCGATCGTGCTCGCGCTGCTGGCGGCAGCACCGCCGCTGCGCGCGGCCGCGACGCCGGAGGAAGTGGTGGCGGAGCTGGGCGCCGCAGATGCGCGCGGCAAGCTCGGTGTCGCCGAGGTCGAGCGCGACAGCGCCAATCCGCGCGTGCTCGTCGTCCGCGTCGATCCCGACTGGTACCGGAAGTCGGAGGACGCACGCCGCGAGGCGGCGGTCGCCTGGCGCGAGAAGTGGCAGGCGAGCGTCCCGCAGGGGACGGTCGCGGTGCTCGACGCGAAGACCGAGCAGCCCGTGGTGCGCTTCGCCCCCGGGGGAAAGGTCTTCCTCTCCCCCGGCGGCGGCGCGTTGATGAACATGCAGCCGCGCTAGCGGCCGCGACGGTCAGGCCTTGGGGACGACGCCCTTCGACTCGAGGTAGGCGAGGATCTGCTTCGCGCTGTCCTCGACCGACTGGCCGGCGGTGTTGATCTTGAGCTCGGCCTTCTCGGGGGCCTCGTAGGGCGCCGAGATGCCGGTGAACTCCTTGATCTCGCCGGCGCGGGCCTTCTTGTAGAGACCCTTCACGTCGCGCTGCTCGCAGACCTCGACCGGGCAGTCGACGTGCACCTCGACGAAGTCGCCGTCGCCCATGATCGCGCGGACCTGGTCGCGGTCGGCGCGGTAGGGCGAGATGAACGCCGTCAACGCCACGACGCCCGCGTCGGTGAAGAGCTTCGCGACCTCGCCGATGCGACGGATGTTCTCGGTGCGGTCCTCGGGCGAGAAGCCGAGGTTCTTGTTGAGCCCGTGTCGGATGTTGTCGCCGTCGAGGATGTAGGTGCGCACGCCGCGCTCGGCGAGCCGCTTCTCGAGGTCGACCGCGATGGTCGACTTGCCGGAGCCGGACAGCCCGGTGAGCCAGATCGTGGCTCCCTGGTGGCCGTTCAGCTTCTGCCGGTCGTCGCGCGTCACCGCGCCCTGATGCCAGACGATGTTGGTGGCCTTCTGCTCCGCCATAGGGGCGGAAGCTTTACCGGACCCGGCCGCGCTGCGGCAAGCGCGGACGCCACGCGTTGCGCCGTGCGGGGCCCCGTGCCGTCAGGGTCGCGGGGGCGGCGGCGTGGGGGCTGCCGGCGCGGTCACGATGCGCGCGATCGGCGCCGCCGGATCGGCCTGGAGCCGAGCGAGGACGGCGGGATCGGCCACCTCGAACAGGATGCGGTGGTCGGCGAGGGTCCCGTCCGGGCGCCAGGTGAGGAACACCGCGGCGATGCCCGGGAAGGCCGCGTCGTCCCGGACCACCATGACGCCGACCGGCGTGAAGCGCTTGTTCGGCACCCGGATCGTCGCCCCGGGCGGCGCGTCCTTGGCCGCTTGGCCGAGCTGGACGAAGAGGCGCCAGACGGCCCGGCGGGCGGCGTCGTGGTGATCGAGCGGCAGCGGTGCCAGGACGAGGGCCGCCGCCGTGGCCCCGGCGAAGACGATGAACGCGCCGCTCGCCAGCGCGACCGGGACCGCGGCCAGCCATGGGGCGACGGCCGTGCCGAGCGTCGCCGCGAGCACCGCCGTGCCGAGATAGTGATAGCGCGGCTCGATCGGCCCGTACGCGCCGCTTTGGACGACCTGCGAGAAGGCGGCATAGAGCGCGGCGCGCCCCGCCGCGATCGAGCCGTAGCCGACGACGATCACGACCAGCAGCGCCGCCAGCGTGCGCCGGGTCGCAGGCCGGCGCCAGGCCGTGACGCCGACCAGCGCGGCGCAGGCGAGCGCCGCCGCGACCGCGATCGGCGCGGGGAAGAGCGTCGCCCGGGTGAACGGGGCCAGCACGACGGTCGACGCGCTCGTGCCGATCAGCTCCACGAGGAAGCGCGGGCCGTAGAGCAGCGTTACGCCGAGCAGCTTCGGTCCGGCTGCCGCCGTCGCCGAGCCCGGCCCCACGAATGGCAGCATGGCCGCGATCCAGACGAGGATCAGCGCCACCGGCAACGACCACAGGGCCAGGCGGCGCGGGCGGTCGAGCGCGCCCGCGGGCAGGAAGACGAGGGCGACGACCGGCAGGGCCATCGCCACCGCGAGCCCGATGCCGAAGCACATCGCCGCCGCCATCTGCGCCGCCCACCAGGCGGCGAGCGTCGGCCAGGGGACCGGCCGCGCCTCGCGCCGGCGCTGCATCGAGCGCAGCGTCAGCAGGAGCAACGTCGTGGCCAGGACCTGGCCGTAGACGGAGTACCAGCCGAGCGTGCCGTCCTGGATCGCGGCGGTCGCCCAGCACGTCGCCAGCACCGCGGCGAGGCGCGGCGCGCCCGTGAGGAGGCGGATGACGTCCCACAGGAGGGCCGTGTTGACGAGATGGGTGGCGAGCACCGCGAGCCCCCAGCGGGTCGCGTCGATGCCGAAGAGGTGGAAGAAGCCCGCGAAGACGAGGTGCCACACGGCGAGGAGATGGCCCCCGTGCGGCTGGAAGAGGCGCTCGAGCGTGTGGCCGTCGGCGACCTGGTAGAGGTGGAAGAAGTCGTCCGCGTTGAAGAACGTCAGCCGCAGGCCGTGATAGGCGAGCCCGGCGAGGACGACGGGCGCCGCTCCGACGACCACGCGCCCGAGGCGCGATTCGGCCACCGGCTCCACGTCGCGTCCCGTCGTCGAGGCGCGGGGCGTCCGCGCCGCCTACTGGAGGCTCGAAGACGCGCCGGGCAGCCCGCGGTCGAGCTCGCCGCCCGGGATCACCGCCTGCGCGTGCGGCAGGTTCATGATCTCGGACTCCTGGCCGTCGTCGCCGCCGAGGAAGAAGCTCGGCAGCTCCTTCGGCAGCATCGGGTCGATGAGGCGCGGGAAGCGGCGGAAGAGCGGCACCTTGCCGACCAGGCGCACGAGCGGCCGCGGCATCGGCGTGCGGGTGAGGAGGTACAGGCGATGCCAGTAGGCGTACTCGCGGTCGCTCATCGAGACGCGCGCGTTCTCGGCCTCGACCTTCTTGGTGTAGCCGTAGGTCGGGAAGGCGGTCATGTGCCCGAAGCCGACGGTCTTCATGCCGACCGGTAGGTCGCAGAGGAACTCGAACGTCTCGCGGGCGTGGCGCTCGCTCTCGAACTGCACGCGCGTGATGAGATCGAAGTAGCACTCGACGCCGACGTCGAGCAGGATCTGCGCAGCCTCGACGGCCTTCGTGCGCGCGACCGGGCGGTTGAAGTCGTTGGTCAGGATCTCCTCGCTGCCCGACTGGATGCCCATCGTCATCGAGACGCAGCCGGCGTCGTGCAGCATCTCGATCTCGTCCTTCTTGGTGGTGGTGGGATATGTGTAGCACCAGAAGGGCAGGCCGACCTCGCGCTTGTAGCGGGCGCAGAACTCCTTCAGCCAGCGCGGGTGCGTCGTGAAGACGTCGTCGTAGAACATCACCGAGCGGATGAAGGGGAACTTCTTCTTCGCCTCGACCAGCTCCTTCATGACGACGTCGACCGAGCGACGGCGGAGATGGTTCTTCTTGCCGAACTTGTCCTGGTAGACGCTCTCGATGCAGAACGAGCACGAGAACGGGCACCCGCGCGTGGTCATGATGATGTACTGGGTGCCGAGGTTCGGCGGGTAGACGTCGTAGGAGATGCGGTCGTCGTTGATGCGCATCGTCCGCACCGGATCGAAGTCGGGGATGGCGAGGTCCTCGAGCTCGATCAGCGGCCGGCCGGGGTTCTTGACGACCGTGCCGTCGGGCGCCTTCGCCCACACGCCGGGAACGTCGGTCAGCGGCGCGCCGGCGTCGAGGCGCTGCGCCAGGTCGAGGAGGGCCTGCTCGCCCTCGCCGACGCAGACGAGATCGCAGAACGCGATGCAGCGGTCGGGCTCGAGCGTCGGCCCGGAGCCGCCCCAGATGATCGGCACGTTCGGGAACTCCGCCTTGAGGCGCTGCGTCACCTCGGCCGCCGGCTTTATCGGCAGCGAGGTGAGGCTGAGGCCGATCATCTGCGGATCGAACTTGCGCAGCTCGGCGAAGAGCAGCTGGTACTCCTGCTCCGACACCGGCCGGTAGCAGTTCCACACCGACTCGCGCGCGCGCGCACCGACGAGCACGCCGGGGTAGTCGCTGACCTCGTAGCGAGGGGCCTCCTCGAGCGGCACGACGAGGAAGTCCTTGAAGTAGATGATGCGACTGTCGTGGCCGGCGCGCTGCAGCTCTCCCGACAGCTGTGACACTGCCAGGTTGAGCCCGGTGAAGAGCTTCACCAACGCGATCCGAGCCATCGATCCCCTCCTGACGGCCGCCGGACACAGCTCCGCTATTGCGGCGCTTCCGGCGGGAGGATCCACCTAACCCGGAAGAACGAGGAAGCTCAAGTAGTTTCTCGTCCCGCGGGCTGCCGTGCTAGTGCGCGAGACCCACCGGCGATGCCTGCTCAGGACCTCCTCGCTGCGCCCGTCACATGGCTCGCCCAGGCAGTTGCGCAGCGGGGCGGAGGGCTCGCGACCACGGCGGTCTTCCTCCTGGCGTTCGCGCTGGCGGTGGCGGCGATCCGCCCCCTCGTCGCCCTGATCGAGCGGCTGGGGCGTGCGGGGCTGGCGGCGGCGGCGCTGGTCGCCGTCGGGCTCGCGGTCTGGCTCGTGCAACACCCGTCGCGCGAGCCGCTCGACCTCATGAGCCGCTTCGATCACCTCGTCTTCGCGGTGACGGCCGGGCAGGTGCTCGTCCGCCTGCCGACGCCGTGGCGCGTCGCGGGGCTCGCGGCGGTGAGCCTCGTCGTGCTGCTGGCGCATCTCGGTCCGCTGCCGATGGCCGTCGCCTTCGGGACGTCGCTGGTCGGGTTCCTCCTGCTGCGGGTCGGGCTCGGCTGGAGCGACGTCGTCACCACGCTGGTCCAGGGCGGCGTCCTTCTGGCCGGCTACGCCACCTGCTTCGTGATCCGCAGCGACAACGTGCTCGCCGGCCTCTCCGCCCAGGGGCCGCTGGCGTTCGTGGCGCTGCGCCACATCAGCCTGGTCGTGGAGACGCGACGCGGCCGCCCCGCGTCGCTCGCCGACTGGGCCTGCTACCAGGGCTTCTACACGAACAGCCTCGGCGCGGTGGAGGTGTACGACGAGTTCCACGGCCGCAACCTCGCAGGCCCGGTGCAGGCCGACCTCGGCGGGGCGCAGCGCCGGCTGGCGTGGGGCATCGTCGGCGTCGCGGCGGCGATGCACCTGCCGGTGGTTCCGGCCACCGGCTCGGCCACGACCGAGACGCTGGCGCTGTGGGGCTGGTGCGGGCTCGCCTACCTGCGCAGCGCGCTCTACCTCATGTCCATCTGGATGATGGCCGAGGGGGCGGCGCTGCTCTACGGCGTCACGCTGCGGCCGAACTGGCCGCGCACCCTGCTCGCGGAGAATCCGGCCCAGCTCTGGCGCGCGTGGCGTGCGACCATGACGAACTGGCTGATCCGCTACGTCTACATCCCGCTCGGCGGTCGCGAGCGGCGCAGCGTGGCGGTGGCGGGGGCGTTCGGGGTGAGCGTGCTGTGGCACTGGGCCGGGATACCGTTCCTGTCGGGGAAGCCCGCGCTCATCCACTTCCTGCCCGTCCTGTGCTGGGGCGTCCTCAACGCGGCGGCGGTCATCGGCTGGGGGGAGTGGCGCCGCCGCGTCGGGCCGCCGTCGCCGTCGCCCGTGCGACGTGCCATGCGCATCGCGGGGACCTTCGTGCTGGGCACGTTCACCGTCACGCTGCTCGGGTTCGCGCCCAACGACACCGGGCACTTCGCGGCGTTCCTGCGCCGTCTCACCGGCCTGCCGCCGCTGCGTGAGATCGCGGCGGCGCTCGCGGGGCTCGTCGATTGACAGCGCGGAGGGGCCGCGGATACGACCCGGCGGCTCCACGGTGAGTCGTCTGCGATGAGCTTCAAGGTCTACCTCTGGGACGCGCTGAGCCCGATCGAGTGGAGCCAGGCCGCATGGCGGATCGAGGGCGAGGACGGCACCAGCACCTGCCGGCAGGAGATGCTGCACGACGTCATGATGGCCCACCTGCCGAGGGAGGGCGTCATCGTCGACGCCGGCTGCGGCACGGCGCGCTGGCCGATCTACCTGCGTAGGCTCGGCTACCGCTGCGTCGGGCTCGAGATCAGCCACGACGCGATCGGCCTCGCACGCGGCGTCGACACCGCGCTGCCGATCCTCCAGTCCGACACCCGCAGCGCCCCGGTGCGTACCGGCAGCGCGTCGGGCGTGATCTCGCTCGGCGTCGTCGAGCACGAGGAGGCCGGGCCGGACGCCGGGCTGCGCGAGCTGCGGCGCATGCTGAAGCCGGGCGGCATCCTCGTCTGCGCGGTGCCGTTCAACAATCTCTTCCGGCGGCTGGTGGTGAACCACCTGCTGCGTCTCGTCACCTGGCGGCGGCGACGGCTCGGCATGAAGCTGGGCTTCGCCGAGTACCGTTTCTCCCGCCCCGAGCTGCGTGCCTTCCTCGATCGCGCCGGCTTCGACGTCGTCGGCGAATATCCGAACGACCTCCGCCCGCCGAAGATCATGGGGCTGTGGGTCGACGCCGACAACCTCGTCGTGAGCCCCTTCCGCGCGACCGGACCCGAGCAGCTGTTCGTCATGCCGGGCGTGCGCGGCCGGCTGGCGCACGCGGCGCTGCGGCACTTCCCGTGGCTCGTCTGCGGCGAAGTGGTGTTCGTCGCGCGCGCACGTTGAGCTCGGGCGCGGCGTCCGTCCACGAAGAAACCTCCGAGCAGCCGACCGCGACCCCGGCCGCGAGCGAGAGCGCCGGCAGCCTATCGCGCCGCCGCCGCGCGCGGCAGCGGCGGCTGCTGCTCGCGGTTGCTGCGCTGGCCCTTCGGGCGGAAGCTCGAGCGCAGCTCGCGCTTGCGCAGCCGTACCGTGCTCGGCGTCACCTCGACGAGCTCGTCGTCGTCGATCCAGGCGAGGCTGTCCTCGAGCCCCATGAGGTGCGCAGGGGTCAAGCGGATGGCCTCGTCGTGGCCGGAGGCGCGCATGTTGGTGAGCTTCTTCTCGCGGCAGACGTTCACCTCGAGATCGACGTCGCGCGAGTACTCGCCCACGACCATGCCCTCGTAGACGGGCGTGCCCGGCGGGACGAAGAGCACGCCGCGCTCCTGGAGGTGGAAGAGCGCGTAGGGCGTCGCGACGCCGTCGCGATCGGACACCATGGCGCCGTTCGTGCGCGCCGGGATGTTGCCGTGCCACGGCGCCCAGCCGCCGAAGAGCGCGTTCATCGTCGCCGTGCCGCGCGTCTCGGTGAGGAACTGCGAGCGGAAGCCGATGAGCCCGCGCGACGGCACCGAGAACTCGCAGCGCACACGCCCGCTGCCGACCGGCTCCATCTTCGTCATGACGCCCTTGCGCACGCCGAGGAGCTGCGTGACGACGCCGACGTACTCCTCCGGCACGTCGACGAGCAGCAGCTCCATCGGCTCCTCGACCACGCCCTCGTGCTCGCGCACGACGACCGTGGGCTTGGAGACCTGCAGCTCGTAGCCCTCGCGGCGCATGGTCTCGATCAGCACCGCGAGCTGGAGCTCACCGCGGCCGAGGACGCGGAAGGTGTCGGTCGTCTCCGTCTCCTCGACGCGCAGGCTGACGTTGCGGTGCATCTCGGTCAGCAGGCGGTCGCGCACCTGGCGGGAGGTGACGCGGTTGCCGTCGCGCCCGGCCCACGGGCTCGTGTTGATGCCGAAGAGCATGGCGATCGTCGGCTCGTCGATGCGGATGGGCGGCAGCGCGACCGGGCTCTCCTTGTCGGCGAGCGTGTCGCCGATGCCGATCTCCTCGACGCCGGCGATGGCGACGATGTCGCCCGCGACGGCCTTCGGGATCTCCGTGCGCTTGAGCCCCTGCCAGCCGTAGAGGCGCGTCACCTTGGCGGGCAGCTGGCGGCCGTCGACCTTGCAGAGCGTGTACTGCCCGCCGGCGACGAGCTCGCCGCCGCGCAGGCGGCCGATGGCGAGGCGGCCGACGTAGTCGTCGTAGCCGAGGTTGTTGGCCTGGAACTGGGTCGGCGCGCCGGCCTCCGAGATCGGGCCGGGGAGGTGCGCGACGATGGTCTCGAACAGCGGCTGCAGGTCGGTGCCGGGCGACGCGAGGTCGCGCGTCGCGGTGCCGTCGCGTGCGATGCAATAGAGGACGGGGAACTCGAGCTGGTGCTCGTCGGCGCCGAGGTCGATGAAGAGGCCGTAGATCTCGTCGAGCACCTCGGCGGTGCGGGCGTCGGCGCGGTCGATCTTGTTCAGCACGACGATCGGCTCGAGCCCCGCTTCGAGCGCCTTGCCGAGCACGAAGCGCGTCTGCGGCAGCGGCCCCTCCGAGGCGTCGACCAGCAGCAGCACGCCGTCGACCATCGCCAGCGTGCGCTCGACCTCGCCCCCGAAGTCGGCGTGGCCGGGCGTGTCGACGATGTTGATCTGGACGCTGCGGAAGTGGACCGTCGTGTTCTTCGCCAGGATCGTGATGCCGCGCTCGCGCTCGAGCGCGTTCGAGTCCATCACGCGCTCGGCCACCTGCTCGTTGGCGCGGAAGACGCCCGACTGGTGCAGCATGGCGTCGACGAGCGTCGTCTTCCCATGGTCGACGTGGGCGATGATGGCGATGTTGCGGACGTCCGTACGGCGCTGCGGCGTGCTCATGGGAATCGCGCATCCTGACGCGGCGGCGGACGAGGGTCAACTTGCGCCCGGCCTCGCGGAGGCGGTGATCGACCCGGCTTGACGGCGGCCCGCCGGCCCCGTTTGCTGCGGGACGACGACCTGCGGACGGGCTTCCCATGCGGATCGCTCAGGTGGCGCCTCTCTACGAACGGGTCCCCCCGGTTCTGTACGGCGGAACCGAACGGGTGGTCTCGTATCTCACCGAGGCGCTGGTGCGGTCGGGGCACGAGGTCACGCTGTTCGCGAGCGGCGACTCGCGGACGGGGGCGGCCCTGTGGGCGCCCTGTCGCCGCGCGCTGCGCCTCGACGCCGCATACCGCGACCCGCTGGCGCCGCACGTGCGCATGCTCGGCGAAGTCTACCGCCGGGCCCCGGCGTTCGACGTCATCCACTGCCACACCGACTACCTCGGGCTGCCGTTCACCCGCTGGGTGCGGACGCCGACGCTGGTGACGCTGCACGGCCGGCTCGACATTCCGGAGATATGGCCGCTCTACGCCGACTACCCCGAGGTCGGGCTGGTCTCCATCAGCGATGCCCAGCGCCGGCCGATGCCGGCGGCGGCCTGGATGGGCACGGTCCACCACGGGCTGCCGCGCCGCCTGTACGCACCCTCCCTCGCGTCCGGATCGTACCTCGTCTTCATGGGCCGCATCTCGCCCGAGAAGCGGCCCGACGCCGCGATCGCGATCGCGCGCCGCGCCGGCGTGCCGCTGAAGATCGCCGCCAAGGTCGACGCGGTGGATCGCGCCTACTGGGAGACCGAGATCCGGCCGCTGCTCGACGGCCCGCTGGTGGAGTTCCTCGGCGAGGTCGGCGACGACCGCAAGGGCGCGCTCCTGGCCGGTGCCGCCGCCTTGCTCTTCCCCATCGACTGGCCCGAGCCGTTCGGCCTCGTGATGATCGAGGCGCTCGCCTGCGGCACGCCGGTGGTCGCACGCCGCCGCGGGTCCGTGCCGGAGATCGTCGAGGACGGCGTCACCGGTTTCGTCCGCGAGACCGACGACGAGCTGGTCGCGGCGGTGCACCGCCTGCCGGCGCTCGACCGTGCGCGCTGCCGCGCCGCCTTCGAAACCCGCTTCACCGACGACATCATGGCGCAACGCTACCTCGACCTGTTCGCGCGCGTCCGGGCGCCGGCCGCCCCGAGCGGGCGTCGGCCGCGCGCCGCCGGCCGCGGCGGCGCGACCCTCGCCCCCATGTGAGGTCCCGACATGCCGACCCCGGAACGCATCCGCATCGGCACGGACTACTATCTGCTCGCGTCGGCGCTGGCCGCGCGCCGTCCGCGCCTCGTCCTCAGCCACCGCGACAGCTTCGCCATCTTCGACGACGCCGGCGACGTGCCGCCGGCGGGCGTCGAGCCCTACGGCCTGTTCCACCGCGGGACCCGCTTCCTGTCGCGCTTCGAGCTGCGCCTGAACGACGGGCTGCCCGTCCTGCTCAGCTCGGCGCCCGGCGCCCGCGGCTCGACGCTGGTCTCGCATCTCGCCAACGGCGACGAGCGCCGCGACGGCGAGGTGGTGCTCGAACGCGACGTCGTCGCGCTCGAGCGCACGAAGGTCCTGTGCGACGCCGTGCTGCACGAGCGCGTCCACGTGCGCAGCTACGCGGCGGAGCCGCTCCGCGTGCGCCTCTCCCTGCTCGTGGCGGCCGACTTCGCCGACGAGTTCGAGGTGCGCGGCGTCGAGCGCGCGCGCCATGGCACGCTCGCCGAGCCCGAGGTGCGCCGCGACGGCATCCGCGTCCGCTACCTGGGGCTCGACGGGGTGACGCGCGAGATGCGCCTCGCCTGCGAGCCGCCGCCCGCCGACGTACGCCCCGGCGGCGTGCACTTCCTCCTCGACCTGCCCCCGCGCGGCGAGACCGTTCTCGTGGTGTCGATCGGCTGCGTCACGGGCGGCGAGGCGGCGGAGCCCTGCGGGCCCGACGCGGCGATCGCCCGGCTGCGCGCCGAGCGCCGCCACCGGGTCGGCGAGCTCGCCCGCATCCGCTCCAGCAACGAGGCCTTCGACGCCTGGATGCGCCGCTCCCTGGACGACCTCGCGATGCTGCGCACCGACACGCCGGCCGCGGGCTACGTGCAGGCCGGCATCCCGTGGTTCGCGACCGTGTTCGGTCGCGACGGTCTCGTCACCGCGTTCGAGACGCTCGCCTTCGGTCCCGACCTCGCCGCCGCGGTGCTGCGCACGCTCGCCGCGCTCCAGGGCCGTCACGAGGACGCCCGCCGCGACGAGGAGCCGGGCAAGATCCTGCACGAGCTGCGCTGCGGCGAGATGGCGGCGACCGGCGAGGTGCCGTTCGGGCGCTACTACGGGACGGTCGACGCGACGCCGCTCTTCCTCTGCCTGCTCGCGGCCTACGCGCGCCGGACGGCGGACCTGGCCCTCGTCGAGGCGTTGTGGCCGGCGGCGGAGGCGGCGTTCGGTTGGATCGAGGCGTACGGCGATCGCGACGGCGACGGCTTCGTCGAGTACGCCCGCCGGGCCGGCAGCGGGCTCGTCCATCAGGGGTGGAAGGACTCGCACGACGCCATCTCCCACGCCGACGGCGGGCTCGCCGAGCCGCCCATCGCGCTCGTCGAGGTGCAGGCGTACGTCTTCGCGGCGCTGCGCGACATGGCCGAGCTGGCTCTGCGCACGGGCCGCGTCGCCGCGGCGGACGCCTGGCGAGCCCGCGCCGAGGCGCTGCGTGCCCGCTTCGAGACGGCCTTCTGGCTCGACGACGAGGGCACCTACGCGCTGGCGCTCGATCGCGACAAGCGCCCGTGCCGCGTCGTCGCCTCGAACGCGGGGCATGCGTTGTGGGCCGGCATCGCGGCGCCCGAGCGCGCCGAGCGCGTGATGGCGCGCCTGCTGCGCGAGGACAGCTTCTGCGGCTGGGGCGTGCGCACCCTCGGCGCCGGCACGCCGCGCTTCAATCCGATGAGCTATCACAACGGCTCGGTGTGGCCGCACGACAACGCGCTCGTCGCCGCCGGCTGCGCGCGCTACGGCGCGACCGAGCGCGCCGCGGTGCTGCTCGACGCACTCTTCCACGCGGGGCTCGCGCTCGACGGCCCCCGCCTGCCGGAGCTGTTCTGCGGCTTCGCGCGTGGCGAGCGCAGCGGTCCGGTGCCGTATCCGGTGGCCTGCAAGCCGCAGGCGTGGGCGGCGGCGAGCGTGCTCCTCCTGCTCCAGGCGGCGCTCGGGCTCGAGGTCGACGCCTGGCAGCGCCGGGTGACGTTGACGCACGCGACCCTGCCCCCCTGGCTCGATCGGGTCGACGTCGTCGGCCTGCGCGTGTGCGACGCCCGCGTCGATCTCTCGGTCCACCGCCGTCGCTTCGGGGCCGCCGTCGAGGTGACCGGTCGCGAGGGCGACCTCGAGGTCGTCGTCCGGCGCTGAGGCGCCGGGCGCGGCGCGGGTCGGCTCAGGCCAGCGTCTCGATGACGGGCGCGTCCGGGCGGACGCGGAAGCGGACGAGGTCGCGCACCGGGCTCGACGGCTCCAGCACCGTGCCGACGGCACGGAAGGTGACCCGCAGCTCGCGGGCGTCGGCCTCGAGGCGCCCGTAGCCCTTGGCCAGCAGGTCGAGGAACGCCAGGTGCGGGTTCACCGCGCGGCCCTGCGCTTCGAGCTGCGCGGCGAGCGTCTCGCGGTCGGGGCGCGGCGGCCAGGTGTCGAGCAGGCCCTGCGAGGTGATCGCGCCGCCCGTGAAGTCGACCGCGGCGGGCGTGCCGTCGGCGCGGCCCGTCGTCGTCACCTGGCCGGCGATGAACGTGTGCAGGTCGCCCGACAGCGTGACGACGCCCGTGATGCGCTCGCGCAGGACGTGCTCCATGATGGTGCGGCGCTCGGCGGCATAGCCGTCCCATTGGCCGAGGTTGATCGGGTTGCCGGGCGTGAGGTCCGTGCCGGCGACGACGGTCGTCGACGCGACGATCTTCCACGTCGCCCGCGAGCGCGAGAGCCCGCGCAGGAGCCAGCCGAGCTGGCGGGCGCCGAGATACGTCCCCTGCGTCGGCGGGTCGGCGTAGGAGTGCATGTCGAGCAGGAACAGCTCGACGTGGGCGCCGAGGCGGATCGAGCGATAGAGGTGGAAGGCGTCGAGGTGCGCTCGCCGCATCGGCAGCGCCTCGAAGAAGGCGCGCTTGCCGTACGCCATGCGCGTCGCGAGCGGCACGCGGATCGGCTTGCCCTGCACGTGGCCGGGCGAATCGTCCGCCAGCTCGTGGTTGTCCCAGATCGCGAGGAAGGCGTGGGCGGCGTGCATGGCCCGGAGGTCCGCGTCGCTCTGGTAGAGGCGGTACTTGGCGCGGTACTCGTCCAGCGTCTGCGCGAAGCCGTCGCCGTCGGGGCCGATCGTGTCGACGCGCGGGCCGCGGTCGTCGGTGAGCTCGTAGACGTAGTCGCCGAGCGACAGCGCGACGTCGAGGTCCTCCGCGGCCATCGCGGCGTGGGCGCCGAAGTAGCCGGCGGGCCAGCCCTGGCACGAGAACCACGCGAGGCGCAGCGGCGCGGTCGCGGCCGGGGCGGGACGCAGCTTGAAGCGGCCGACGGGCGAGGCGACGTCGCGCGTGAAGAAGCGGTACCAGAACGGCGCGTCGCCGCGCAGCCGCGGCGACGCCACCTCGGCGCGCGCGACGAACGCCGCGTCGGCGCGGACGGGGACGCGGCGGCGGGCGATCACCTGCGCGAAGCCGGGATCGCGCGCGACCTCGACCCCGATGCGGCCGCCGTCGGGGACGCCGTCGACGCGCGCGACGAGCGTGATGGCGCGCCGGCGGTCGCCGGCGAGGACGCCGGTGGGGAACGGCGCCGCCGCGTGCGAGGCCGAGGTCGGGGGTCGCGCGGGCGACGCGCGGGGCCGCAAGGCCGGCGGCGAGCACGCCGCCCGTGCGCAGCAGGTCGCGTCGGGTGATCCGCACGGCGGTGTGATCCCACGGGCCGGCGCGGGCCGGCAACCGGAAAGCGCCCCGGCTCAGCCGCCGCGCCGCCGCTCCTCGAGCTCGTCGAGGGAGCGCGGCCAGTCCTGCTTGAGGAGCCGCGACAGCGAGCGGTCGGCCAGCAGCCGGCCGCCGGTCTGGCAGGTCGGGCAGTAGTTGGTCTCGTTCTCCGCGTGGACGATGCGCTGGACCGGCGTGCCGCAGACCGGGCAGGGCTGGCGGTAGCGGCCGTGCACGGCCATGTCGTCGCGGAACGCCGTCACCTTCTCGGGGAAGCCGTCGCCCACCTCGGCGCGGATGCGGGCGGTGAACTCGCGCAGCACGGTCTGCGTGGCGGCGTGGAGGCGTGCGACCTCGTCGTCGCCGAGGCGGTCGCTCAGGGTGACCGGCGAGAGGCGGGCGCGGTGCAGGATCTCGTCGGAGTAGGCGTTGCCGATGCCGGCGAAGAGGCGCGGGTCGGTGAGCGTGCGCTTCAGCGTATGGCGCTCGCGCCGCAGCGCCGCGGCGAAGGTCGCGACGTCGGCGTCCAGCGGCTCCACGCCGCCGGCGTCGAACGCCGCGACCGCCTCGGCGCCGTGCACGCACCACAGGCCGGCCCGCTTGCGCGTGCTCGCCTCGGTGAGGACGAGCGTCCCGGCGGGAAAGTCGAACGCGGCGAGGCCGAGCTTGCGGTTGAGCTTCGTGTCGGGCGGTCGCCAGCGCAGCCGGCCGGCGATCATGAGGTGCAGCACGAGGAAGAGATTGTCTTCGAGCCCCAGCACGATGCGCTTGCCGACACGCCGGACGCCGATGACCGACTTGCCGGACGTCGCGCCGAGCGGCGGCTCCACCGAGCGCAGCAGGAAGGGGCTGGCGAGGCGCACGCCGCGCAGCGGCTCGCCGAGGACGCGTCGCTCGAGCGCCTCCACGTACACGGTGACGTCGGGCAGCTCGGGCATGCGTGGCTACGACGCGCGGCGCGTCTCGACCCGCTCGTCGCGCCAGCGGGCGAGAACCCCCGCGATCTCGTCCCGCACGCGCTCGAGCAGCCGCGCGGGGTCGTCGCCCGCCGCGCGCTCGATCGGCGCCCCGATGTAGACGCGCACGCGCACGCCCCACGGCACCGGCAGGAAGTTGTGCTGCAGGAGCCGCCACGACTCGTCGATCGCGACCGCGACGATCGGCGTCGCCGGCGTCTCCTCGAGCAGCGCCAGCGTGCCCGCCGGCTTGAAGCGGCCGAGCTCCCCGTGCCGCGCGCGCGTGCCCTCGGGGAAGATCATCGCCGACGCGCGGCCCGCGGCCACGCGCCGCCCGAGCGCGCGGATGGCCTCGACGGCGCCGGGCGCGTCGCCACGGTCGATCAGCACGTGGCCACCCTGGCGCAGGTTGTACGACACCGACGGGATCCACTTCCCGAGCGACCGCTTCGAGACGTACTTCGGGAAGTTCGAGAAGAAGAGCGAACCCAGGATCGGGATGTCGAACATGCTCTGGTGGTTCGAGACGATCACGTACGACGCCCAGGGCTGCACCCCCGGATCGCGCTCGACGCGCAGGCGGGCGTTGCAGATGCCGAAGGTGTGGACGAGCGTCCACTGGAGCGCGCTCGCGACGTACTCCTGCGGGCGCTGGCCGAAGAGCCGCGCGATGCGCTGGGCGACGTCGAATCCCACCATCACGAGACCGAACGCGGGCAGAAAGACGAGCGTCGCGAGCCAGGAGAGGACGAGCCGCATGGGACCGTTCGCTCTTGCCCCGATTCCCGGGCCGCTTCAAACCGCGCGGAGGCCCGGCTAGAACCGACGCATGGCGGACGCGCCCGTCACCCTGGAGGGGTGGTACACGCTGCACGAGATGTTCGCGCTCGACTGGGGCCGCTGGAACGCGCTGCCCGACGCCGAGCGCGACGCGATCACCGCCGAGGCGACGGACACGCTCGCCGCGCTGACCGCGCCCGGCGACGGCCACGGCGCGCCGTATGCCCTCGTCTCGCAGAAGGGCGACCTCTGCCTGGTCCACTTCCGGCGCGACCTCGAGGCGCTGCGCGCGGTACAGACGGCGTGGAACCGCACGCGCCTGCGCGCGTTCCTCGTGCCGACCTACTCCTACCTCGCCGTCGTCGAGCTCGGCACCTACGAGCTCACCGCGCACGCGACCGCGACGCTCGCCCGGCAGGGCAGGACGCCGGGCAGCGACGGCTTCGACGAGGCGCTGCACGCCGAGATGACGAAGCTCGCGCGCCCGCGCCTGTTCCCCGCCGTGCCCGATCGCCGCTACCTCTGCTTCTACCCGATGTCGAAGCGGCGCGGGGAGCAGGTCAACTGGTACGACCTCTCGGGGCCGGAGCGCGGCGCGTTCATGAAGGGGCACGGCGAGATCGGGCGCAAGTACGCCGGCCGGGTGCAGCAGATCATCCAGGGCTCGGTGGCGCTCGACGACTGGGAATGGGGCGTCTCGCTGTTCGCCGACGACCCGCTGGTCTTCAAGAAGCTCGTCTACGAGATGCGCTTCGATCCGGCGAGCTCGCGGTTCGCGCTGTTCGGACCCTTCTTCATCGGCATCCGCTTCGCACCCGGCGAGCTCGGCGCCGTGCTGCGCGGCGAGTCCCCAGCGCGCTGACGCCGGCCACGCGCCGGCGGCACCAGGCCGAGCGCGCGCCGCACGGACTGCGCCAGCCGGCGGACCGCGTAGCCTTCGAAATCCTCGACCGGATCGAGATCGGCGGGAAAGACCTCGAGCACGCTGTCGAGGTAGCGGGCGACGAGACGGCGGCGGGTGACCGCGTTCGGTACCGGGGCGACGGCGAGCTCGTCGTCGATCTGGAAGGCTCCGGTCACCAGATGCTGCCAGCGATCCTCGCGCGCCACGGCACGGCGACGCTACACCGGTGCCGCCGTCGCGTCACGCGGACGCGGTGGCGAGACCCAATGCGCGGGCGAATCGCTCCACGGGCGTCTGCAACCCGTGCTCGGCGGTGAGGCGGGCCAGGGTACGCGGGTGCGCGGTCGCCGTCGGCAGGTCGAGGGAGATCGCCGGTAGGGGGACCGCCCCGCACGGCGGCACGACGCGGCGGGCCGCTGCGAGGTAGTCGCGGCCGGCCGCGAGCTTGTGCGCGACGGCCGGGCTGAGGGCGCGGTCGCCGGCGTCGAGCGCGGCGAGGACGGCGTCGAGCGAGCCGTAGCGGGCGACGAGCTGCGCCGCCGTCTTCTCGCCGATGCCGGCGACGCCCGGCAGCCCGTCCGACGGGTCGCCGCGCAGCAGCGCGAAGTCGAGGTAGGCGCGCCCCGGGATGCCGTAGCGCTTCGTCACCGCCGCCTCGTCGATCACCGCGAGCTCGCTGACGCCGCGCACCGGGTAGAGCACCGACACGTGCGGATCCTCCACCAGCGCGAAGCAGTCGCGATCGCCCGACACCACCTCGACGCGCGCCCGGGTGTGCGCCGCGAGCGTGGCGATGACGTCCTCGGCTTCGTAGCCCTCGGCGCCGAGCACCGCGACCCCGATCGCCTGCAGCACCGCGCGCCCGATCGCCTCGTCGGCGGCGACCGGGTCCGCCTCGGCCTCGACCTCGGCGACGCGATGGGCCTTGTACGACGGCAGCGCCTCGACGCGGAACGCGGGTCGCCAGTCGTCGTCGACGCAGATGCCGAGCCCGCGCGGGCGGCGGTCCTGCACCAGGCGCGCGAGCATGCCGAGGATGCCGTACACGCCGCGCGCCGGCAGCGACTCCGGCAGCGAGTGGAAGGCGCGGTAGAGGAGGCTCGAGTAGTCAACCAGGAGGAGCATCGCTCAGCCGCCGACGCGCAGGCGCCAGGTGAGCGTGGTCTCGCCGCCGGCGGCCACGGGCACGTCGAACGCCAGCGTCGTGGCGTCGAGCTTCTTCGCCGGCAGGCTCGACGACAGCACCTCCCATTGGCCCATGACGGGCTCGCGTACGGTGACGGTGACCGCCGTGGTGCGCCGGTTCTTCAGCACCACCTCGTAGGCGCTCTCCGCCTGCCAGGGCTCCTGGCTGAGGAGGCGGAAGTCGGTCTGCGTGCGCGTCGCGGTGACGTCGAACGCGTCGCCGACCTCGAGCTCGAGCGTCTTGCCGTCGGGCGTGTGGCCGATGCGGTCCTCGCCGACCAACGCCGGCGCGCCGCCGGCCGTGGGCGCGTAGAAGCGTACGACGCCGGCGGGCATGGTGCGGCCGAGCTGATTCGGCTTCGTGTTGGCGACGTCGAGGATCACGCGCACCGGGACGTCCCTGCCCTGATCGCGCTGCGGGCCGCGCAGCCACTGCGCCGCGCCGCGGGTCTCGTAGCGCTTCGCGACGCCGACGCCGCGCGCGACGAACAGCTCGACCTGCTTGGTCTCGCCCGGGGCGACGCTCGTCGGCCGCTCGAGCGCATAGTGGTGGTACTCCGTGAAGCCGGTCTCGGCGACCTTGGCCGACGGCGCCGCGGCCATCGCCATGTCGCGCGCGACCATGCCGAACATGGCGCGCTCGGGCTCGGCGGCGCGGTGGACGTCGCCGGCGACGAGTGCCACGCGCGCGTCGTCGAACGCCGTGCCGCCGTCGTTGCGCAGCGTGATCCAGGCGGTGACGTCGGCACGGGTCTCTTCGGCGTCGAGCTGGGCCACGTAGTCGGCGCTCCAGCCGAGCCCGGCGGTCGCGTACGACACCTGCACGGGGCCGTTCACGGCCTGCGCGGCGTCGAGCCGCCAGCGCAGCGTCGGGCGGGTGAAGACCTCCTCGCCGGCCACGGGCGGGAGGCGGAGCGAGCCCGGGGGCGCGATCGCGATGCGGTCGGCGAGGCGCAGCGTCGGGCCGTCGAGCGACAGCAGCGTCGCCGGGGTGACGCGGGTGCGCAGGCGCTCGTCGGTCTCGACCAGCTCCACCTCGCGGCCGATCCAGCGCGCGAGCAGCGCCTGCGATGTCGGCAGGTCCCAGCGGAAGCTCTGCTCGAGGACGTGCACGCCGTCCGGCAGCGTCACCGCGACGGTGCGCGGGTCGATCTGCGGTGCGACGTCGTCGAAGCGCAGGCCCTGCGCGCCGACGGCGAGCGCCACCGTGCGGGTCTCCTGCACGATGGCGAGGTCCTGGCCGGAGTAGACGGTGAGCGCGAGCGCCGTGCGGGCGTCGCGACCGACGACGGTGTCGGCCGTCGCCGCGCCCGGGAGCGCGAGAGCGAGCAGGAGAAGGGCGATGGCGCGCGGCATGTCGCCTGTGTGGCAGGGCGTGCCCGGTGCGACAAGCCGGCGCCCGCCGTTGCCTTCCCCCGGGGCCGCCGGTAGTCGAGTCGGCATGCCGACGGCCACGCGTCCATCCCGCTTCCGCCTCGCCCGCGACGTGCGGCCCAGCCTGTACGACCTGCACCTCGAGCCCGACCTCGAGGCCGGCACGTTTCGCGGCGAGGTGACGATCACCCTGTCGCTCGCGAAGCCGCGCAAGGAGATCACGCTCCACGCCGCCGACCTCGTCGTCGACGAGGCGACGGTCCACGCCGGCGACACGACGATGCCTGCGCGGGTGCGGGCGTCGAAGTACGACGAGACGGTGACGCTGGCGACGCGCGCCGCCGTGCCCGCCGGCGAGGCGCGCGTCGTGCTGCGCTACCACGCGCCGCTGAACCGGCATCTGCGCGGCTTCTACGCCGCGGCCTCCGGCGACCGGCGCTACGCCTTCACGCAGTGCGAGGCGGCCGATGCGCGCCGCGTGATGCCGTGCTTCGACGAGCCGGCGTGGAAGGCACGGCTACGCATCGCGGTCACCGTCGCGCCCGGCGACACGGCGCTGTCGAACGCGCCGCTCGAGGCGGAAGAGGCCCTCGGCGGCGGCCGGCGGCGCCTCCAGTTCGCGACCACGCCGCCGCTCTCCACCTATCTCCTCGCCGTCGGCGTCGGGCCGCTCGAGGCGAGCGCCGTGCGCATGTCGGGCGACACGCCGATCCGCATCTGGCACGTGCCGGGCAAGGGGCACCTCACCGAGTTCGCGCTCGAGGCCGGTGCCGCGGCGCTCGAGCGGCTCGAGGCGTGGTTCGGCATCCCGTACCCGTACGGCAAGCTCGACCTCGTCGCCGTGCCCGACTTCGAGGCGGGGGCGATGGAGAATCCCGGCGCCGTCTTCTTTCGCGAGACGCTGCTGCTCCTCGATCCCGCCACCGCCTCGCTGCCCGAGCGCAAGCGCGCCGCCGAGGTCATCGCGCACGAGCTGGCCCACATGTGGTACGGCGACCTCGTCACCATGGCGTGGTGGGACGACCTCTGGCTGAACGAGGCGTTCGCCACCTGGATGGCCTACCGCGTCGTCGACGAGTGGAAGCCCGAGTGGCGCATGTGGCTGAGCTTCGAGCACGGCCGGTCCGGCGCGCTCGGGCTCGACGCGCTCGCGAACACGCACCCGATCTACGCCCCGGTGCGGAGCGTCGCCGAGGCCACCGAGAACTTCGACCTCATCACCTACGAGAAGGGCGCGGCCGTCGTGCGCATGCTCGAGCACTGGCTCGGGCCCGAGACGTTCCGCGCGGGCGTACGCCTCTACATGGACCGCCATCGCGAGAGCAACGCGGTCGCCGAGGACCTGTGGAACGCGCTCGCGGAGGCGTCGGGGCAGGACGTCGCCCGCGTCGCCCAGGCATGGATCGCGCAGCCGGGCTTCCCGCTCGTGACGCTCGCCGCCGACGGCGGCAGCCTCAAGGTGAAGCAGGAGCGCTTCTTCGTCGACCCGCGCGTGCCGGCGGCGAAGCGGCGCGTGCGCTGGCCGGTGCCGCTCGTGCTGAAGTTGCCGAAGGAGCGCCGGCAGCGCACGCTCGCCGACAGGGCACAGCAGACGCTCGCGCTCGAGGGCGGGCGCGTCCCGTGGATCTTCGGCAACGCCGCCGCCGGCGGCTTCTACCGCGTGCTGCACGACGCGCCCACCCGCGCCGCGCTGCTCGCGGATCTGTCCGGCACGTTGACGGCGGTCGAGCGCATGGCTCTCGGAGGCGACCAGTGGGCGCTCGTGCGCGCCGGCCGCGCGCCGATCGACAGCTTCCTCGAGATCGTCGACGCGCTCGGCGCCGAGCCCGACCACGACGTGCTCGACGGCGTGTCCGGTGCGCTCGCGGCACTCGACGAGCAGGTGGTGCCGCCGGGCAGCCTCGTGCAGGCGCAGCTCCGCGGCTGGGTGGCGCGCCGCTTCGGGCCGGCGCTGGAGGAGCTCGGGTGGACGGCCGAGCCCGACGAGCCCGATCCGGTGCGCCTGCGCCGCGCCGCGCTCGTGCGCCTCGTCGGCGGCATCTCCGAGGTGCCGGCGGTGCTCGAGGAGGCGCGGCGTCGTCTGGAGGCGTATCTCGCCGACCGCAGCGCGCTCGAGCCGAACCTCGCCGAGCCCGTGGTCGCGCTCGCGGCGCGCGTCGGCGACGCCGCGCTGTACGAGAGGTACCGCGACGTCGTGGCCGTCGCGCGCACCCCGCACGAGCAGCGGCGCTTCCTGATCCACCTGGCGTCCTTCCGCGGCTCGGCCCAGGTGAAGCGTACGCTCGACGCGCTCCTCGGCGCCGAGATCCCGACCCAGGACATGGCGTTCGTGATCATGCGCCTCCTCGGCAACCCCAACGCGCGTGAGGCCGCCTGGAGCTTCCTCTGCAAGCGCTGGTCGGCGATCAAGAAGCGCCTCCCCCCGCTCATGCTCGCGCGCCTCGTCGAGGCCACGCCGTCGCTGCGCGAGCCGCGTTACGCCCGCGAGGTGCGCGAGTTCTTCGCGGCGCATCCCGTCCCCGAGGCGGCGCGCGCCGTGAAGCAGGCGTTGGAGCGCTTCCGGCTGAACGCCGAGCTGCGCAAGCGCACCGGACCGGCGCTGGCGCGCTGGCTCGCGGAGCGGTGATGCGGGCGGCGGTGCTGGCGCTCGTCGCCGGGCTCGGCGTCGGCCCGGCCGCGGCCAACCCGTTGCCGGTGCCGCGCGGCGTGCGCCAGACGGTCACGGCGGCGACCGTCGTCGTGCTGCCGGCCGGCTGCGGCGGCGTCGTCGCCGAGCGTGCCGACCTCGTCGCGACCGCCCTCCACTGCGTCGAGAGCGAGCACGGGCTCGAGGTGCGCTTCGCCGACGGCACCACGCGGGCGGCGCGGCTGACGCGCATCGACGAGGTCTCCGACCAGGCGATCCTGGCGCTCGACCGCCCGGCGACGGTGGCGCCGCTCGCCGTCGCGCCGGCCGCCGATCGTCGGCACCGTGCTCTACTTCGCCGGCAACCCGGACAACCCGCGCTGGCAGGACTCGCGCGTCGACCGCATCGGCACCTGCGAATCGCTGCCGTCGCTGGCGGACGCGCTCTTCACCAGCATCCAGGGGACGCCGGGCGACTCCGGGTCGCCGCTCGTCGACGGGGCGGCGCAGGTCGTGGGGCTGGTGCACGGCGGGGCGCGGTGTCACATCGCCACGCCGGCGTCGCACCTGTCGCGGCTGCTCGACGCGGCGAAGGCGGGCTGACGGCAGGCGCCGGCCGCGGGCACCCGCTTCGCGGCGGGTGGCGCCGCGTGGGGGGTGGGGACCGCGCAGGCGCGTGCGGATCAGGTGGACGACGGTCGTGCCTCCGCGTGCGTCGGATTGCGCCAGGCGGTCGGCATCGAGGGGGTGGTGTGGTGGACGGTGATGCGGCCGGTGGGATCGAGCGCGATCAGGCCGGCGGCGGCGCCGAGGGTCGACCCGAGGGTGGCGAGGGCTTCGCGGGCGGCGGCGTCGGGGGTGGCGCCGGTGGCGATGGTGCCGGCGACGCGGTGGGCGAGGGCGAGGCGGATGATGGCTTCGCCGGGGCCGGTGCAGGAGATCGCGGCGTGGGCGTCGGCCCAGGTGCCGGCGCCGATGACGGCGGAGTCGCCGACGCGGCCGGCGCGCTTGCCCGCGACGCCGCCGGTCGAGGTGGCGGCCGCGAGGCGGCCGCGGGCGTCGCAGGCGACTGGCGCCCACCGTCCCGCCCGACGCCGGCACGGCGCTGCGCCAGCGCGCCCGGGCCGCCTCGGTGACGAGCGCCTCCGGCGCCACGACGCGGAGGCCGTGCCGCGCCGCCATCGCCGCGGCGGCGGGACCGACGCGCAGGACCTCGCGGCCCTCGGCGAGGACGGCCCGGGCGAGGCGGATCGGGTTGGCGACGCCGGAGACCGCGCCCACGGCACCGGCGGCGAGCCTGGCGCCGTCCATGAGCGACGCGTCCATCTCGACGCGGCCGTCGTCGGTGAGCACCGACCCCAGCCCGGCGTTGAAGGCGGGGTCGTCCTCGAGGACGACCGTGGCCGCGACGACGGCGTCGAGCGCGCTGCCGCCCGCGGCCAGCACGGTCCAGCCGGCCTCGGCGGCGCGGAGGACGCCGGCCCGGCGCGCGCCGCGCGACGCGGGGTCGTCGCGCCCGGCGCCGCCGTGGACCACGATCGTCGCGCTCGCCACGGCGTCGCAGTGGGCGCCGCGGTCGCCGCGGTCAACGCGGACGTCAGCGGTACTCGCCCATGTCCTCGTGCTCGATGCCGAAGTGGTGCGCGATCTCGTGCACGACCGTGCGCGCCACCTCCTGCCGCAGGGCCTCGGCGTCGCGACAGGTGAGCTCGTGCGGCCGTTGGAACACGACGACGTGGTCGAGGTGGTCGGCGGTGGCGCTGGTGCGCTCGGTCCGCGCGACGCCGACGTAGACCCCGAGCTGGAGCGGATCCTCCTCGTCGGGACCGGGCCAGTCCTGCACCGTGACCACGACCTGGTCGAGCAGCCTGCGGAAGCGCTCGGGCACGTCGTCGAGCGCGTCGGCGACCAGACGCTCGAACTCCGCGCGCCCCAGGCGCAGCGGCAGCGGATGTCCCGTGGGGTCGAGGCGGGCGGCCTCGGCGTACTGCGCGTCGGCCTCGCCGGGCCGCCCGAGACGGTCGAGGCAGACGGCACGGTCGGCGTGGATGCTCGCCTGGTCGAGGCGGTCCTGCCGCCGCCGCGCGCCGCGGGCGGGCAGGGCTTCGAGCCCCGCGAGCGCCTCGGCGAAGCGCCCGAGGTCGAGCAGCACCGCCGCGCGCTCGCGCCGCGCCCACGGCCGCTGGGGCTCCGCCGCCAGCACCTCGTCGAGGATCGCGAGCGCGTCGGCGAAGCGGCCCTGGTCGGAGGCGACCGTCGCCTCCCATTCGCGCAGCTCGACGGCCTGCGGGTAGCGCTTGCGCGCCGTCGCCAACGTCCGGCGCAGCCCCTCGGCGTCGCCGTCCCGGTCGAGCTTCTCCAGGCGATCCAGCACTGCGTCGAGGTCGCCGTCCATGCCATGCGGCGCTAGACGCTCCCCGTGCGGCCGTCAAACTGCGCTGGCGCTCGCCCGAGCGGACGAGGCACAACGAGGCCGAGTCCGATCTCCGAGGAGGTGCCCATGCAGTTCCACGACGTCGACGTGAAGACCGTGTTCCGGCGCATGCGCGAGCTGGTGCCCGACGCCTACCGCGCCTGGCTCGAGTTCGACGGCAAGGCGTTCGCCGACGGCGCGCTGCCGAAGAAGACGAAGGAGCTGATCGCGCTCGGGATCGCGCAGATCACGCAGTGCCCGTGGTGCATCGACGCGCACGTGAAGAAGGCGGCCGCCGCCGGCTGCGCGCCCGCCGAGATCGCCGAGACCATCTTCGTCGCGATGGCGATGGCCTCCGGCGCCGCCTGGAGCCACGGCGGGCTCGCGCTCCAATGCCTGGCCGAGCACGAGAAGGCCGCCGCACCCAAGCCGTGACCCCCACCGACGCGCGCCCGCTCGCCGGCATCGTCGTCGTCGACCTGACACGCGTGCTCGCCGGCCCCTACGCGACGATGGTGCTCGCCAACCTCGGGGCCCGCGTCGTCAAGGTCGAGCGCCCGCGCCGCGGCGACGACGCCCGCGACATCGGCCCGTTCGTCGGCGGCAAGAGCCTCTACTTCTCGGCGCTCAACTGCGACAAGGAATCGATCGCGCTCGACCTGAAGGCCGCCGCCGACCGCGTCGTCTTCGAGCGGCTGCTCGGCCGCGCCGACGTGCTGGTCGAGAACTTCCGTCCCGGGACGCTGGAGCGGCTGGGCTTCGGGCCGGACGTGCTCGCGGCGCGCTGGCCGCGCCTCGTCTACGCGGCGACGTCGGGCTTCGGGCACACGGGTCCGCTGGCGCACCGGCCGGCGTACGACATGGTCGTGCAGGCGATGGGCGGCGTCATGAGCCTCACGGGCCATCCCGGCGGACCGCCGGCGCGCGTCGGGGTGTCGATCGGCGACATCACCGCCGGCCTGTTCCTGGCGCTCGGCATCCAGGCGGCGCTCTGGCGCCGGCGCGAGACGGGGCGCGGCACGATGGTCGACGTCGCCATGCTCGATTGCCAGCTCGCCATCCTCGAGAACGCGCTGACGACCCACCTCGTCACCGGCGCGATCCCCGGGCCGCTCGGTACGCGGCATCCGAACATCGCGCCGTTCCAGGCCTTCGAGGCCGGCGACGGCCGGCCGTTCGTCGTCTGCGCGGGGCACGACGAGGTCTTCGCGCGTCTGTGCGACGCGGTCGGCCGGCGCGACCTGCTCGCCGACCCCCGCTTCGGCACCGCCGAGGACCGGCGCGTCCACGTCGAGGGCCTCGCCGCGACGCTCGGGGCGGTCTTCGCCACGCGGCCGGCTGCCGAGTGGCTGGAGCGGCTGGAGGCGGCCGGGGTCCCGTGCGCGCCCGTCAACACCGTCGCCGACGTCGTGCGCGAGCCCCAGGTCGCGGCCCGCCACATGGTCCTCGACGTCGCCGACCCGCAGATCGGCGCGCTGCGGGTCGCGGGCAACCCGATCAAGCTGGGCGACGTGCCCGAGCGGACCGAGCGCCGTCCGCCGCCCGAGCTCGACCGCGACCGCGCCGCCATCCTCGCCTGGCTCGACGGCGACGTCTGACCCGCTCGCCGCCGGTGCACCGCGGCGGCGCATGGTGTACAGGGGACCGCCCGCCATGATGCGCACGAGCCGCCTCTTCGCCCCCACCCTCCGCGACGACCCGGCCGATGCCGAGGTGGTGAGCCACAAGCTGCTCGTGCGCGCCGGCATGATCCGCCAGGTGGCGCGCGGCATCTACGACTTCCTGCCGCTCGGCCTGCGCGCCGTCCGCCGCGTCGAGAGCATCGTGCGCGACGAGATGGACCGCGCCGGCGCCCAGGAGCTGCTGATGCCGGCCGTCATTCCGGCCGAGCTGTGGCAGGAGAGCGGGCGCTGGGACCTCTACGGCAAGGAGCTGCTGCGCCTGCGCGACCGCCACGATCGCGACTTCTGCTTCGGTCCCACCCACGAGGAGGTCGTCACCGACCTCGTCCGTCGCGAGGTGCGCTCGTACCGCGACCTGCCGAAGAATCTCTACCAGATCCAGGTGAAGTTCCGGGACGAGGTACGGCCGCGATTCGGCCTCATGCGCGGCCGCGAGTTCATCATGAAGGACGCGTACTCGTTCCACACCGACGTGGAGGACGCGCAGCGGGAGTACCGCGTCATGTACGACGCCTACACGCGCATCTTCGAGCGCTGCGGGCTGACGTTCCGCGCCGTCGAGGCGGGCAGCGGCGCGATCGGCGGCTCGCAGACGCACGAGTTCCAGGTGCTGGCCGAGTCGGGCGAGGACGCCATCGTCTCCTGCGAGCAGTGCGGCTACGCCGCCAACGTCGAGAAGGCCGAGGTGCGGCCGCTGCCGCCGCCCGCCGCCGCCGGCGGCGCGCGCGAGCAGGTCGCCACCCCGGGCAAGCGCACCGTCGCCGAGGTCAGCGCCTTTCTCGACGTTCCGGCCGAGCGCTTCGTGAAGACGCTGATCTACGTCGCACCCGACGGCGCCACGGTCGCAGCGCTCGTGCGCGGCGACCACGAGGTGTCGGAGACCAAGCTCGGCGCCGTCCTCGGCGGGACGTTCGCGCTCGCCGACGAGGAGACCGTCCGCCGCGTCACCGGCGCCGCGGTCGGCTTCGCCGGGCCGGTCGGCCTGCGCACGGGCACGATCGTCGCCGACGCCTCGCTGCACGGCATGCGCGGCGCGGTCACCGGCGCCAACGCCGACGAGGCGCATTTCATCGGCGTCGAGCAGGCACGCGACTTTCCGTCCGTCATCTTCGCCGACCTGCGCCAGGCGCGCGCCGGCGACTCCTGTCCGCGCTGCGACGCCGGCGTCTACGCCGCGCATCGCGGCATCGAGGTCGGCCAGGTGTTCTACCTCGGCACGAAGTACTCGAAGGCCATGGGCGCGAGCTACCTCGACGCGAAGGGCGCCGAGCACGCGATCGAGATGGGCTGCTACGGCATCGGCATCACGCGCACGGTCGCGGCGGCCATCGAGCAGAACCACGACGCGGCCGGCATCGTCTGGCCGGCGGCGCTGGCGCCGTACGGTGCGCTCGTGGTGCCGGTGCAGGCGAGCGACGCGACGCTGCGCGAGGCGGCCGAGAGGATCGGCGCCGAGCTCGAGGCGGCCGGCGTCGACACGCTGCTCGACGACCGCGACGAGCGGCCGGGCGTCAAGTTCAAGGACGCCGACCTGATCGGCCTGCCCGTGCGGGTGACGGTCGGAGCGCGATCGCTCCAGAAGGGATGCGTCGAGGTGAAGGCCCGCACGGCGAAGGAGGCGACCGAGGTGCCGGTGGGCGAGGCGGCGGCGCACGTCGCCGCGATGGTGGGACCCCGGTGAGCGGGCCGCGGACTCCCGACGGCATCCGCACCCGCCTCATCTTCGCGCTCGACGTCGAGCGGCTCGACGAAGCCGAGCGCCTGGTCGACCTGCTCGCGCCCGAGATCGCCGTCTTCAAGGTCGGCAAGCAGCTGTTCCTGCACTCCGGCCCAGAAGTCGTGCGCATGATCCACCGCCGCGGCCGCGAGGTCTTCCTCGATCTCAAGTTCCACGACATCCCGCACACGGTCGCGAAGGCCGGCGTCGAGGCGGCGCGGCTCGGCGTGCGCTTCTTCGACCTGCACGCCTCGGGCAGCCTCGAGATGATGGAGCGCACCGCCGCCGAGGTGGCGCGCGTGTGCCGCCGCGAGGGGCTGCGCCGCCCGCGCATCCTCGCGGTCACGGTGCTGACCAGCCTCGGCAAGCGCGACCTCAAGCTGGTCGGCGTCGCCGACGAGGTCGACAGCCAGGTCGTGCGCCTCGCCCGTCTCGCGCACCGCGCCGGCATGGACGGTGTGGTCGCGTCGCCGCTCGAGATCGCGCAGATCCGGAAGAAGTGCGGCCCGTCGTTCCTCATCGTGACGCCGGGCGTGCGGCCGCCGTCGGCGGAGAAGGCCGACCAGAAGCGGGTCATGGCGCCGGGCGAGGCGATGCACGCCGGCGCCGACTACCTCGTCATCGGCCGGCCGGTGCGCGACGCGCCCGATCCGCTCGCGACGGCGCGCGAGATCGTCGCCGACATGGCCCGCGGCTTCCTCACGGCGCGTGCCCGCAGCGGCGCGCGCGCCTAGGTCGCGTCCGTACGCCTGCGTGCCCGGCCCGGGCGATCGGCGTGCCGGTCCACGCCTGCCGTCGCCCGGCTGCTCCTCGCCCTCGAACCTGCGCGCGCGCCCACCCATCCGCAAACGGATGATCCGCAGTCATCGCAGCGCCCTGTCGCAGTGTGTCTCAGCGGTTTACCCCCGGAGATGCCTGTGCTAACCGGGACCCACTATGCCCCGACTCGTGAAGCGCTACAGCAACCGGAAGCTGTACGACACGAGCGAGAGCCGTTACGTCACCCTCGACGAGATCGCCCGCTGGGTGAAGGCCGGCGAAGAGGTCAAGATCCTCGAGAACGAGAGCGGCGAAGACCTCACCGCCGTCACGTTCGCGCAGATCATCCTCGAAGAGGAGCGCAAGAAGACGGGTCTCCTCTCGCTGCGCGTCATGCGTGACCTCATCCAGCACGGCGAAGCCGCGCTCCAGGGCATCGCCGGTGCCGTCGACCGTGGCATCGAGGTGATCCGCGCGGCGGCGCCGCAGCGCACCGGCCAGCTGGGACAGGTCGCCGAGCGCCTCGGCGCGCTCCAGAAGCAGGTCGACGACGTCGTCCGGTCGTCGATCGAGCGGGTGACGACCCACCCGACGTTCCAGCAGGAGCTGCGCCGCATCGAGCGCACCGCGCGTGCGCTCGAGGCCCGGATCGCGCGCCTGCGTCCCTGGAACGAAGGCGACGAGCAGCCGCCCCACAACGGCGACCGTCCCTGATCCGACGCGCCCACTCGCCGCTGCACGTCCGGTCGCGGGTCGCCCGACGGGGTCCGGGTGCGCCGTTGCTGAGAAGCATGCAAGGCGCTTCGTGAGGTAGTCGACCAGCTCGTCGGCCTGCCGCCGCCCCCTGCGAGGGCGGGCGCTCGGCGTGGCGCATCTGCTACGGCTCCCGGCCCCTCCGCGACGACCACGACCATCTCGGCTTCCGCCTTCCGGGCGGCGCCGAGCGGGACCGGGTTTCCGCCCGCGACGAGCACTGCGCGCCACGCTTGCTTCCGGTCCCCGCCGCTCGCCGGGGGCCGGTCCGCGTCGCGCGCCGGGTAGCCCGCGGCCCCGGCGTCTACCGCGCCAGGAAGACCGGGCACGTACTGTTGCGCAGCACGAACTCGGTCGTGCTGCCGAGGACCATCTCGATGATGCGGGAGTGGCCGTACGCGCCGATGAAGAGGAGGTCGAAGCCGCCGTCGCGCAGGACGTCGACGATGCGCTGGTGCGGCGGGCCCGAGAGCCGGCGGTAGGTGACGTCGAGCTCGTACGGCGCCAGGTAGCGCTTCGCCTCGTCGAGCGCGCGGTCGCCGTCGGCCGAGGCGTCGTCGCGCCCCACGTGGATCACGGTGAGCGGCAGCCCCAGGCTGGACGCGACCTCGCCGGCCGCGTGCATCGCGGCGCTGGCGCGTGGCGAGCCGTCGTAGGCGAGCAGGGGGCGCGTGATGGGGCGGAACTGCGCGGGCGAGACCAGGACGGGCTTGGGCGACTTGCGCGCCACCGACTCCGTCGCGCCGCCGAGGAGCCCGGTCGAGAACTGCTCGTTGACGCCGCGATGCCCGAGCACGACGAGGTCGGCGGTACGGGCCTGATCGCAGATCTCGTTGGCGACGATGCCCATCGGCATGGCGGTCTCGTGGGCGAGCCCGCGCTCCGTGCAGCGGGTGGTGAACGTGTCGAGCAGGACCTGGCCGCGCTCGCGCAGCGCCTCGCGCATCTTCGAGGAGAAGTCGAGATAGGGCTCGAAGCCGAGCGACCCCGAGACGTCGTGCAGGAACGAGCCCTCGATCGAGACGATGTCGATGACGTGCAGCCCGAGCAGCCGCGCCTTCAGGCGCTCGGCGAGCCAGGCGGAGTACTCGAACGCCCCTTCGGCGTGCTGCGAGCCGTCCAGCGCGACCAGGATCGTCTTGATCACCAGCGTGACCTCATGGCCGGCTGTAGCCCGCGGGCGGTAGGCGCGCAAGCTCCCGGGGCATCTTGCAAAACCTCGGGCGCCCGGCGACATATGCGGCGTGCCGCGGCGGGATGAGGCGTTGTTGGACGAGCTGAAGACCCTGGCCGATCGCCTGGGTGTGAAGGTGCGGGAGGAGATCCTCCTTCGCGAGGTCGGCTATCGCGTACGCAGCGGACGCGCCGTCGTCCGCGGGCAGGACGTCGTCTTCCTCGACCGTCATGCCACGCCGGCGGAGCGCGTCGAGGTGCTGCTCGACGGGCTCGCGGGCCGCGACCTCGAGCCCCACTACGTGTCGCCGGAGCTGCGCCGCCTGCTCGAGCGGCGGGGTGCGGCCTGACGGACGCGGCAGTGGCCCAGCGCGGACGCATGCAGGATTTCGAGCAGGCGCTCCGCGAGCGTGGGCTCAAGTCCACCTCGCAGCGCGACGACATCGCCAAGATCTTCTTCCAGACCGAGAAGCACCTCTCGGTCGAGGAGCTGCACGCCGCGGTGAAGAAGGTGAATCCGCGCGTCGGCTACGCCACCGTCTACCGCACCCTGAAGCTCCTCAAGGAGTGCGGGCTCGCCGACGAGCGACACTTCGACGACGGCCAGGCGCGCTACGAGCCGGCCGCCGCCGAGCACCAGCACCACGACCACATCATCTGCGAGCGCTGCGGCAAGATCGTCGAGTTCAACAGCGAGGAGCTCGAGAAGCTCCAGGACCGCATCGCGCGCTTCCTCGGCTTCGTGGTGAGCCGCCACCGCATGGAGCTGTACGGCATCTGCGCCGAGTGCCGTGAAGGCCGGCGCGGCGTTGTGCCCGCCCGCACGAAGTCCGGCGTCCACCAGGTCTGACGCTCACGGTACGGCGACGGCGGGGCTGCCGTCGCCCGCCGGCCACACGCCGCGGTCCGTGCTGCGGCCGCCGTCCAGCACCACCCAGCTCTGCGCGCCCAGGTGCGGCAGCACGCGTGCGGCGGCGGCGAGCGCGGCGGCATCGTCGCCCGCGACGACCGCGAGCGGCGCGCCGTTCGCGCGTCGCAGCGTGAAGGCGCGCGCGCTGCCGCGGCCCGCGACCTCCTTCGGGATCGGCGGGAGGCCTGCGACCGCGAGCGTCCTGGTGATCGCGGCGGTGTCGCCGACGAGGAGCGCGGGACCCGCCGGCAGCGTGGCGACGGGCGACGCCTCGCGCTCGAGGAGGGCGCGTGCCACGGCGACCGCGGCGTCACGCGCGGTGGCGTCGCCGACCACGACGGCCGCCGCCGCCGGGTCGAACGCGACCGCGCGCAGCACGGGCGGCACGGCGTCGGCGGGGAGATGGCGGTACAGGCGCAGCGCGGGATCCAGGACCACCCGGCGCGCGCTTGCCGCGGTGGGGATCGCGACCGGCGTGTGCTCGCCGTCGACGCGGGCGAGACGCGAGGCCGCGCCGGTGTCCGTCTCGACGGCGAGCGGAACTCCGAGCGCGTACGGCGGCGGGGTCTGCCCGAGCGTGAGCGCGACGCCGTCCGGCGTGCGTCGCACGTCGCGCGCGGCGAGCGTCGGCGCCCCGGGCCGGTCCACCCACTGCGCGAAGAAGTCGCCCAGCGGCATGCCGGCGGCGGCGCCGAACGCGGCCGCGAGGTCGTGCCACGTCGCCGCGCCGAAGCGGTGGACGGTCCAGAAACGGCGGATGCCGTCGGCGAACGCGTCGGCGCCGATCGTGTCGCGCAGCATGGCGAAGACGAACGCGGCCTTGTGGTAGCCGGTCGCCTGCGACGCCGTGTGCCGGCGGCCGCGAAAGTCGCGCAGCGGGCGATCGTCGGCGGCGGGCAGGATCGCGAGCTCGCGCAGCCAGCGCAGGCGCAGGTCGCGCGCCGCGGCGGCGCCCTGGCGCTCGACGAAGGTGTAATCGGCCATGAACGTCGTGAGCCCCTCGGCCCAGTTGCCGCCGTCGCCGACGCGCACCCCGTTGCCCCACCAGGCGTGCAGCACCTCGTGCCCGAGCGATGTGTCGGGGATGAAGGGGAGGCCGATCACGCGCACGCCGAGATACGTGAGACCGGGAAAGCCGAGGCCGAGCGGCAGCGGTCCGGAGACGACGTCGAACCGACGATAGGGATAGGAGCCGATCCAGCCGCCGTAGAGGTCGAGATAGCCGGCGACCTTGGCGAGGTACGTGTCGGCGACGCCCGCGACCTCCGGATGGAGCCAGGTTCGCAGCACGATCGCGCCGTGCCGGCGCGCGGCGACGACGTAGGGGCCGACGAACAGCGCGAGGTCGTCGCCCGGGTGCTCGCTGGTGAAGACCGTGGCGTCGCGGCCGTCGCGTGTCGCGTGATCGTCCAGGCGGCCCGGGGCGACGGCACGCAGGGGTGCGGGCACCGTCGCCGAGAGGCGCCAGGCGAAGGGCGCGTCGGGCAGCGGATGCCACGTACCCGGCGGCAGGTAGGCGTCGGTCGGTCCGGCGACCGGCGCGTCGCCGTCGGCACCCTTGAGCGTGCCCAGCGCCGTGCGGTAGCGGACGACGAGCGAATGCGTCCCGGCGGGAACGGGGATCGTGAGCGTTGCGCCGGCGGCCGGCTCGACGTCGAGCACGGCGCCGTCGCGGGTTACGGCGTCGACGCTGACCGCGGCGGGTATCGTGAGGCGCGTCGGGGCGGGTCCCGTCGCCGTGAGCCGCACGGTGCCCTCGATGCGGCGCGCAGCGGGGTCGACGTCCGCCTGCACATCGATGCGCGGCGCCGCCGCGGCCGGCGTGGCGAGCAGCGCCAGGAGGAGGGCGAGGCGCCGGATCACGACGCCGGCCCGAAGCGCGCGACGAGCGTCTGCGTGCGCCCGCCGCGCCGTACGTCGAGCGGCAGCCACGTTCCCGGGGCCAGGCCCTCGACGATCGTGCGCAAGGCGCTCGGCTGCGGCGTCACGGCGCCGGCCGCCGCGACGATCACGTCGCCCGGCCGCAGGCCGGCCGCCGCCGCGACGCTGCCTGCCTCCACGCGCACGACGCGTACGCCGCCGTCGCCCGGCGCCAGCTCGATGCCGAGCCGCGGCGGCGCCGGCTCGGCGCTAGGGGCGATGCCGAAGACCCAGTCGGCGACGTCGGGCGCGAGCCGCCCGCAGTCGCGCTCGACGTCCCAGGGGATCAGTACGACCACGTCGCGCTCGCCCAGGGCGGCGAGCTGGTGCGGCACGCCGAAGCCGCGCTCGAGATGGCCGCTGCCCATGACGCCGACCACGACGGCGTCGGGATATGCGGCGGCGGCCGCGGCGAGCGCTTCGGCGAGGGCCCGGTCCCAGGTGAGCTGGGCTTCGACGAAGCGCCGGGCCGCGGCGGGATCGGGGTCGGCCGCGTGTCCGTGCGCGCCGAACGTCTCCGCCAGCGTCGCGGCGTAGGCCGGCGCCGCAGGGGCGGGCGTCCCGAGACCCTCGCGCTCGGCGTCGGGGATCGCCTCCCAGCCCTCGCGCGCGACGCGGCCGACGAGCGCGCGCTCGACGTTGAGGGCCACCATCGGCAGGCGGTTCGCGCGCGCCAGCTCGAAGAGCGGCAGGTAGAGCCGAGCCGGGAATCCCCAGACGCGATCCCAGTCGACGTCGGCGAGGAACCTCGGGGCGTCGAGCCCGCCTGCGATCCAGCGATCGAGGACCGGCTGCGCGCGCCGTGGGAACATCTCGAAGCCGACGACGACGTGCCGCCGTCGCGCCAGCAGGCCTGCGATCACCTGGGCCTGCCAGCGATGGTGCGCCATGCGGTCGTGGTGCTCGCCGAGCAGGACGATCCGTGCCCGCGCCGCCTGCGCGAGGACGTCGGGGCCCGGCGTCGCACGACGGTCGCGCGGGCGGAGCCACGTGGCGGCGTCGACGCCGGGCCCCGTCGACTCGGGCGCGGGCGGTCGCGGCGCCCGACAGGCGGCGACGCCGACGAGCGCCGCGAGCAGGACGGGGAGGGCGCGCGGCATCGCGTCGAGGATCGTCCGCGCGCCGGCGCGACGCCAGCGGCCGCTCAGCGTGGGGCGGTGGCCCAGCGGCTCGGCGGCATGCCGAAGCGACGGGCGAAGACGCGGCTGAAGTACGCCGGGTCGGCGAAGCCGGCGGCGAGCGCGGCCTCCTTCACCGAGGTGCCGCGGCGGAGCAGGAAGCAGGCGCGGTCGAGCTGGATGTTGCGGCGCAGGGCGGTGAAGCGCTCGCCCGTGACCCGGCGGATGACCGTCGAGACGTGACTCGGGCTGTAGCCGAGCGCGCGTGCCAGCTCACCCAGCGTCACCTGGCCGTCCAGGTGGCGCGCGAGGTAGTCCTGCACGGCGTCGTCGACCCGGGGACGCATCTCGACCGGCGCAGCCACGAGCCGGGCGAGGTCGGCCCAGACGTCGTCGAGCCGCGCCGCCAGGGAGGCGAGCCCGCCGTCTGCGCAATCGCCCTCGAGCGCGGCGAGGTCGCGGCTCGCGGCTTCGAGCCGCGCGCGCACGGCCGCGGGAAGCTCGGCGTCGGGCGCAAGGAGGATCGCCTCGACCATGGACGCTGCGGCGCGGGCCGCGGCGCGCACATCGGTGTGCGCGCGGGCCAGGGCGGTGGAAGCGATGCGACCCGCGCCGAGTACCTCGGCGGCGTCGCGGCAGCGCAGAGCCTGCGACAGGCGAGCGACGGTCGAGCGCGCGAAGCTCCAGGGCGGCATGGGCCCGGCATCAATACTGAAATTGGTTTTCAGTTTCAACGGTGTTCTTGTACGGGCCGCGGCCGGAGAGGCGGATGCCGTGCGGGCTGCGTGGTCGGACGCCCGGGCGAAGAAAATCCAATCGATGTTCCGTTTCATCCCTTGTCGACAAAGGCACGTTATTGAAAATGGTTTTCACTTTCAACCGGGGGATTCGGATGATGATGGAGCGCCTCGATGTACCGTCCGCGGCGGCGGCCCTGCTGGCGGATGCCGCCTCAC
This sequence comes from bacterium, assembly GCA_026129405.1. Taxonomy (NCBI): domain Bacteria; species bacterium. Next base: position 1,264,525 of record JAHCID010000001.1, read on the forward strand.
TGGGTCCGGTACGGGCCATCCTGCGAAGCTGTAGCGGCTTCGTGGAGCTCTTCTGCTCGGCCGATGCCTTCGAGGTGCATGGGGGATGGCTCCACGTGCGCCAGCCCACGGCCCATCTGCACGTTCAGGTCCCGGCCCTGGCCGCGGCAGCCTTCCACGACGCCGGCGACGAGGCGCATCCTGGCCGGCCGTCCCTGTGGTTGCTCGGTCGCTGCGGGGCTCCCTGCCTCCTCCTGATCCTCGACCAGACCGAGGGCGAGGCGCGCGCGCGCCAGGAGACCGCGTTCCAGGCGCTGCGGGCGCGATGGGGCACGCAGGTGGCCTTCCACGGCGGCGACGCGCCGGCTGAGGACCGCCTCCTCCACTGATCATGCGGCGAGGAGCGGAGACGATGGCAGAGCCGTGTGACGGCGGGCCCGAGGCGCGTGATGCGCGGTGCGACTGCGGCAATCTCCTGGCGCGGCTGACGGATCGGGGCGTCGAGGTGAAGTGCCGACGCTGCAAGCGCATCGTCGTGATTCCCATCGAAGCAGCCAGCGAACGACCAACCGTCGCCCGCCGCAGCACTTGACCGTGCGGCCGCCGATGGGCGATCGCACCCGACCCACCGTCCCGGGCTGCCGCGTCCGGGCGGGCGTTGCCGGCCACTCCACTCCACTCGATCGATCGGAGAACACCTGATGCCTCGCTTCCTCCCGCTCACCACCGCGCTCGCGCTGCTCCTCGCCGTCGTCGCCGCTGCGCCGGCGGCGACACTGGTTCTCGACCACGAGACACCCGGAGCCGCCTGGGACGGGATCGTCGACGGCTTCCCCGGGCTGGTCCCGAAGGACGGCAATCCCGACTTCGGCCAGAACCCGCTCTCGGTGGTGCTAAAGGGCGACGTGACCGAGGTGCGCTCCGTCATGGAGTTCCCGCTCGCGTCCCTCGCCGACGTGGCGGCGGACGACATCGTGGCCGTGACGCTGCGCTTCAACGTGGACGACGTGCTCTCCACGCTCGGCCCCGGCACCGAGCTGAGCGGGAAGGCCGCGAGCAGCATCCGCGTCTACTTCTATGCCGGGGACGGCGTCGCGCTGACGTCGGACTTCAAGAACACGAACGAGGGATTCACGACGGTGAGCATCGGCGGGAACATCACCGACGCCACCCTGAAGCAGACGGGTGCCGTGTTCTTCGAGGTCGATGCCCGCGCCCGGCTGGTGCAGGCGCTGGCCGAGGGCAGCACGCACCTCGGCGTCCTCTGGCGCACGACCGACAGCCCCACCGGCACCTCGCTCGACGACGGCCGGGGCGGCTCGGCGTCGGGTGAGCCGAGCGAGACGTCCGCCGGCTCGAAGATGCCGCAGCTCATCATCGAGGTGAACGAGCAGCCCCCGCCGGGTTGCGGCAACGGCGTCCCCGATCCCGGCGAGACCTGCGACGACGGCAACACCGACGACGGGGACTGCTGCAGCCGCCGCTGCCAGCTCGAGAGCGCCGGCAGCGCGTGCAGCGACGGCGACGCCTGCACCACCGGCGACGTCTGCGACGGCGCCGGCGTCTGCGTCCCCGGCGGCCCGACCGTGTGCGACGACGGCAGCATCTGCACCGCGGACGCGTGCGATCCCGCGACCGGCTGCACGAACACGCCCACCAACGAGGGCGAGAGCTGCGACGACGGCAGCGTCTGCACCACCGGCGACGCCTGCACCACGGGCGTGTGCTTCGGCACGCCGATCACCGGCACGTGCGACGACGGCAACGCCTGCACCAGCGGCGACGTCTGCACGGGAGGCATCTGCGTCGGCGAGCCGCTGTGCGGCAACGGCGTGGTCGAGCCGTCCTGCGACGAGGAGTGCGACGACGGCAACCGCGTCTCGGTGGACGGCTGCTCGGACGTCTGCCGCTACGACTCGCTGCTCGGCGGCACCAAGCCGATGGAGTGCCTCGTGAGCATCGCCTTCGGCCTGCCCGTGCGTGACGGGTCGGGCAACATCGCCACGAAGCAGATCTGCACCGACAACGATCCCGCCTGCGACGCCGATCCCACCGAGGGCGTCTGCGGCTTCGACGTCGGCGTGTGCCTCGGCGTCGCCGATGCGCGGCTGCCGGCCTGCTCGGCCACGCCGAGCCTCGCGCCGGCGGTGCGCAAGCCGGGACGCTCGAAGCGCGATCGCGCGAACCGCGAGCGCCTCGACGCCGCGCTCGCGAGCGTCAGCTCGCCCGGCTGCACCGCGCCGGTGCGCATCGACGTGCCGCTGCGCAAGAAGGGGAAGAAGCTGCGCCCCGGCAAGACGAAGCTCGTCGTCCGCGCCAAGCCCGCCGGCGGCAAGCCGGACAAGGACACGGTAGTCCTCGGGTGCCTGCCGGCCTCTTGATCCGCAGCGTCCGTGCGAGCGTCGTCGTGATCGCCCTGGTGACCGTCGTGGCGGCGCAGACGCCGCCGGCGCCGGACGACACCGGGACGCGCACGAAGCCGTCGCCGGCGCGGGAGGACGTGCTGACGCCCCCGTCGCCGGACGACGCCGGCCTCGCTCCGGAGCCCGAGGTCGGTCCCGCCGACGACGAGCCGGTGTCCGCGCACCCGCGCTCGCCCGAGGACGCGGAGTCCGTCCTCGCCACGCCGCTCGCCGAGGTCGTCGTCACCGGCACGAAGATGGCCACCGAGCAGTGGGAGGCGACGGTCCCGACGCAGGTGATCTCCAAAGAGCGGATCGAGAACACCGCCACCATCGACCTGCAGGACGTGCTCGGCGAGATCCCGGGCATCTACGTCCGGCGCAACGAGCAGTTCGGCCTCGGCGCCAGCACCGTGCGCATGCAGGGCGCCGATCCGAACAAGGTCGCGATCCTCACCGACGGCCGCCGCTTCCGCGGCGGCATCGACGGGGTCGTCGACCTGCGCGACATCCCCGCCAACAACGTCGAGCGGGTCGAGATCATCCGCGGTCCGGCCTCGAGCCTCTACGGCAGCGACGCGATGGCGGGCGTGATCAACATCATCACGCGCCAGGGCGGCCCGGTGCCGACCGCCGACGGCGTGGCGTCGTGGGGCTCGTTCGATCGCCAGTTCTATGCCGTGAGCCACGGCTGGCAGCTCGGGCCGGTGCGCTACTTCCTCTCGGGCCTGCACGACGAGTTCAAGCTCTTCGAGCAGTTCGGCGACGTCAGCGCGCAGTTCTCGGGCGAGAACGAGAACGAGCTGCAGAAGCGCGACCAGGTGAACCTGCGCCTCGACTGGGACGCCGCGCCCGAGCACGGCTTCACCTTCTTCCCGTCGTTCCAGCAGCAGACGAACCCCGAGAGCAAGAACCGCAACTGGATCCTCGGCGGCGAGTGGCGCTGGGACACCGGGCCCGGGGCCCGTCTCACCACCTGGGCGAACCGCTACGCCTTCGATCGCCACAACGACCTCGTCGGCTTCCAGGAGGACTCGAAGTACGTCGACTGGGAGGCCGAGTCGCGCTGGGCGAAGGAGCTGGGGCCGTGGAGCGGGCTGTGGGACAGCCATCTCGTCACGGTCGGCTCGCGCGGTCGCTACCAGACGCTCGATCAGACGACGGAGGTCGTCCACGACGAGAACGGAGGTGAGCTGAGGCCGCACGTCGACCAGAGCGTCTGGCAGGTGAGCCCGTTCCTCCAGTCCGACGTGCTGCTGTCGGAGCAATGGAGCCTGCTCGTCGGCTCGAGCTTCGACGTGCACGAAGGCTACGGGCTCGACGTCAATCCGCGTGCGACGGTGACCTACCGTCCGGCGTGGTGGACGCGCCTCTCGGCCACGGTCGGCCGCGGCTTCCGGGCCCCGGATCTGACCCAGCTCTACGGCGTCGACGTCAACGCCGGCGGCCTCTACGCGCTGCTCGGCAACCCGGACCTCCAGCCGGAGACCGACCTCGCGTTCCAGCTCGAGGCCCAGTTCCGCTTCCGGGGCTTCGACGGCTTCCTCACCCTGTTCCGGCACCAGTTCTCGGATCTGATCGGCTTCGAGCTGGTGAACGTCTGCCAGCGTCCCGGCATCCCGCCCGGCTGCCGTCCCGACCCGGCGCCGTTTCTCGGCTCCGGCCTGCGCTTCCAGACGCAGAACTTCGCCAAGGCGATCACGCAGGGCCTCGAGCTGGGCTTCGAGGTGTCGATTCCCCAGCTCCTCGAGATCGAGACCGAGCACGACGTACGACCGGGCTTCGGCTACGCCTTCCTCGACACCGAGAACCAGAACGGCATCCCCGGCGAGGACGGCAACGATCTGCCGTTCCGCCCGCGCAACCGCGTGCTGCCGTCGCTCGGCTACGTCCACAAGCGCTACGGCATTGCCGCCCGCATCTGGGGCGAGTACGAGGACGACGCTTTCACCGACGTGGCGAACAGCGAGGACTTCATCGCCCGCAATCACTGGCTCTGGAACTTCAAGGTGACGCTCTATCCGTTCAACTGGATCCCCGACGGCGGCCCCAAGCAGCTCGCGGCGGCGATCGGCATCGGCCGGCACTTCGCGTTCTTCGTGCAGGGCGAGAACGTCTTCGACCAGGAGTTCGGCCCCGTCACCGCGGGCGGCCGGCTCGCCGGCCCGGCCGCCTACCTCTTCGGCGTCCAGGGCAAGTACTGACGAGCCTCGACGAAAGGAGATGCGCATGACGCACCGGGAGTTCTTCGACGCCTTGCGGGGCTTCTCCCCCCTGCGCGTGATCTCGCCGGCCGGGCCGAGCCTCTTCGAAGCCATCTGCGACTTCGACGCCTACGGCATCGCCGAGGGGCATCTGAACGCGATCACCGACGCCTATCACTGGCACATCGCGCTGGCGCGCTTCGGCCACGTGCGCTCGCACGACGAGGTGCACGCGCGCTCCGGGCGCCGGGTCCTCTACTTCGCGCTGCGCGAGACCGCGAGCGCGGATCCCTTCCTGCTCATCTACCTCTATCGCGGCAAACGCGAAGAGCTCGACGGACCGCGCCTGGCGCGGTTCACGCTGCTGCACGGCGTGCTCGGCGGCGGTGCGGAGGTGTCGTCATGAAGCTCGTGTCCCTTTCGTTCGCGCTGCTCGCCGCTGCGAGCGGCGCGCTCGCCGCCGGCGCGCCCATGCGCGTCGCGACGCTCGTTCCCTACGTCGCCGACGCGCTCGTCGAGATCGGCGGCAACGTCGACGTGGTCGCCTCGGTGCGCCGGAGCATGCACGAGACGCCCGATCCGAAGCGGCTCGACCTCGGCAACCCGCACAATCCCAACATCGAGAAGCTCGTCGAGGCGCGGCCGACGCTCGTCGTCGCCGACGCGCAGATGCACGGCGCGCGCCGCGACGACCTCGCGCGCGGCGGCGCCGAGGTGCTGCTCGTCGAGTCGGACACCCTCGACCACACCTTCGAGGGCCTGCTGCTCGTCGGCCGGAAGGTCGGCGCGGAGCCCAGGATGGCGGCGCTCGTCGAGACCGCGAAGAGGGGCGTCACCGATGCGGCGCTGCCGAAGCGCACGCCGGCGCTGGTGCTCTTCGGTGCCCCGGGCTCGTTCCTCGTGGTCTCGAATCGCACCTGGATCGGCGATCTCGCGTCGCAGGTCGGCTACGACAACGTCGGGGCGGCGGTGAGCGGCAGCGAGCGCTTCCCCGGCTTCGTCCAGGTGAGCGACGAGGTGCTCGCGGGCATGCGGCCCGAGGTGGTGATGCTGGTGGCGCACGGCGATCCCGAGGCCATCCGCACCGCGTTCACGCAGCGCCTCGAGGGCGGCGGGCCGTGGGCCGGGCTGCGCGGCGCCGCGACCGGCGGCGTGCACGTCCTGCCCTCGGCGATGTTCTCCATCAACCCGGGCCTCGCCATGCCGGAGGCGGCGAAGCACCTCCACGATCTGGCGGCGCCGAAGGTGGGAGCCGCTCGTTGAGACGAGCGTACGCCACCGTCCGCCAGATCTTCCTGCGGCTGCGGGACCGGCCCGGCTTCTGGACGCTCGTCCTGGCCGGACTGCTCGCCGTCGCGGTCGTCCTCGGCGGCGCGCTCGGCGCGGCCAACGTGCCGCTCGCCGAGCTGCCGGCCGCACTCGTCGACCCGGCGCATCCGGCGTACGCCGTCCTCTGGAGCGTGCGGCTGCCGCGAGTCGTCAACGGTGCGCTCGTCGGTGCCGCGCTCGGCGTCGCGGGCGCGCTCATGCAGGCCGCGGTACGCAACCCGCTCGCCGACCCCGGCCTCCTCGGCGTCACGGCCGGCGCCGGTCTCGGCGGCCTGCTCGCGATCGTCCTCCGACCGCAGCATCCGTCGCTCCTGCCCGTGGCGGCGTTCGTCGGCGGGCTCCTCGCCGTCGCGACCCTCCTGACCGCGGCGTGGGGTGGGGGCCGCGTCACCGGGCCGCTGCGCATCGTGCTCTCGGGCGTCGCCGTGCAGGCGATCCTGTTCGCGATGATCTCGCTGGTGACCTTCTTCTTCGCCGATCGCGCGCCGGCGTTCGTCTCGTTCACGATCGGCTCGCTGAACGGCGTGGGCTGGGACAAGGTGCTCCTCATCCTCGGCCCGGTCGTGGTCGGCTGCGGCCTGGCGCTGCTCTCGACGCGGACGCTGAACCTCATGCTGCTCGACGACGACAGCGCCGGCGGCGTCGGGCTCGCGGTGCGGCGCGCGCGCGTCGGTGCGTCGTGCCTCGCGGCGCTCCTCGCCGCGGGCGCGGCGTCGGTGGCGGGGCTCGTCGGCTTCGTGGGGCTCGTCATCCCGAACTGGGTGCGCGTGCTCGTCGGGCCGGACCATCGCGTCCTGCTGCCGCTGTGCGTCCTCGGCGGCGCGGCCCTCGTGGTCTTCGCCGACACGGCGGCGCGCATGGTGGCGGCGCCGCTCGAGCTGCCGGTGGGCGCGCTGCTGGCGCTCGTCGGCGGTCCGTACTTCCTGTTCGTGCTGTGGAGAAAGCTGGCGTGAGCGCGCCCGCGAGCGCTGCGCCGGCGCCGGTGATGGCGCTGCGCAACGTGCACGTGCGGCATCCGACCGCCGAGCGCGACGCCCTGCGCGACCTGTCGCTCGCCGTGCGTCGCGGCGAGATCCTGGCGCTGGTGGGGCCGAACGGCTCCGGCAAGTCGACGGCGCTCGCGACGCTCGGCCGCGCGCTCGAGCCGCGGCTCGGCCGCGTCGAGCTCGACGGCGACGACGCCGCGCGCCTCGGCACGCGTGCGTTCGCGCTGCGCGTCGCGCGCCTGCCGCAGCAGCCCGCGTGTCCCGAGGGCCTCACCGTGAGCGAGCTCGTGCGCAGCGGACGGCACGCGCACCGCGGCTTCCTCGAGCCGCTGCGCGAGCACGACCTCGCGGCGGCGCGCGAGGCCATGCGGGCGGTCGACGTCCTCGACCTGCGCCACCGCAAGATGGAGACGCTGTCCGGCGGCGAGCGCCGGCGCGCCTGGCTCGCCATGGTGCTCTGTCAGGAGGCGCCGCTGCTGCTGCTCGACGAACCGACGGCGGCCCTCGACCTGCGCCACCAGCGCGAGCTGCTGGTGCTGATGCGCCACCTGCGCGACGTCCGGCAGGTGACGATCGTCGTCGTGCTCCACGACCTCGAGCACGCGGCCTGGGTGGCCGATCGCGTCGCGGTGATGCACCGCGGCCGTCTCTACGCGGCGGGTGCGCCCGACCGCGTCATTCGCGACGACATGCTGCGCGACGTCTTCGGCGTCGAGGCCCGCGTCGCCCGCGACGGCGACGATCTCGTCGTACGCGTCCTCGGGTCTTGCGACCCCCTGCGCTTCCTCTAGGAGAACCCCATGCTGCTGAAGAAGGCCTTCACGTCCGGCGCCGCTCCGATGCCCACCGAGTTCCTCGAGTGGCAGGTGAAGCTGCGGCACTGGACCATGCTGAACCGCCACGGCTCGCCCCACGTCGGCGTCGCGCCGATCGTGTCGGTGCAGCAGCCCGGCGTCGGGCCGGGCGTCACCATGCACTCGATCATCTGCGGGCTGCTCCCGCACCCCGATCGGCTCGACGCGAAGACGAAGGAGTTCCGCGCCCTGTACGAGTCGCACGCCGAAGAGGGGGCGCGCGGCATCTACGACGCGGGCATCGAGTATCTGAAGGGCTACTACGAGACCGCAGCCGACTTCGACGCCTACAGCATCACCTCGCTGCTGCACAAAGACGCGGCCGTGGTGCAGGCGCTGCGCGCGAATCCGAGCTGCGCGCTCCTGTTCTACGTCTTCGACCTCGACGACCGCACCGAGGAGGGGCGGTTCCGCTGTCTCCAGCTGAACTGCCAGGCCGAGGTCCACGACGGCGGGCCGCTGTTCGACAACGTCTGGTGGCACAACGCGGTCTTCCACGGAAAGCTCGACGACCAGGTCATGCTCCGCTTCCTGCATCGGAGCACGTACGACACCCGTTTCGGCGGCCTCGAGGCGGTCGAGGGGTGACGATGCGCGGGGGGAACCGCGCGCGCGGCACGTCGGCGCAGCTCGAGATCGTCGGCGGCGGTGCGGAAGGCACCGTGCTGGCGGCGTGGCTCGCGCGGTGGGGCATCCGCGTGCGCGTCCACGGCGTCGTGCTGGCCGGTTCGGGCGAAGAGAGACGCACGACCAATCGCACCAGGAGGGAACGATGACGACGATCGGACGATGGACGACCCTGCTCGCGGCGGCATGCCTCGCGGGCACGGTGAACGCCGGTACGGTGGTGCTCGACGGCTCCACCGGCGCCGACTACGACTCGGTGGGCGACGGCTGGTTCTTCGCGGGCATGGACCCGTCGACCCCGCCGGACGGCACCGGCGACGCCGGCGAGCAGCCGCTCGGTGTGGCGCTGATCGAGAACGTGCTCGAGCTGCGGGCGATGGCGGAGTTCCCGCTCGAGCCCCTGGCCGAGGTGGATCCGGACGACATCACGAGCGCCACCCTCACCGTCACCATCGACGACGTGCTCACCACCTTCGGGCCGGGCGCGACCTTCGACGGCACGGCCGCCGACGAGATACAGGCGTTCGCCTACGTCGGCGACGGCATCGTGACCACGGCCGACTTCGCACCGCCCGCGAGCTCGCCGATCGGCGCGATCCTGCCGGGCGTGGTCACCGACGCCACGCTGCAGGAGACGGGCGCGCTGTCGTTCGACCTCGACGTGACGGACGTGCTGAAGGCCATGCTCGCCGGCGGCGCCCCCGCCTTCGGCGTGCTCCTCGCGACCGACGACTCGCCGACCGGCACCTCGCTCGACGACGTCTCGCCGCCGGGCGTGGCGGGCGGACGGCTGCCCTTCCTGACGATCGAGGTCGCCGGTCTCGAGACCACGACCACCACCACCTCGACGACGACCACCACCGAGCCCACGGAGACGACGACCACCACCTCGACCTCGACGACCGAGCCCACGGTCACGACGACCACCACCTCGACGACCACGACCACCGAGATCGAGGCGACGACCACCACCTCGACGGCAGCACCGCCGACCACGACGTCGACCACCCTGCCGCCGTCCTGCGGCAGCGGCGCGACGCTCGCCTCGATCGGGTGCCGCGTGGGCGACCTCGGCGACGCGATCGCCGGCTCTCCCGATCTCGGCGCCGCCGCTCCGAAGCTCCAGAAGCAGCTCGGCAAGATCGAGGGGTTGCTGGAGAAGGCACGGGCCGCGATCGACGCGGGCAACCGCAAGCAGGCGCGCTCGCTGTTGCGCAAGATCAGCACCCGCTACCGGGCGCTGGGCAAGCCGCTGCGCTCGCTGAAGGGGCGCAAGACCATCCCGGCCGAGCTGCGCAACCAGCTCCTGGCCGTGATCACGGCGCTGGCCAACGATACGAAGGCCCTGGCGAAGAGCCTCTGACCGCTGCCCGTGGGCCGGGACGCGCACGGCGTCCCGGCCCACGGGTGACAACCCGCGGCGGCCCGGGCTACGGTCCCGGCCCATGGAAGCCGACTCCCTCCTCGTCACTCGGGACGGGCCGGTGGTGACGCTCACCATCAACCGGCCCGAGCAGCGCAACCCGCTCGGCGAGCCCGGCGACGGCGACCGCTTCGCCGCCGCGGCTGCCCGCATCAACGCCGACCGTGAGGTCCGCTGCGTGGTCCTCACCGGCGCGGGCTCCGCCTTCTCCGCCGGCGGCAACCTGAAGGCGATGCGCGATCGCGGCGGGCCGTTCGCAGGGCCGGGCGTCCACGTCCGCGACGGCTACCGCCACAACATCCACCGCATGGTGCGGGCGCTGTGGACGCTCGAGGTGCCGATGATCGCGGCCGTGAACGGGCCCGCCATCGGCCTCGGCAACGACGTCGCCTGTCTCGCCGACACGCGCATCGCCGCCGAGTCGGCGGTCTTCGGCGCGACCTTCCTGCGCGTCGGCCTGGTGCCCGGCGACGGCGGCGCCTGGCTGCTGCCGCGGGTGCTCGGCATGGCACGGGCCGCCGAGCTGCTCTACACGGCCGACACCATCGACGCCGAGACGGCGCTCGCGTGGGGCCTCGTCAGCCGGGTCGTGCCGGGCGAGATACTGATGGGCGAGGCCCGGGCGCTCGCCGCCCGCATCTGCCGCCAGCCGCCCGACGTGCTGCGCATGACGAAGCGCCTGCTGCGCGAGGGCGTGACCCAGACGTTCGACGCGATCATGGAGCTGTCGGCGTCGATGCAGGCGCTGGCCCACCACACCGAGGACCATCGCGAGGCCGTCGCGGCGTTCTTCGAGAAGCGCGAGCCCCGCTTCCAGGGCCGCTGAGCGGCCGCCCGCGTTGCTTTCCCCGGCCGAGCGGCCGGGCTAACCAGGAGGACCGGTCCCGTTCCGGAGGCCGGCCGCGTCCGCCATCCATCATGAGTCTGCGAGGAGATCCCCATGCGTGAAGCTGTCATCGTCGGCGCCGTTCGCACCCCGCTGGGCCGCGGCAAGCACACCGGAGCCCTCCACCCCGTCCATGCCGTCGACCTGGCGGCGCACTCGCTGAAAGCGCTCGTCGAACGGACCGGGATCGACCCGGCCGTGATCGAGGACGTCATCATGGGGTGCGTCGGGCAGGTGGGCGAGCAGGGCATCAACGTCGCGCGCAACGCCGCGCTGGCCGCCGGCTTCCCGGAGACGGTGTGCGGGACCAGCGTCGACCGGCAATGCGGCTCCAGCCAGCAGTCGCTGCACTTCGCGGCCCAGGGCGTGATCGCCGGCGCCTACGACGCCGTCATCGCCGCCGGCGTCGAGTCGATGAGCCGCATCCCGATGGGGACCAGCGTCGCCGCCGGCGGCCAGCCCTTCGGGCCGACGATGCGCCGTCGCTACGAAGAGGCGAACCTCTACGACGCGCACGGCCTCGTGCACCAGGGCATGTCGGCCGAGATCATCGCCGCGAAGTGGAAGCTGCCGCGCACCGAGCTCGACGCCTTCTCCGTCGGCTCGCACCAGAAGGCGGCGGCCGCGGCGCGCAACGGCTGGTTCGACGCCGAGATCGCACCGATCGAGGTGCGGCGCGAGGACGGCTCGCGCGACACCATCACGCACGACGAGGGCGTGCGCGCCGACGCGTCGCCCGAGAAGCTGGCGTCGCTCCAGCCGGCGTTCAAACCCGACGGCGTCATCACCGCCGGCAACTCGAGCCAGATCACCGACGGCTCGGCCGCCGTCCTCGTGATGGAGAAGGAGAAAGCCAAGGCCCTCGGCCTGCGTCCCCGCGCCCGCTTCCACGCCTTCGCCCTCGGCGGCGTCGATCCGGTGATCATGCTCTCCGCGCCGATCCCGGCCACGAAGCACGCGCTCGAACGCGGCAGGATGAAGCTGCGCGACGTCGACCTGGTCGAGATCAACGAGGCATTTGCGCCCGTCGTGCTCGCCTGGCAGCGCGAGCTCGATCCCGACATGGACCGCGTCAACCCGAGCGGCGGCGCCATCGCGCTCGGGCATCCGCTCGGCTGCAGCGGCGCCCGCCTCATGACCACGCTGCTCCACAACCTCGAGCGCACCGGCGGCCGCTTCGGCCTGCAGACGATGTGCGAGGGCGGCGGCATGGCCAACGCCACGATCATCGAGCGCCTCGACTGACGTCGCTCCCGCTCCGCCGGCGCGTCGAAGCGAGCCTCGGGACGTGAGTGCGTCCCCGATCGCTGCTACAACGGCACGCATGGCGGAGCGGGATTGGCGGCGGTTGCTCTCCTTCAAGTGCTCGGGCTGCGGCAACTGCTGCCGCGGCACCTTCGTCCCGGTCACCGACGGCGACGTCCGGCGCATGCTCGAGGGCACCGGGCGCCCGGTCACCGAGCTGGTACGGCTCGTGAAGCTCGGCGACATCCGAATGGACAAGCGCCACGGCTGGTGGGCCAGGATCGGCGACACCAAGGCGGTCATGGCGCTGCCGTGGAAGCGCGGCCACTGCGCCTATCTCGACGCTCCGACCAACCGCTGCATGGTCTACGAGTCGCGGCCCCTCGTCTGTCGCTCGACGCCGCTCGAGGTGCACTTCACCGACAGCGGCGCGGTCGAGAAGCTCACGCGGCACCTCGTCACGTCGTGTCCGAACGACTGGGAGAAGGGCAGCCAGTCGCTGCGGGCGCTGGCGGTGCTCGATCGGCTGCGCGACCGCGAGAGCGACGCCTACTGCGAGAAGGTCGCGGCCTGGAACAAGCAGAAGGACGTGGCGCGCACGCCGGCGAACTTCTACGTCTGGCTCGGGCTCGCGCCGGCGGCGCGGCTGCGCCGGCCAGCCGCGCCGGCCCGGGCCGTGGCCGCGCGCTGACGCCGGTCACGCGCCGCCGGCGTAGCCAGCGGCGGCGTCGCCAGGCGCGATCCGGCCGCCAGCTCGGCGGCGATCTGCGCCCCGGCCGCCCATCCGAAGCGGCCGAGGCCGGCTCCGCCGTTCAGTGACACCCCGAAGCTCGGAGCGAACAGCGTCGGCTCGACCGTCGAGCGTGTCTGCGCGTCGATGCGCGGTGCGCGTCCGCCGGGGCGCGGGCCGAGCAGGCGTGCATGGTCGGGCAGCAGCGGCTCGAGGCGCGGCGCGAAGCCGGTGGCGAACAGCACCGCGTCGTAGTGCGTCTCGCCGTCGCCGAGCCGCACGCCGTGCGCGGTGAAGCCGCGCAGGGGGCGCGCGGTGCCGTCGACGACGCCGATGCGCTCCTCGCCGATGGCGCGCGCGGTGCCGCGGTCGAAGACGGGCACGCGGCCCCGCGTGAGCATTTCCGTGAAGGGGCCTGCCGCGGGCCGCCGGATCCCGTAGCGCGACAGATCGAGCCCGATGCGGCCGGCGAGGCGGTCGCGCTGCCGGACGACGCGTGCGAAGGGCGGCGTCCCCGGAGCGACGCGTTGAAAACGATCGAGCGCCCGCGGCGACGACATGCCGAGCAGACGGGAGACCAGGAACAGCGCGGTCATGCGAGAGCGCGGCAGGAAGTGGCGCGGCCCGCGTACCCAGAGATCGACGGCACGGGCGCCGTGGTCGACGAGATCGAGCGCGATCTCGGCCGCGGAGTTGCCGCTGCCGACGACCAGCACGCGCTGCCCGGCGAAGGGCAGCGCGTTGCGATAGCGTGCCGCGTGCAGCACGTGGCCGCGGAAGGCCGGACGGTCGGGCACCTCCGGCATCGTCGGCTCGCGGTTCATCGCCGTGGCCAGCACGACGTAGCGTGCGTGGTAGGCAGTCTGCGCCGTTTCGACGATCCAGCCGTCGGCCGCGGGCGCCCGGGCGATGCGCATCGCCGTGTCGCCGCAGCGCACGCGCGCGTGTAGGCGGAAGCGGTGTGCGTAGGCGTCGAGGTAGTGCAGCACCTCGTCGCGCGACTTGTACATCGGATACCGGCGCACGAGGCCGCCGTCCTCGGGCAGATCGTGCCACGGCGAGTGCAGGTGGAGGCGATCGTAGACGCCGGTCCAGAATGCGCCCACGTTCCAGCCGCGCTCGATCACGACGAAGCGGCGCACGCCGAACCGGCGCAGGGCGGCGGCGGTCCCGAGCCCGGCGAACCCGGCGCCGACGATCACGACGTCCATCGGCTCGGCGGCGGTCATCCGCCCGCCCGCGTGCGGCGCGTCGCCGTAGTGGGGCGGCCGCCGCGCGGTGGTGGTGGCGGGGGGGCGGTGCGTAGGGTTCGCAGTCCGCTCCAGGCGAGCGCGCCGACGACGGCGGTTCCGGCCGCCAGCACGACCGCCACGGGGGTGCTCCAGAGGGTCTCTTCGGGCCTCCCGGCAAGCAGCGGAACCACGCTGATGGAAGGAGGTAACACAGCGCCGAACATGAAGATTCTCCTTTCGGGCGTCCGGCGCCTCGGCCGTTGTACGTTTACGAAATTGATTTTCATTTTCAACTGTGCGAGTCAACTCCGGCGTGACCGTCGACGAGCGCGACTGGCCGCTCGTGCGGGTGACGCTCGACGGCCCGGTCGGCGTCCTCGAGGCGCTCCGCTACCACGACGACGTGGCGCGCTGGTGCGGGCGGGCGGAGCGCTTCGCGCTGCTGCACGATCGCCGTCGCGCGGTGCACCGGCACGACCCGGCCGTCGTGCGGCTCGAGAGCGCGCAAATTCGGGCCCGGCGTGCGCAGATGGCCGACCGCTGCGTCGGCCTCGCTGCCGTCGTGCCGCCGGCGCTGGCCGCTCGTCTCGACGGCAGCGGCGCCGTGGCCCTGCGCGCCCGCTTCGGATGTCCCAGCGCGGTCTTCGCCACGCTGCCAGAGGCGGAGGCGTGGCTGCGCGCCCGGCTCGCGGCCGGCTGACGCCGGTGGCGCGGGCCGCACGTCCCGGTGCTAGAAGCGCCGCGGAGGCGCGCGCATGTCCTACGACTCGATCTTCCGTCCCGACCTCTTCGCCGGCCAGGTCCACGTCGTGACCGGCGGCGGCAGCGGCATCGGGCGCTGCACGGCACACGAGCTGGCGTCGCTCGGAGCGGCGGTCGTGCTCGTCGGTCGCAAGGCGGAGCGGCTCGCGGCGGTGTGCGCGGAGATCGCCGACGACGGCGGCACGGCCATCGCGATGCCGTGCGACATCCGCGACGAGAGCGCGGTGCGCGACATGGTGACGGCGACGCTGGCGCGCACCGGGCGCATCGACGGGCTCGTCAACAACGCCGGCGGCCAGTTCGCCGCGCCGCTCGCGTCGATCAGCCAGAAGGGCTGGGAGACCGTCGTGCGTACGAACCTCACCGGCGGTTTCCTCTGCGCGCGCGAGTGCTTCACGCAGTGGATGGTCGATCACGGCGGCGCGATCGTGAACATCGTCGCGGACATGTGGGGCAGCATGCCGGGCATGGGCCATTCGGGCGCGGCACGCTGGGGCATGGTGAGCTTCACGGAGACGGCGGCCGTCGAGTGGGCGTCGTCCGGCGTGCGGGTGAATGCCGTGGCGCCGGGATGGATCGCGTCGTCGGGCCTCGACACCTATCCGGACTGGATGCAGCACTTCCTCCAGCTGCTCGGGCTCGCCGTCCCGCTCCAGCGGCTCGGTACCGAGTCGGAGGTATCGGCGGCGATCGTCTTCCTGCTGTCGCCTGCGGCGGCGTTCGTCAGCGGCTCGGTGCTGCGCGTCGACGGCGCGGCCCCGAATGCGAAGCTGGCGTCGCCGCTGTCCGCACTGCTGCCGGAGGCGACGGCCGCGGCGGCGGAGGGTCGCCAGCCGTGGCCGTTGCCGCCCCATGCCCGCTCGCAGCCGTGGCATGGGTTTCATCGCGCGCCCCTGCCGAAGCGGCTGCGGCCGATCTGATCCGCGGGATCTGGCGGAGCGCATTGCAAGTGCGCAGGCGGGCGCGAAAATTCTTTGACGCCTCCGAGGCGTCGGGGTTAGGGTCTCCGGCCCGGAGGCGCCATGCATCGACGGTTGATTGGCCTGTTCGTGGTGGCCGTGCTCGCGGCACTGGTGTCGGCGTCCCCGGTTCGCGCGACCTGCGGTCCCGACGGCTCGCCGTGCGACGACGGCAACCCGTGCACGGCGGGCGACGTCTGCACCAGCTCGGTATGCGGCGGCTTCGTCGTCGCCGACGGCACGTCCTGCTCGGACGGCAACGCCTGCACGGCACCCGACACCTGCGTCGCGGGAACCTGCACGGGCGGTGCCCCGGTCGTCTGCACGCCGTGCCTCCAGTGCGATACCGCGCTCGGGTGCGTCGCCGCACCGCGGCTCGATTGCCGCCTCGCCGACAAGCCGGAGAAGGGCGCGCTCCAGTTCACCGACGGCATTCCGCCGTCGAAGGACATCGTGAAGTGGAAGTGGCCCGCCGGCTCCGCCACGACCCTTGCCGACCTCGGCAACCCGACCGCGACCAGCGACGTCACCCTCTGCGTCTACGACCAGTCCACGCCGACGACGCAGCTCGTCTTCCGCGCGACCGCTCCCGCGGGCGGCCTCTGCGGCTCGCGTCCCTGCTGGCGCGGCAGGGCGAGCGGCTTCGACTACAACAACGGTGCCGCGACCGGCGACGGCCTCGTCTCGATGAAGCTGAAGAGCGGTAACGCCGGCAAGGCGAAGATGCTGCTGAAGGGGAAGGGGGGCGCGCTCTCGAACCGTCCCTTCGGCATCCCGGCGCCGCCGATGGCGCTGCCGCTGCGCACGCAGCTCCAGATCGAAAGCGGCGTCTGCTTCGAGGCGATCTTCGAGACCGGCGGCGTCATCAAGAACGAGCCGGGCTTCTTCAAGGGCCGCGCCTCGCCCTGAGCAGGTGGGTGCTGCGGGTGGCACGACCGGACGCCTCGGGTTAAGACCCCGGCCCATGTCCGCCGACATCTACGGCACCCCCGAGCACGAGGCCTTTCGCAAGACCGTCCGCCGCTTCGTCCAGGAGCAGCTCGTCCCGCGTGCACGCGAGTTCGACGAGCGCGGCCGCATCGACAAGGCGCTCTTCGGAACGATGGGCGAGCTCGGAATGCTCGGGCTGCGCTACGATCCGAAGTGGGGCGGCTCCGGGCTCGACTGGAGCTACACGACGGTGATGTTCGAGGAGGTCGGGCGTTGCGACAACGCCGGCGTCGCCATGGGCATCACGGTGCAGACCGACATGGCCACGCCCTCGCTGCATCAGTTCGGCACGGACGAGCTGCGCCGGAAGTACCTCGTGCCCGCGATCAAGGGCGAGATGGTGGCGGCGATCGCCGTCACCGAGCCCGACGCCGGCTCCGACGTCGCCGGCATCAAGACCCGCGCCGTGCGCGACGGCGACCACTGGGTCATCAACGGCAGCAAGATCTACATCACCAACGCCGCGACCGCGGACTGGATGTGTCTGCTGGCGGTGAACGATCCCGACGCCGGCTACGGCGGCTTCTCGCAGATCGTCGTGCCGACCGACACCAAGGGCATCAGCTACCGGCTGCTCGACAAGATCGGCAACTGGGGCTCGGACACCGGCCAGTTCTTCTTCGAGGACGTGCGCGTCCCCGTCTCGAACACGATCGGCGACATCGGCCGCGGCTTCCAGCAGCAGATGATGCAGTTCCAGGACGAGCGCCTCGTCGCCTGCGTCAGCAGCCTCGCCGGCTCCGAGCAGCTCTGGGACGAGACCAAGGCGTGGTGCGATCAGCGGGTACTGTTCAACAAGCCGCTCTCGAAGATGCAGGTGACGCAGTTCAAGTTCGTCGAGATGCTGGCGCAGATCGCCTCGGCGAAGGCGCTCACGCACGAGTGCGTGCGCAAGCGCGTCCGCGGCGAGGACGCCACCAAGGAGATCTCGCTCGCGAAGCTCGTCTGCGGCCGCACCGTGCGCGCCGTCGCCGATCAGTGCATCCAGCTGCACGGCGGCTTCGGCTACATGAAGGAGAGCGCCGCCGGGCGCGCCTTCGTCGACACCCGCCTCATCTCCATCGGCGGCGGGGCGGACGAGGTGATGATGCAGTACGTGGCGAAGATGGTGGGGTTCTAAGCGAGCCCCAGCGCGCGGTCCTGCTCCTCCGGATCCGCGTCCTCGAACTGCAGGATGCCGAGCTCCGCGAACGACGTCCGCACGCGCGGCGTGAGCATGCCGAGCCGCTTCAGGTTCGGCACCACGCGCGCGAACAGCATCGAGCGGAAGGCGAGCGCCGGCGGCGACGCCAGCACCTGCTGCTTCACCTCCTCGCGGTTCCAGCCCATCGCGTTCGCGATCTGGTCGCCGACCAGGCGATTGCGCATCAGCTCGCAGGCGTAGATGACGAAGTCCTCGCGCTCGCGGCGCTCGTTCTCCGGCATGTCGGCGTAGTAGTCGCGCAGCGAGAGGACGCCGAAGGCGACGTGGCGCGACTCGTCGCGCATCACGTAGTGGATCAGCTCCTTGAGGAGCGGCTCGGAGGTCAGGTGGTAGAGGTTGCCGAACGCCGCCATCGCCAGGCCCTCGATGATGATCTGCATCCCGAGGTACTTGAAGTCCCAGCGGCTGTCGGTGATGCAGGCGTCGAGCAGCTCCTTCAGGCTCTCGTTCACCGGCCACTGCCACTCGAGCTTCTCGGTGAGGTAGCGGCCGAAGACCTCGACGTGGCGCGCCTCGTCCATCGTCTGCGTGCCGGCATAGTACTTCGCGTCCATCCACGGCACCGCGCCGACGAGCTGCGACGCGACGATCAGCGCGCCCTGCTCGCCGTGCAGGAACTGGGACAGCTGCAGCGCCACCGAGGCGTGCTGGAGGCGCGCCTTCTCCTTCTCGGTGAGGCGCTCGTACGGCGCATAGCCGTTCAGCGGGTTGATCTGGCGGGGGAGGATGTCGACGCTGGGGTCGACCGGCGTGTCCCACCTGAGCTGGGTGGTGCCGTTCCACTGGTCGCGCTTCGCCTTCTCGTAGAGGTCGCGCAGCCCGTCCTTCACGTTGCCGTATCGCCACGCGTAGTTCGTGTCGAAGGACGTGAGGATCGTCTCCAGCTCCCGGTCGAGCCGCTCCAGCTGATTGGTGTCCCCGAGCGCCGTCATGGGGACGAGCTTTTGCCCGGACGGGCCCGTGTGACAAGCCCGCGTCCGCCGAGGTCCCGGTCACGAAGACGTCACGGCGGCCTACGACCTAAGTCCGTTGACGGGCCGGGCCGATCGGGGCGATGGAGCCTCCATGCGCATCGCCATGGCCCTGGCGGGAGGTCTCCTCGGGTGCCTGACGCTGGTCGCGGGCGCGGCGGCACGCGAGGTCGACGAGGTCCCCTGCGACGAGACCGTCTTCGTCGACGCCCGGACGTTCTCCTGCGAGGAGGACACGGACCCGCTCCTCGACCTGGACGCCGGGGAGCTCGCCGGCTGCGCGATCTCCCGGCTGCGGGTCCGCGTGCGCGGCGGGCGGGTGCGCATGCGCATCGTCACCGAGCGCTGCGCGGAGCTCGGGCGCCCGCGTCTCCACGCCCGCTTCGAGGGGCCGGCGAGGTGCCCCGGCCTTTCCGGGGTGGTGCTCATCGACGGCGATCGCTATCCCGTGGCGCTCCTCGGTCTCGACCGCGCCGAGGATCTCTGCTTCGCGGGCGAGGCCGACCCTCCCGACGACGAGCCGATCGATCCCGGCGACGACCCGGACGGCGGATCCGACGAAGGGTCCGAGGGCGACGAGTAGCGAGGTGTGGCGTGCGGTCCCGCGCCGCGGCCGCGGCCGTCGGTGCGGCGCCGCCGCGCCGGCGTCCGCAGCCCGACCGGTCTTCGTCCCGGCGCTGGCGCGCGGCGTGCATCGGCATGGGGGCAGGCGTGATCGCACGCCGGAAGGGAATCGCCATGTACCGGACATTCACCGTCGCGGTGGCTCTCGGTGTCGCCGTGACGGGCTGTGCCTCCATGCCGGGCTCCACGGTCGATCGGGTGGTTGGCCCGGCCCCGGACGAGGTGGCCGCCGCGCAAGCCCACACGGGCATGCTGGTCGTCTACTCGAGCCGCGAGGTCACCGAATCGCCGACGCGGGTCGACCCGGACGTCGCCGTGCACACGCCCTACGAGGTGCGCAGCCAGGACGGAATCTTCGAGCGGCGCGTCGTCAACAGCGACGGTCTACGTACCGAGCCCGACCAGGTGCTCCTGCCGCCGGGACGCTATCGCGTGATCGCGAGCGCGCAGGAGTACGGGACCGTCACGGTCCCCGTGGACGTCGTCGCGGGGCGGACGACCACCGTCCATCTCGACGCCAACGACTACGTCGCGGCCCGGCGCATCCCCGATTCCGCGCGGGTGCGTCTCGGCGACGGGCAGATCGTGGGCTGGGTGGACACGGGATCGTGACGCCGCCCGCGGCGCTGGCGCGGGGCCGGCGCCGCGGGCTACACCCCCGGGGCCGATGGAGGTCCTGCGCTCGCACGCCGACACCCGCTCCGAGGGCTATCGCCAGAACCGCGAGGCGTTCCTCGAGCAGCTCGCGATCCTCGACGAGCAGCTCGCGATCGTCCGCGCCGCCGGCGGCGAGAAGTACGTCGCGCGGCACCACGCGCGCGGCAAGCTCATGGCGCGCGAGCGCATCGAGCTGCTGCTCGACCGCGACTCGCCCTTCCTCGAGATCGCGCCGCTCGCGGCCTGGGGCACCGACTTCGGCCTCGGCGGGTCGATCGTCTCGGGCATCGGCGTCGTCTCGGGCGTCGAGTGCGTCGTCACCGCCAACGAGCCGACGCTGAAGGGCGGCTCGCTGAATCCGTACAGCGTGAAGAAGAGCGGGCGCACGATGGAGATCTGCGCCCAGAACCGGCTCCCCATCATCAACCTCACCGAGTCCGGCGGCGCCGACCTGCCGTTCCAGGCCGAGACCTTCGTGCCGGGCGGGCAGGGCTTCCGCGAGATCACGCGGCGCTCGAAGGAGCGCATCCCGACCATCTGCCTCGTCTTCGGCTCGTCCACCGCAGGCGGCGCCTACGTGCCCGGCATGTCGGACTACGTGGTCATGGTGAAGGGCGGCGCCAGGGTGTTCCTGGGCGGCCCGCCGCTGGTGAAGATGGCGATCCACGAGGACGTCGACGAGGAGACGCTCGGCGGCGCCGAGATGCACAGCCGCGTGTCGGGCGTCAGCGACTACCTCGCCGCCGACGAGCGCGAGGCCATCCGCCTCGGCCGCGAGATCGTGGCCCAGCTCAACTGGAGGAAGCTCGGCTGGTCGAAGCGCGTCGCCCCAGAGGAGCCGCGCTACGACCCCGACGAGCTGCTCGGCGTGACCTCGTTCGACGTGCGCCGGCCGTTCGAGGTGCGCGAGGTGCTGGCCCGCATCGTCGACGGCTCGCGCTTCCACGAGTTCAAGCCGACCTACGGCACGACGCTCGTCTGCGGCTACGCACACGTGCACGGCTACCCGGTCGGCATCCTCGCGAACAACGGCGTGCTCTTCTCCGAGTCGTCGGAGAAGGGCGCGCAGTTCATCCAGCTGTGCAACCAGACCGACACGCCGATCCTGTTCTTCCAGAACATCACCGGCTTCATGGTCGGCAGCCGCTACGAGCAGGGCGGCATCATCAAGGACGGCGCCAAGCTCATCAACGCGGTTTCGAACAGCACCGTACCGCACCTCACGATGATGATCGGGGCGTCGTACGGGGCCGGGAACTACGGCATGTCGGGCCGCGCCTACGAGCCGCGCTTCGTGTTCGCGTGGCCGAACCACCGCATCGCGGTGATGGGTCCCGAGCAGCTCGCGGGCGTGCTCTCGATCGTGCGCCGGCAGGCGGCGGAGCGCTCGGGCCAGGCGTTCGACGAGGAGCAGGACCGCGGGCTCCGCGCCATGGTCGAGCAGCAGATCGGGCGCGAGTCGAACGCCTTCTTCGCCACCGCGCGCCTGTGGGACGACGGCATCGTCGACCCGCGCGACACGCGCACGGTGCTCGGCATCACGCTGTCGGCGGTGCACTCCGCGCCGATCGCCGGCGCGCGCGGCTACGGCGTGTTCCGCATGTGAGCCGGGGGGCCGGCCGGGCACGGGCGGTCCGGCCACGGCGGCCCGTTGCGGTCGCCGAGCGAGGTCACGACGGCGCGCCACGGACGCGGCGGCTCGCTCGCGGGCGCGAGCACCGTGCGCACCCGGTACGGCGCGCACAGGAACAGCCGATGCGCCTCGCCGAGGTCGAACGTCAGGTGGTTCGCCCAGTTCTCCGGGATCACGACCTCGCGGACGTCCGCACGTCCCGCCGCCGCCGCGTCGATGGCGCGCAGCCAGCCCGCGGCGTCGCGCGCGCTGCCTTCGATGCCGCGGATCTCGGGCCCGAGGATCGTGGCCGGCAGGACGAAGCGTCCCTCGTACGCGACGACGAGGAACGCGACGCCGAGCGAGGCCGCCGTCGCGAGCCGCCCCGGCAGCGCGGCGAGCGGGGCCGCCGCCGCCACCGCGAGCCCGAACGCGCCGATGCCGACGTAGGCCGACGCGAAGTGCTGCGGCAGGAACAGGACGGGGGCGATCCCCACCACGAAGGCGGCGACTCCGAAGGCGAGGAGGCGGAGCGCGCGGCCGCTCGCGGGGCGCACGAGGACGAGGGCGCCGAGCACCGTGGCGAGCGCGAGCACGATCGCCCCCAGCGCCCGCAGCGCCGGCGCCTCGGACGCCCACGGCCACAGCGCCGTGGCGGCGACCCGGGCGTAACGGCCGAGGCTCTCGAGCGTCGTCGCCGGGTCGAAGTCGAGGCCGTAGTGCTGCCAGAAGACGCTGGCGCCGACGGGATGGCGCGCCGGCAGGACCACGTGACCCCACCAGAGCTTCGCCGCCGTCACCGCGGCGACGAGCAGCCACGGCAGCCGCAGCGCACGCAGCGAGGCCGCGCACCGGTCGCGCGGCTCGACGAGCAGCGCGAGCAGGGTGAGCAGCGCCGGCAGCACGACGGCGTGCTCGCTGGCGAGCAGCCCGAGCCCGGTGGTCGCGAGCGCCGCGAGCCCACGCCGGTGCGGCGGTACCCGCAGCCACAGCCACACGCCGAGCAGCACGACCAGCGCCGCGCCGGTCATGGTGAAGTAGGCCAGCCAGCGCGCCGCCACCGTGTGTCCCGGAGCGGCCGTGTAGAAGAGCGCGCAAGCGAGCGCCGGGCCGTCGCCGCGCAGCAGCCGGCGGGCGATCGCCCAGACGAGGAGGGCGGCGAGGGCGTGCGCGGCCAGGTGCACGATCTGCCAACGCGTCGGATCGAGCCCAAAGAGCGCCTGCTGGACGCCGAAGTACGCGACCGTCGTGAGGGGGCGATACTGGAGCCAGCCGTGCGACGGCGCGAACACGTCGGCGAGGCCGCGCAGCTCGGCGACGTCGTGCAGCACCCAGAAGTCGTCGAGCGCGAAGAAGCGCCCGACGAAGATGCCGTGGGAGACCGTCTGGTAGCCGAGGAGGAGGACGGTCACGGCGACGAGCCACGCCCAGGGTCGCCGCCGCCGTTCCACGCGCCGCGAGGGGTAGACGTGCGCCCGCGGTCGGTCAAGCCGGTCGCGCCGCGCGGCGTGCGGCTTGACCGCGGCGACGGCGGCGGGCGAGACGCTCGCAATGGATCATCGCGGGCGGGTCGTCGTCGTCACGGGAGCGTCGTCGGGCATCGGCCGGCAGGTGGCGCTCGACTTCGCGGCGCGCGGCGCCGACCTCGTGCTGGTCGCACGCCGGGCGGCGCTGCTGGACGACGTGGCCGCGGCGTGCCGGGCGCGCGGGGTGCGCATCGAGCCGCTGGCGCTCGACGTCGCCGCGCCCGACGCTCCGGCGGCGATCGTCGGCGCCGCGGCGGCGCGGCTCGGCCGGCTCGACGTGCTCGTCAACAACGCCGGCATCTCGAAGCACAAGCAGATCTACGCGGTGACGCCCGGCGACCTCGAGCAGACGATCGCCGTCAATCTGCTCGCGCCCATGCGGCTCACGCTGGCGGCGCTGCCCGCCATGCTGCGCCAGGGCGGCGGCTGCGTGGTGAACGTCTCGTCGGTCGCCGGCAAGCTGCCGCCGCCGCGCGAGTCGGTGTACGCCGCCTCGAAGTTCGGCCTGACCGGGTTCACGGAGGGCCTCTGGCTCGACCTCCAGGGCTCCGGCGTGCACGCGGCGGTCATCCACGTCGGGCCGGTCGACACCGAGATATGGGAGAAGGTCGACGAGCCGGCGGCGTTTCAGGGCCGCAAGTGGCCGGCGTCGGCGGTGTCGGCGGCCGTGCTGCGGGCCGTCGAGGAGCGGCGGCACGAGATCTGGGTACCCGGGCGCTACCGCTTCGCATGGCTCTTCCGCATCCTCATGCCTGGGGCGTTCCGCGCCGGCTCGGCCCGCTTCGACCCGGTGCCGCCCGAGGTGGTGGCGGCCGCGCGGGCGCGGGCCGGCGCGTTCGAGTGAATCCGGGACCGCCGCTATAGTCCAAGGGTCGGCTCGGAGCCGCGCCGCGTGAGACACCTACCGACCCTCACCGCCGTCGCCGTCTGGCTCGCGATGGCGGCGCTGCTGGTGGCCCGGCAGACGCCTGCCCCCGGGCTCGACGCCACGGGCCTCGCGGCGGCGCCGGTCGAGGCCGCGGGCGGGCGCGACGAGTGGTTCGGGCTCTACCAGGGCGTGCACAAGATCGGACACACGCGCCGGCAGACGACGCGGACCGACGACGGCTGGCGCTTCCGCGACGAGTCGACGTTCGTGCTCGCGATGCTGGGAACGCCCCAGCGCGTGACCACGACGCTCGACGCCGAGACCGACGCGGCCTTCGCCCTGCGCCGCTTCCGCTTCGTGCTGACCTCGCCCGCAGCGACCTTCGCCGCCACCGGCGAGAGCGACGGCCGGACCCTCGAGGCCCGCTACGGCGCCGAGGGCCGCGGCGAGACGCTGACCCTGCCGCTCGCCGAGCCGATCCATCTCCCCGGCATGCTCCGGCCGCGCATCGCGGCGGCGTCGCCGGCGCCCGGCACGCGCTACGCGCACGAGGTGCTGAGCCCGATGACCCTGCGCAACGAGCCGGTGTCGACGCTGGTCGAGGCGCGCGAGGAGCTGGACGGACGCAGCGTGCTGCGCCTGGTCGAGGAGCACCAGGGCATGAAGGCGCGCGTCTGGGTCGCCGACGACGGCAGCGTCGTGCGCGAGGAGGCGCAGATGGGCTTCCAGCTGCGCGCCGAGCCGCGCGCGCAGGCGCTCGCCGGCATCGACGACGCCGCGCCGCTCGACATCGCCGTCTCCACCCGCATCCCGCTCCGCGGCACGGTGGCGGCGCCGCGTGAGCGGGCACGGCTCGTGCTGCGGGTCACGGGCGAGGCCGCGAGCCGCATCCCGCAGGCACCGCCGCGCCAGCGCATGGCCGCCGGCGTGCTCACCGTCGTGCGCGAGCCGCCGCCGGCCGAGGGCGCTCCGGCCGACGTCCCCGAGGTCGTGCGGCCGTGGCTGGCGGCGTCGCCGTTCATCGAGTCGGACCACCCGACGATCGTGGCGCGGGCGCGGTCGATCGTCGGCGAGGAGACGGATGCCGTGCGGCAGGCGGCGCGGCTCGTCGGTTGGGTGCACACGCGCATGACGCCCGAGCCGACGATGACGGTGCCGAGCGCGCGCGAGGTGCTGCGCACCATGCGCGGCGACTGCAACGAGCACGCGGTGCTGCTCGCGGCGCTGGCGCGCGCCGCCGGCATTCCGGCGCGCGTCGCCGCGGGGGCCGTCTATCTCGACGACGGCTTCTACTACCACGCCTGGACCGAGCTCTGGCTGTCCGGCCGCTGGATCAGCGCCGACGCCGTCTTCGATCAGATGCCGGCCGACGCCACGCACGTGAAGCTGCTCGACGGCGGGCCCGAGCGCCATCTCGAGCTGGCGCAGGTGGTGGGCCGGCTCGCGTTCATCTCGGTCGACGACGTGACGCCGGCAGGGGAGGGGGCCTCGTGATCCGCTTCGACGGTCTCGTGAAACGCTACGGCGCGCTCGTCGCCGTCGACGACCTGCGCTGCGACGTCGGCGCGGGCGAGGTCTTCGGCTTCCTCGGCCGCAACGGCGCCGGCAAGACGACGACGATCCGCATGATGATGGGCCTGCTCGAGCCCACGGCGGGCACGGTGCTGCTCGGCGGGCACGACATCCGGCGCGCGCCCGAGGCCGCGAAGGCGATCACCGGCTATCTGCCCGACCGGCCGCATCTCTACGACAAGCTGACGGGTGCCGAGCTGCTGCGCTTCGTCGGCGGCCTCTACGGCCTCGGCGCCGCCGAGGCGGCGCGGCGCGGCGACGCGTTGCTCGAGGAATTCGCCCTGGTCGCGCAGGCGGGCGAGCTGGTCGAGACGTTCTCGCACGGCATGAAGCAGCGCCTTGCGCTGGCGGCGGCGCTGATCCACCGGCCGCGCATCCTCGTCCTCGACGAGCCGATGGTCGGCCTCGATCCCGAGGGCGCGCTCGAGCTGCGTCGCCGCCTCGGCCGGCTCTCCGGCGAGGGCGTGACGATCTTCCTCTCCACGCACAGCCTCGCCGTCGCCGAGGAGCTGTGCAGCCGCATCGCGATTCTCGACCACGGCCGGCTGGTGGCGCTCGGCACGCTCGCCGAGCTGCGGGCGCGCGCCGCGGCCGAGGCCGGCCGTGCGCACGACCGCGGCGACGCGACGCTCGAAGCCGTGTTCCTGGACATCCTGCGTGCCCCGGTGCTGCGCGCGTCGGCATGAGCGTCCCCGGCACGCTGGCGCTGTGCGCGCCGCGCTGGCTCGCCGCGCGCAACGCCATGCGCGCGCATCCCTGGCGGGCCGTGGTCCTGCTGGGGGCCACCGCCGGATTCTGGATCGCGTGCTTCGTCGTGTGCGTGCGCGTCCTGGGCTACTTCCACACCCTGGGCGACTTCGGCCCGCTGCTGACGCAGCGCCTGTTGGTCCTGCTCTTCCTCTCGTTCCTGGGCGTGCTCCTCGTCAGCAATACGGTGACGGCGCTGACGACGTTCTACCTCTCGGGCGACGTCGTGCCGCTGCTCGCGGCGCCGCTCCCGTGGCGGCGCCTGCACCACGCGCGCTTCCTCGAGACCCTGATCGCGTCGTCGTGGATGGTGCTGCTGGTCGG
Source organism: bacterium (assembly GCA_026129405.1). Taxonomy (NCBI): domain Bacteria; species bacterium. The sequence goes on from JAHCID010000001.1 coordinate 1,291,238, forward strand.
GTTGCCCGCGCTGATCGCATACGGCGTGGTCTACGGTGCCGGGCCGACGTTCTACCTCGCCGCGCTGGCCGTGCTGGCGCTGTTCCTCGTCATCCCCGCGGCGATCGGCGTCCTGGTGACGACGGCGCTCGTGCTGGTGTTCCCGGCGCGCGGCGCCCGCGACGCGCTGCTCATCGCCTCCGGGCTGCTGCTCGCCGGTGCGGTCGTCGCCATCCGGCTGCTCGAGCCCGAGCGGCTGGCGCATCCGTCGGGACTGGTCGGGCTCGCGGCCTTCCTGGCAGGCGCCGGCAGCGCCGGGTCGCCGTGGTTCCCGAGCACGTGGGCGGCCGAGGTGCTGCTGCCGCTGCTCGGCGCGCGCGACGGGACGCCGCTCTTCTTCCTCGGCATGCTGGCGAGCACGGCCGTGATGCTCTTCCTCGTGAGCGCCACCGTCGTCGAGCTCGGCTTCCTGCGCGCGTGGTCGGCGGCGCAGACGGGCCGCGTGCGCGCCGGCAGCGCCGAGCGCCCGCTCGGCCGCGTCCTGGCCGTGCTGGTGCGCCCGCTGCCGCGCCTCTTCGGGCTGGTGCTCGCGAAGGACGCGACCGTGTTCCTGCGCGACCCGAGCCAGTGGTCGCAGCTGCTGCTCCTCTGCGCGCTGGTCGGCATCTACCTCTTCAACTTCTCCGCGCTGCCGCTCGAGGGCGACACGCCGCTCGCGATCGCGATGCGCGAGATGGCGACCGTGCTGAACCTCGGGCTCGGCGCGTTCGTCACCACCGCCGTCGCCGTGCGCTTCGTCTACCCGATGCCGAGCATGGAGGGGCACGCGTGGTGGATCCTGCGCACCGCGCCGGTCGGGCTCGCGAAGCTCTGGTGGAGCAAGTTCTGGCTCGGCTGGCTGCCGCTCGTCGGCTTCGCGGCGGCGCTGGTGGCGACGACGAACGCGCTGCTCGGCGTGCCGGGGGTGGTGACGGTCGCGTTCCTGCTGACGCTGCCCTCGATGCTCGCCGCGATCGTGAGCCTCGGGCTGGCGTTCGGCGCGGTGCACGCGAAGCTCGACACGCGCAACGCGGCCCAGATCGCCACCGGCTTCGGGGCGATCGTCTACATGCTGTCCTGTCTCGGCGTCATCGCCGGCGTCGTCGCGCTCGAGGCCTGGCCGGTGGGCCGCCTGCTGCGCGCCGTGCGCCACGGCGGCACGCCGGCGCCCGCAGACCTCGCGATCATGACGGCGGGACTCGTCCTGGCGACGGTCGCCGCCCTGGCGGTCTTCGAGGGGGCGCGGCGGCGCGGGCTGCGGGCCCTGGCCCGCCTCCCGATCTGACGCCGATCCCTCGCCTCGCGGCCCGGACTCGCGTAGGAAGCCGGCCGTGCCGCCCGTCACCAAGGTCCTGGTCGCGAACCGGGGCGAGATCGCCCGCCGCGTGCTGCGCACGCTGCGCGCCATGGGCATCGCGGGCGTCGCCGTGTACTCCGACGCCGACGCCGGTGCGCCGCACGTCGCCGAGGCCGACGAGGCCGTCCGCATCGGCCCGGCACCGGCGCGCGAGTCGTATCTCGTCGCCGACCGCCTCCTCGACGCCGCCCGGCGTACCGGCGCCGACGCCGTCCACCCCGGCTACGGCTTTCTCGCCGAGAACGCCGACTTCGCCCAGGCCTGCGCCGACACGGGCCTGACCTTCATCGGGCCGACGCCCGCCGCCATCCGCGCCATGGGCAGCAAGATCGAGGCGAAGCGCATCATGGCCAAGGCCGGCGTGCCGGTGGTGCCCGGCGCCGAGGGCGACGACGCCGCGCTCGTGAAGGCGGCGGCGACCGTCGGCTTCCCCGTCCTCGTGAAGGCCTCGGCCGGCGGCGGAGGCAAGGGCATGCGCGTCGTCCGTGCGGCCGACGCGCTGCCCGCGGCGCTCGCGGCCGCGCGGCGCGAGGCCGAGCACGCGTTCGGCGACGGGACGCTGCTCCTCGAGCGCTACGTCGATTCCCCGCGGCACGTCGAGGTGCAGATCTTCGGCGACGCGCACGGCACGGCGATCCATCTCTTCGAGCGCGAGTGCTCGATCCAGCGCCGGCACCAGAAGGTGCTGGAGGAGGCGCCGTCGCCCGCGGTCGACGCCGCGCTGCGCGCGCGGCTCGGCGAGGCGGCGGTGACGGCGGCGCGCGCCATCGGCTACGTCGGCGCGGGGACCGTCGAGTTCATCCTGGCGCCCGACGGCGCGTTCTACTTCCTCGAGGTGAACACGCGCCTCCAGGTCGAGCATCCGGTCACCGAGTGCGTCACCGGGCTCGACCTCGTCCGCCTGCAGATCGAGGTGGCGCGCGGCGAGCCGCTGCGCGTGCGGCCCGAGACGCTGCGGATCGACGGCCACGCGATCGAGGCGCGCCTCTACGCCGAGGACGCGGCGCACGACTTCCTGCCGGCGAGCGGCCGCGTGACGCTGTGGTCGGCGCCCGACGTGCCGGGCGTGCGCTGGGACGTCGGCGTCGCGGTCGGCTCCGAGGTCGGCGTCCACTACGACCCGATGCTGGCGAAGGTGATCGCGCACGGCGCGGACCGCGCCGAGGCGATCGCGCGGCTCGAGGCGGCGCTGCGCCGGCTCGGTGTCGCCGGGCTGACGACCAACCGCGACTTCCTGCTCGCGGTTCTGCGCCATTCCGCATTCGCGGCGGGCGCGCTCGACACGCACTTCGTCGAGCGGCACCTGCCGCCGGCGGCGCGGACCGCCGCGTCCGATCCGACGGTCGTGCGCACGCACGCCATCGTCGCCACGCTCGAGGGTCATGCGCGCCGCCGCGACGCCGCAGCGAGCCCCGTGCCGCCGAGCGTGCCGTCGGGCTGGCGCAACAACCGCTGGCGGCCGCAGCGCGTCGAGTGGCGCGTGGGCGGTGACGAGATCGCGGTGCAGTACGTCGTCGGCGGCGACGGTACCGTCGGGGTCGAAGCAGGCGAGCTGCGCGGGCGCGCCGCCGTGGTCGCGCGCGACGCGGGCGGCCTCGTCGTCGAGCTGGACGGCCTGCGGCGGCGCTACGAGACGGCCGCCTCGGGCGACGTCACCGTCGTGCACTCGCTGCTCGGGACCACCGAGCTGCGCGAGCTGCCCGTGTTCCCCGCCGCGCGGGCCGAGGAGGTCGCCGGCGGCTGCGTCGCGCCGATGACCGGCGTCGTGCGCGCGGTACACGTCGCCGCCGGCGAGCGGGTGACGCGCGGCCAGGTGCTGCTCGTGCTCGAGGCCATGAAGATGGAGCACGAGATGGCGGCCCACGCCGACGGCGTCGTGCGCGAGGTGCGCGTCGAGGTCGGGCAGATGGTCGATCCCGACGCGGTGCTGGTGATCGTCGAGGCCGACCCCGCCCTCGAGGCCTGAGCGGCCGGACCGGCGTTGCCGGGACGGGCACCGGCGTGCTTCAACCCGGCGATGTCGACCTCCGAGCCCGTTCCCCAGACCGTCACCCGCTACGACGTCCACGGGCGCGCCGCCTGGATCACGCTCGCCGAGCCCGAGCGCCGCAACGCCCTCTCCGGACCGATGGTCACGGAGCTGCTCGGGCACCTCGGGACGGCGATGGACGACCCGGCCGTCCGCGCCGTCGTGCTCACCGGGACGGGTCCGGCGTTCTGCGCCGGCGCCGATCTGAAGGGCGGCGGGGGCGGCGCCATCGGCGGCGGCGCGGAGAACCCGTTCGTGCGGGTGCTGCGCACCATGTGGGACGGGCCGAAGCCGGTGATCGTCGCCGCCAACGGCCATGCCTTCGGCGGCGGGCTCGGGCTGGTCGCGGCCGCGGACATCGCCATCGCGGCGGACGGGGCGATGTTCAGCTTCAGCGAGGTTCGCATCGGCGTCATCCCGGCGATGATCTCCGTCGTGGTGCTCCCGAAGATCGGTCCGCACCACGCGATGCGCCTCTTCCTCACGGGCGAGCGCTTCGACGCCTCGCGGGCCCGCGACTACGGGCTGCTGCATCGGGTCGTGGCCATCGACCGGCTGATGACGGCGGTGCAGGAGGAGGTCGATGCGATCGCGCTCGGCGGCCCCATCGCGGTGGGGGAGGCGAAGCGGCTGGTGCGCACGGTCCCGCGGATGCGGATGGACGAGGCCTTCGCCTGGACCGAGGCGCGCATCGCCGAGCTGTTCGCGTCGCCGGAGGCCGCCGAGGGCATGGCGGCGTTCGCCCAGAAGCGCAAGCCGGCGTGGGCCGAGTGAGGTCGAGGCCGTTGACCCCCGGCGTCCCGGGCGCCTAAGACCAGCCTCCCCATGGCCGACGTGCTGCGCATCGCAAACTGTAGCGGCTTCTATGGCGACCGCCTGAGCGCGGCGCGCGAGATGGTGGAGGGCGGCCCGATCGACGTCCTCACCGGCGACTACCTCGCCGAGCTGACGTTGATGATCCTGCTGAAGGATCGGCTGCGCGACCCGTCGCTCGGCTGGGCGCGCACGTTCCTGCGCCAGCTGGAGGAGGTCGCGGCGACCTGCAAGGCGCGCGGCATCCGCATCGTCGTCAACGCGGGCGGCCTGAACCCCGGCGGCTGTGCCGACGCCGTGCGGGCGCTCTACCGCAAGCTCGGCCTCGACGCCGTGGTCGCGCACGTCGAAGGCGACGACCTCATGCCGAAGCTCGCCGCGCTCCAGGCGCGCGGCGAGCCGCTCGCGCACCTCGATCGCGGCACGTCGCTCGCGGAGCTGCGTTCGCCGGTGCTCTCGGCCAACGCGTATCTCGGCGGCTGGGGGATCGCCGAGGCGCTCGGGCGCGGCGCCGACGTCGTGATCTGCGGCCGCGTCACCGACGCCGCGCTCACCGTCGGCCCGGCGGCATGGCGCTTCGACTGGAAGCGCGACGACTGGGATCGGCTCGCCGGCGCCGTCGTCGCCGGACACGTCATCGAGTGCGGCGCGCAGTGCACCGGCGGCAACTACAGCTTCTTCCGCGAGGTCCCCGACCTGCGCCATGCGGGCTTCCCGATCGCCGAGATGCACGCGGACGGCAGCTTCGTCGTGACCAAGCACGAGGGGACGGGTGGGCTCGTCAGCGTCGGTACGGTCACGGCCCAGCTGCTCTACGAGATCCAGGGCCTCGACTACCCGAACCCCGACGTCACCGCGCGCTTCGACACCATCCGGCTCGCGCAGGAAGGCCCCGACCGCGTGCGCGTCTCCGGCGTGCGCGGCACGCCGCCGCCGCCGACCACGAAGGTCTGCATCAACTACCCCGGCGGCTACAAGAACAGCATGACGTTCGTGCTGACCGGGCTCGACGTCGAGGAGAAGGCGCGGCTCGCGGAGGAGACGCTGTGGGCGGCCGTGGGCGGGCGCGAGCAGTTCGCCGAAACGCGCGTGTCGCTGTCGCGCGCGGATCGGCCGGATCCGGCGAGCAACGAAGCCGCCTTCGCGTATCTCACCATCGCGGTGAAGGATCCCGACGCGGCGAAGGTCAGCCGCGCGGCGTTCTCGAACCACGTCGTCGAGATGGCGCTCGCGAGCTATCCCGGGTTCTTCATGACGACGCTGCCGCAGGGCGAGTCGCAGATCGGCGTGTACTGGCCGGCGCTGGTGCCGTCGACGGACGTGGAGCAGGTCGTCGTGCTCGGCGACGAGCGCGTCCCGATCGCGCCCGTGCTGCCGCCCGATCGCCACGCCGCGCCGCCGCCGGCCGCGGCACCGGCGGGCGACGTGCCGGCAGGCCCGACGCGCGACGTTCCGCTCGGCACCATCTGCGGCGCGCGCTCGGGCGACAAGGGCGGCAACGCGAACGTCGGCCTCTGGGTGCGCAGCGAGCCCGCCTACCGCTGGCTCGCCGGGTACCTGACGGCCGATCGACTTCGCGAGCTGCTGCCGGAGGCGCGCGGGCTCGCCGTCGAGCGCTACGCGCTGCCGAACCTGCTGGCGCTGAACTTCATCGTGAAGGGGTTGCTCGGCGATGGCGTCGCCGCGTCGTTGCGTGTCGATCCGCAGGCGAAGAGCCTCGGCGAGTACGTGCGCGCGCGCGTCGTGCCGATCCCCGTCGTGCTGCTCGAGGCGCTGCCGCCCCGTTGACAGGGACGCGGCGTCGCGTCACACATCGAGTTTCCGATAACGATTCTCGTTTCGTGTGGAACCCGCGTGTAGACCGTCGCTTCCATGGTCCAACGCGCCACGGCACCCGAGGAGGAGTACCCATGGCCGCCCACGTCCAGCAGCCCGCCCCCGACTTCAAGACTGAGGCCGTCGTCGACGGCGCGTTCAAGGAAGTGTCGCTGAGCGACTACAAGGGGAAGTGGCTGATCCTGTTCTTCTATCCGCTCGACTTCACGTTCGTGTGCCCGACCGAGATCCTGGCCTTCAACGATCGCGCGCCGGAGTTCCAGAAGATCGGCTGCGAGGTCGTCGCCGCCTCGATCGACAGCAAGTTCTCGCACCTCGCCTGGACCAACACCCCCCGTAAGGAGGGCGGCATCCAGGGCGTGACCATCCCGCTGCTCGCCGACGTGACGAAGAAGATCGCGTCCGACTACGGCGTGCTGCTGCCCGACGGCGTCGCGCTGCGCGGCCTCTTCGTCATCGATCCGAAGGGCACCGTGCGCTCGATCACGATCAACGACCTGCCGATCGGCCGCTCGGTCGACGAGGCGCTGCGCGTCGTCCAGGCGGGCCAGTTCGCCGACAAGCACGGCGAGGTCTGCCCGGCCAACTGGAAGCCGGGCGGCGACACGATGAAGCCCGACCCGACCGGCTCGAAGGACTACTTCAAGAAGGTCGGCTGAGCCGACCACCTGGGCGCTGCGGCCCCGGGAGGAGCACCGATCCTCCCGGGGCTCGGGCGTCGCGCGCCTCCTCTGTCGGGGTGCGCCGCTGGCCGCGGGCGCGTCCGGAGCGGCCGGCTACTTGCGCATCTGCTCGGAGAGGTAGGTCGTCTCTCCGAGCTTGGCGATGAGACCCAGCTGGGTCTCGAGCCAGTCGACGTGCTCCTCCTCGCTCTCGAGTATCTCCTCGAGCAGCTCGCGGGAGGTGTTGTCGCTCTCGGCGACACAGGTGGCGATGGAGCGGTTCAGCAGCGCGACCGCGTCCATCTCCAGGGCGAGATCCGCCTTCAGCTGCTCGGGGACCGTCTCGCCGATGCTCAGCTTGCCGAGCTTCTGGAGGTTGGGGACGCCCTCCAGGAACAGGATCCGGTCGACCAGATCCTCGGCATGCTTCATCTCCTCGATCGATTCCTTCCGATTCTCCTCGTAGAGCCGCTCGTATCCCCAGTTTTTGCACATCTTCGCGTGCAGGAAGTACTGGTTGATCCCCACGAGCTCTCCCGAGAGGACGTCGTTGAGAGCGTCGATCACCTTCTTGCTGCCCTTCATGCCGCCCTCCTCGTGGTGTGCGAAGTCGGCTCTCGCGTTACCACAGGGGGCCAGACTGGGCCAGCAGGGTACACCCATGCGTCGTCCGGCCGATCGGCGATCGTGGACGAAGCGGAAAGCCGGGTGAGAACGAGTCGCTAGGCGGCGGCGCTCCGGCGCGGGCAACCGTCGATCAGGTGGAAGGCGATGTGGGCCTGGCAGGAGCCGCAGTCGGTACCGGCGCCGTCGCAGCGCCTGGAGACGTCGTCGAGATCGCGGGCACCCGTTCGGATGGCCTCGATCACCTCATGCTCGGAAACGCCGCGGCACACGCACAGGATCATCTGCTGCCGTCCCCCTTGGACTGATCGGGACAGTAGCGATTTTGAAAATCGTTTTCAAGCACTTTCTGCGACGCCCTCGACCTGGGCGAAATGTCTGCCGGATCGCTCGGTTGGACCGCGCGCCGGTCAGGCCGGGACGGCTTCGATTCGCGGGAACAGCGCTTCCGGATTGCTCGTCCGGTGGCCTGCGGCGAACGTCTCGCCCCACGGCCTGCCCAGGTCCGCGAGCGTCCCCGCATCGAGCCCGAGCTGTGCGCCGAGCCGCGCCGCGGTCTCGGGCAGGAACGGCGCCACCAGCTGCGCCGTCACCCGCAGCGCCTCGCAGAGCTCGCGCAGGATGGCGCCGACGCGCGGCCTCTGCGCCGGATCCTTCGCGAGCGAGAAGGGCGCCGTCTCGGTGACGTACTTGTTGGCGTGATCGAGCGCGCGCCACACCGCCTCGAGCGCGCGATGGAACGCGAGCCCGGCGACGTGCTCGTCGAGCTCGCGACGGGCGACCACGAACGCCGCGCGCAACGCGAGGTCCGGTCCCTCGGGAGCGGCCGGCTGCACGACGCCGGCGACGTAGCGCTGCTGCATGGCCAGCACGCGGCTCGCGAGGTTGCCGAGGCCGTTCGCGAGATCGGCGTTGAGCCGCGTGACGAGCGCCTGCTCGCTGAACTCCGCGTCCTGCCCGAACGCCATCTCGCGCAGCAGGTAGTAGCGGAACGCGTCCATGCCGTAGCGCGCCTGCATGTCGAGCGGGCGCACGACGTTGCCGAGGCTCTTCGACATCTTGTCCTGGTTCATCTGCCAGTAGCCGTGCACGTGCAGACGGCGGTAGAGCGGCATCCCGGCGGCCATCAGCATCGTCGGCCAGAAGATCGCGTGCGGCTTCAGGATGTCCTTCGCGATCAGGTGGTGCGCGTGGGGCCACAGCTCGGGACGGCCGGCGGCGTCCAGCGCACTCACGTACGACAGCAGCGCGTCGAACCAGACGTAGGTGACGTAGCGGTCGTCGAAGGGCAGATCGATGCCCCAGGTGAGGCGCGCCTTCGGGCGCGAGATGCAGAGGTCGCCGATCGGCTCGCGCAGCAGCGCGAGCACCTCGCGCCGATAGCCGTCGGGCTGGATGCGCTCGGGCTCGTCCTCGAGGAGCCGTACGAGGCGATCCTGATACTGGCCCATGCGGAAGAAGTAGTTCTCCTCCGCGATCTCGGTGGGCGCGACCTTGTGGTCGGGGCAGAGGCCCCCCACGAGCTCGCGCTCCTGGTAGAAGCGCTCGCAGCCGTAGCAGTAGAGGCCGGTGTAGCGGTCGAAGTAGATGTCGCCGCGCGCATGGATCCCGGCGAGCACGCGCTGCACGAAGGCCGTGTGCGACGGGTCGGTGGTACGTACGAACCAGCCCGGCGTCAGCCCCACCTGCTCCCACGTCGTGCGGAAGAGGCCGCTCACGCGGTCGGCGAAGGCCTTCGGCGTGACGCCGGCCTTCGCCGCGGCCTGCGCGATCTTGTCGCCGTGCTCGTCCGTGCCGGTGACGAAGAACGCGTCACGCCCGCGCTGGCGCCAGAAGCGCACCAGCGTGTCCGCCACCACCGTCGTGTAGGTGTGCCCCAGGTGGGGCTCCGCGTTCACGTAGTAGATGGGGGTCGTGAAGTAGATCGGCGCGTCAGCCATCCGACCCCCGGCGCGCGACGAGGTCTTCCAGGCCGGCTTCGACGCGCTCGCCGTCGGCGAGCCGGAGCACGACCGTCTGCTTGAGGAGGTTCTGCGCCACGACCTGTCCGTTGCCCTTCACGCTCTCCACCTGCGCGCCCATCGCCGGCAGCGATCGGCGCAGCTCCTGATACGTGTCGTACTCGTAGCGCATGCAGCACTTCAGGCGACCGCACTGGCCGGCCAGCTTCGACGGGTTCAGCGACAGACCCTGCGCCTTCACCATCTTCACCGACACCGGCGCGAACTCGCGCAGCCACGACGAGCAGCACAGCTCGCGCCCGCAGACGCCGAGCCCGCCGACCATCTTGGCCTCGTCGCGCGAACCGATCTGGCGCAGCTCGACGCGAGTGTGCAGCGTCTGCGCGAGGTCGCGGGCGAGGTCGCGGACCTCCTGCTTCTCGTCGGCGGCGAAGAACACGGTGACGCGACCGCCGTCGAGCGTGCTCTCGACCTTCACGAGCTTCAGCGGCAGCCGGCGGCTCTTGAAGAGCGCGAGCGCGGTGGCGCGGAGATCGCGCTCGCGCTGGAGGGCGCGATCTTCGCGTGCGAGGTCGCGCCCGTCGGCCTTCTTCACCACCCGCTGCAGCGCACGCCCGGTCGGGCGTAGCCGCGGCGGCACGGCGACGGTCGCCAGCGAGACGCCGCGCTCCGTCTCGACGAGGATGCGGTCGTCGACTTCGAGGTGCAGCAGGCCGGGATCGAAGTCGTAGATCTGCCCGGCCGGGCGAAAGCGGACGCCGACCACCAGGATCGCCTTCGGGGAAGTGGTCTCGTCCTCGTTCATGCGGCCTGACCTGCCGGGTCGCGCTCGATCCGCCGCAGATCGAGCAGCAGGGTCTCGAGGGCGAGCGCCCGGTTCGCGTTGCGCTGTACGGCGTCGACGGTATCACACACGCATTCGAGCTGGCGAAGCACGGCCGGGACGCTGGTGCGGGCGGCGGCCGTGGCGAGCGCCGCCCGGACGTCGGGATTGCGGAGGCGAGCGGCGTCCCCCTCGCAGGCGACGGCCAGGAGATCGCGGTACCAGGCCACGACGACGTCGAGCGCGGCGTCGACGGCGCCCTTGGCCATCGCCTGCGCCAGCGCCGAGCAGTCGACGGCCGCCGCCCGATCCAGCTCGGCGAGCCGCTCGAGGATCGTCGTGCGCAGACCGGCGTCGGCGTCGTCGATCAGCGCGAGCGCCCTGCCGGGCGAGCCCTCGGCGCGGGCGGCCATCGTGGCCGCGGCGTCGGCCTTGACGCCGCGGGCGACGAGCAGCGCCGTCACCTCCGCGGGCTCGAGCGGGTCGAAGCGGATGCGCTGGCAGCGCGAGCGCACGGTCGGCAGGAGCAGCGTCGCACGGGTGGCGACGAGCACGAGAACGGCCGCGCCCGGCGGCTCCTCGAGCGTCTTCAGGAGCGCGTTCTGGCCGTGCTCGTTGAGGCACTCTGCGTCGTCGATGATCGCCACCTTGCGCTCGGCCATCAGCGGCCGCAGCCCGAGCCAGCGCGTCAGCTCGCGTGCCTGCTCGGTGCGGATGTCGCGCCGCTCCTGGTCGCGCTCGACGACCTTCAGGTCGGGATGCGTCCCTGCCGCGACGCGTGTGCACTGCGCGCAGGAGCCGCAGGCGTCGTCGCCGTCGGGCGTCGCGCACAGGAGACGTGCCGCGAAGCCGTCGGCGATCCGCCGCTTCCCGAGTCCGGCGGGGCCGTGCAGCAGGTAGGCTGCGGCGGGCCGGTCGTCGCGCACGGCCGCGCGCAGGCGGCCGACGGCCGCGGCGTTGCCGGCGACGTCGCCGAGCTTCACGAGCGCGTCCCTGCGGCGACGCCGGCGCCGAGCCGCCGCTCGACCTCGCGCGCGATCGCGCCGGCGACCCCGTCCTTCGCCCGCGTGACGTCGACGATGCAGAAGCGCCCCGGCTCCTCGGCGGCCAAGGTGAGAAAGCCCGTGCGCACGCGCTCGTGGAACGCCAGCGGGGCGCTCTCGAAGCGGTCCGTGCCGTGGTCGCGCCCGCGCGCGCGCCGGAGGCCCTCGTCCGGCGGACAGTCGAGCAGGAACGTGACGTCGGGCACGAGGCCGTCGCGGGCCAGGGCGTCGAGCGTGCGTACCGTCGGCAGATCGAGGCCGCGCGCGTGGCCCTGGTAGGCCAGCGTCGAATCGGAGAAGCGGTCGCACAGGACGACGTGCCCGGCGGCGAGCGCGGGACGGATCACCGTCGCGACGTGCTGGGCGCGATCGGCGCAATAGAGGTGCAGCTCGGCGAGCGGCTCGAGCGGGACGGCGTCGTCGCCCAGCAGCAGGCGCCGGATCGCCGCCCCGGCGGGCGTGCCGCCCGGTTCCCGGGTCTCGACTACCGTGCGGCCGGCGGCGCGCAGGTGCTCGGCGAGCAAGCGGACGTGGGTGGACTTCCCGGAGCCCTCCACGCCCTCGAAGGTGACGAACAGCGACACGGTCCTTCGCGTGTATCCGGCCCGGTCGCAGAGGGGCAAGGCGGGACGGGGAGAGCGAAGCCTTTCGGGGCCCTCGTGCTCGCGCGGACGTCGCCGTTCGGCCCGCTATCGGCTCGTGACGCTCGCGCGGATCACGTGTCGGATCGAGGGGCGCTCGAGCTCGACGGCGACGTGTCGCTCACGGACCGGCGGGGCGCCGGCCGGCGGCGCCGGATCGAGCGGCCGCGTCAGTCCGGGAACTCGCGACCGAGGACGAGGCCGATGCCGTAGAGCAGCTGCCGGGGCGAGAACGGCTTCGTGATGTAGTAGTCGGCGCCGAACTTGTAGCCCTCGAGCAGGTCCTCGTCGCCCGACTTGGCGGTGACCAGGATCACCGGGATGCTGGCATGCTGGGGGTTCGACCGGATGCGGTCGAGGACCTCCATGCCGCTCATGGCCGGCATCATGACGTCGAGGAGGATGATGTCGGGGCGCCGGCGCTCCAGGGCGCGGAGCGCGCTCGGGCCGTCCGGGGCGGTCTCGACGCCGAAGCCGCGGGCCTTCAGCAGCGTCTCGACCATGCGGCAGTTCTCGTCGCTGTCGTCGACCACCAGGACGAGGGGCTTCACGGCTCCGGAGGCGGTGGGCTGGACGTCGGTCATGCGCTGCTCGCTCATGGTCGGGTGGTGCCGCTCCGCCGTGCCGGCCGGGGGCTTCGGCAGGTATATCGGCCGCGCTGCCGCCGAGCTTGAGCGCGCCGGCGTTCATCCGGGGTCGTGTACGCCCGCGACCACCGCGCGGCGGGGCAGGGGCAGCATGGCGTCTGCGACGGCGAGGCCTGCGGCGCTCGCCGTGACGCGAGCCGTACCGTCGACGTCGAGCGGCTCCGGAGAGCCGGCGCCGATCCACAACGCCCCGGCGATGTCGAGGCTTCCCGCATGCGTCACCCGCACCCCATCCGCAGCGACGACCGCGCCAATAAACGTGAAGGGCGCGGTGATGTCCAGGCGACCGTCGACGATGAGCAGCCCCGCGCCGTGCGCAGGCCCGGCGACGACGAGGTCGCCCGTCACCAGCGCCAGGGCCGGGGTGGCGGGCGGGGTGGGGACGAGGACGGCCCCCGCGACGGCTCCGGCGGCGACGGCGCGGGCGACGAGCGCCGCGATCGGCGGGCCGCCGACGGCGATCGGCGGCCGGCGTGGGCGAGACGTCGTGGGCGCCCCGCTCGCGATCAGGCGTCGAGCAGTGCAGCGGGCGCGAGCAGCGCCGCGGCGACAGCCGCCCACGCCGGGTCGAAGGGTGCCGGGTCGCGGCCGTCGAGCCCAGCGAAGCGTGCCGGCGATCGATCGGGACCGCGGCGTCGAGCCAGGCCCGGCAGGCACGCCCGGCGTGTCGGCGCGGCGGACGACGGCGTCGAGCAACCGGCCGCCGCCGGCGCGTCCCTCGACGGCGAGCAGCGTGCGCGCGCCGGTACGGCCGGGCCGGGCGCGGCGTCGGCGACGACGGTGCAGCGGGGGCGGCGAGGACGCCATCGTCCGGGGTTCCGGCGGCCTCCGGCCCCGCCTGCTCGGCGTCGAACGTAGCCCGGCGCCAGGCCCGCGACCACCGACGCGAGGCAGCCGTCGGCCTTCACCAGCGCGCGCGCGGCAGCGCAGCAGTTGCGGGTGAGCACCGCCTGGGTGTGCATGAGGTCAGCCACCGCCGACCCGGGGGCAACGCGCGACGGCGACGGCGACCAGCGCGGCGGGCAGCGCGGCGCCGCGCCGCCCGCCGAGAATCCGTCTGCGCGACGCCCGGCGCGGGGCAGTGTGCGCGCCCTGGTCTCTGGCGCCGTCCGCAGCGCGACAGCGCGCGCCGAGCCGCCAGCGCAGCGAGGCCGCCCGGAAGGGCGGGCTCCAGCACCAGCGCCCGCACGCGCGCACGGTCGGCCGCCGGCAGGCCGGCGGCCGGCGCGACGATCTGGTTGCCGCTCGCGTCGAGGAAGCGGAAGCGGCAGGCGCGGACGTCGGCCGCGAGCGGCAACGACTGCGCGCCGATGACGCGGTTCAGGCGTGGCGGGCCGGTGAGGCACTGCCAGCGCGTCACCTCGGCGGAGGAGGCGTTGAGCAGGCCGTCGCCGTCGAGGTCGGCCTGGAGCACCAGGCGATCGGGCGCCGCGCCGGCGAGCGCCTCGATGCCCGCGGCGGCGGGATCGAAGCCGGCGCGGCGGACGTCGAACGCGAACGCCTCGGTGGCGATCACCGCCGTGTCCTCGGCCTCGACCCGCGCGCCCAGCACGACGAGCAGCCGGGCGGCGCCGCCCATCGCCAGCGCGAGCATGCCGAGCACGAGCCCGGCGAGCGCGGCGGCGACGAGCAGCTCGACGAGCGTCATGCCGCGCTCCCGGCTCACGGGAAGACCTCGCTCGTGAGCCCGACGCCGCCGGCGGCCCAGCCGACGTCGGCGGCGAGCGGCGTCGCTTCGCCGCGGCCGTCGCCCGCCGTCCAGTGCCGCACGAACGCCGTGCCGGCGACGACGGGCGCGTCGTCGCCGTTGCCGCGCGCGCCGGCACGCTGCACCTCGAGCGCGTCGACCGCGAGCCCGAGCGCGGCCGTGCGCTCGCGGGCGAGGCGGACGTGGAACGCCGCCGTCGCGGCGGCGGCCGCGAGCCCGGCCGCTGCGGTGGCCGCGAGGACGAGCGCGGCCAACGCTTCGACCACCGATGCGCCGCGCGTGCCGCTCACAGGACCCGCACCCGGCCGCGCTGGTTGACGATCACGCGGCGTACGCCGCTACCCGCCGCGAGCGTGATGGTGGCGTTGTCCGAGGTGCCGGTGGTGCCGAAGCGGACCTGGCCGCTCGCCGGCAGGCCGGCGAAGGTCACGCCCGCCGGCAGCTGGTGCGACTCGACGTCGATCCCGCCCCACTCGCGTACGCGCCACCTGCGCTGGGCCGGGTCGAGGCGCACCTCGATCCGGACGTTGCGCTCGAGCGCCCGTCCGCGTGCCTGGCGCAGCGTGGCTGCGAGACGCTGCGCCGCCGCGCCGAGCCGCACGCTCGCGAGCAGCGGCGGCAGCGACACCGCGCTCGTCCCGAGGACGACGGCCGCGAGCGCCATCGTCGCCACCAGCTCCACCAGGGTGAAGCCCCCGCCCCGCATCAGCATGTACGCCTCCCGAGGGCACGCCGCCGGGGCGGGGCGACGCGTGCACGGACGAGGAGTAGCGGGGGCGCGGCGCCGACGGGAGGGGGCGCGCGCGGATTGTTGGGCCGGCGACGCGCGCTCAGCCGAGCGTCAACGGCAGCCCCAGCTCGGGGCAGTACAGCAGCACGACCGCGCCGAGCGCGAGGAACGGTCCGAACGGGATCGCCGTCGTGCGCATCGCGCGCCGCACCCAGGGGAAGAACGCGCGGCGGCCGAGCATGCGCACGACGCGCCGTCGCTCGGCGCGGCCACGGGCGGTGAAGAGCACGCCGACGCCGGCCACCGAGCCGGTGAGCGAGGCGATGACGAGGATCAGCGGGATCGCCTGCCAGCCGAGGAACGCGCCGATCATGGCGAGCAGCTTGACGTCGCCGAAGCCCATGCCCTCGACGCCGGTCGCGCGCTCGTAGCTCCAGGCGACCAGCCACAGGACGCCGCCGCCGACGAGCGCGCCGAGCCCGGCGCTCCACAGGCCGACGCCGCCGGGCACGAAGGCCGACACCAGGAGCCCGATGCCGATGCCGGGCAGGCTCACCTCGTCCGGGATGAAGAGGTGGTCGAGGTCGATGCAGGTGACGAGCAGCAGCGTCGCCGTCAGCGCGAAGGCGACGAGGGCCCACGGCGTCCAGCCGAAGCGCCAGAGCGCGGCGACGGCGAGCAGGCCGGTGGCGAGCTCGATCAGCGGGTAGCGCGCCGCGATCGGTGCCGCGCACGTTCGGCAGCGGGCGCGCAGCAGCAGCCAGGACAGGACGGGGACGTTGTCGTACCAGGCGATCGGCGTCCGGCAGCAGGGGCAGCGCGAGCCGGGCGTGACGACCGACTCGTCTTCGGGAATGCGGTGGATGCAGACGTTGAGGAAGCTACCGATGGCCGCGCCCACCCAGAAGGCGAACCCGATGGTCAGCCACGTGGGCTGCGGCAGCGAGGCCGGAAGCGGGAGCATGCTGGCGAGATGCGGCGTCACGGCTAGCGGGCGTGCGGCAGGGGGTCAACTTGCGGTCGCGGGGGCTCTATCGGATCGCGCGCGTCGGTTCTTGAAGGCGGGGTGCGCGCCCAAAAAGCAAAACGGGGGGGCGGGTGAAACCCGCCCCCCCGGCTCGCGTCAGGTGACGTCGGTCAGCTCGTCCAGTTGCAGGTCATGTTCGGCGAGCCTGCCGCGGGGCTGCTCGTCCAGGTGCAGCTGCCCGGGGCCGACGCGTGCTCGGCGGTGCAGTCGAAGGACGTAGCCGTCGCCGTGCACGAGCAGGTCACGCCGTCGGACACGGAGACGCCCGGCAGACCGCCGCAGTCGCCGGCGAGGTACTCGTTCTCGTCCACGAAGTAGGCTTCCTGGCCGGTCGCGGCGTTGCGCAGGTCGGTCTGGACCCGGCTGCGGAAGCCGCGCTCGCGGTACGCCGCGAACTGCGGGATCGCGATGGCGGCCAGGATGCCGATGATGGCCACCACCACCAGAAGCTCGATGAGCGTGAAGCCCTTCGACTTCTTCCTCTTCAACTTGGAAACCGTCTTACGCATGCTCTTCCTCCGTTCGTGTTGATGATCGTCCCGACTCTAGTGTTCGAGACCGCCGTCCCGGCGCTGCTCCCACGAGGAGCAAGCCCGGTGCCATCGACCATTCGCGTGGCGATCGCGCCCTGCGCGTGAGGCCGTTGGGGTTTTCCCTGTCGTGCCGCGCACCCGCCGTGCGGAACGGCTCGCGGCCATCGTCACTGTCGTAACGGGTGCCATGATCGTGACCGTCTCGCCCCGCTACTGGATCACCGAGCCGAGCTTGAAGATCGGCAGGTACATCGAGACCACGAGGCCGCCGATCACCACGCCGAGGAACAGGATCACGGCGGGCTCCAGCAGCGACATGAGATTCGCGACCGTGTTGTCGACCTCGTCGTCGTAGAAGTCGGCGATCTTGCCGAGCATGGCGTCGAGCGCGCCCGTGGTCTCGCCGACCGCGATCATCTGGCAGACCATGGGCGGGAACACCTTCGCCTCGATCAGCGGCTCCGCGATCGTGCGCCCGCTGGCGATGCTCTGCCGCGCCTCGAACAGCGCCTTCTCGATCACCTTGTTGCCCGCCGTGCGGGCCGTGATGTTGAGCGCGTCGAGGATCGGGACGCCCGACGAGACGAGCGTCGAGAGCGTGCGCGTGAAGCGCGCCACCGACGACTTGCGGATCAGCTCGCCGAACACCGGGATGCGCAGCGCGATGCGGTCGATCTGCATGCGCCCTTTGTCGGTGCGGTAGGCCATGCGGAAGCCGACGGCGGCGATCACCGGGATCATCGCCAGGTACCAGACGTAGGCGATCACGAAGTTCGAGAGATTGATCACGAACTGCGTGGGCGCGGGCAGGTCGGCGCCGAAGCTCTGGAAGACCTCGGCGAACACGGGGATCACGAAGATCAGCAGGATGGCCGTGACCAGCACCGCGGCCATCACGATGCAGGCCGGGTAGATCATCGCGCCCTTGATCTTGCTCTTCAGCTGCGCGGCCTTCTCGAGGTACTGCGCCAGGCGCTGCAGGATCGTGTCGAGGATACCGCCGATCTCGCCGGCCTGGACGAGGCTCGTGTAGAGCTCGCTGAACACCGTCGGGTGCTTCTTGGCGGCGTCGGCGAGCGTGCTGCCCGACTCGACGTCGTCCCGCAGGTCGTTGATCGTCTTGCGGAAGACCTTGTTCTCGGTCTGGCCGGCGAGGATCTGCAGGCACTGCATGATCGGCAGGCCGGCGTTGATCATGGTCGCGAACTGGCGCGTGAAGATGACGATGTCGCGTCCCTTCACCGCGGCGCCGAGCGACGGCAGCTTGAGCTCGTAGTCGAGCCCCTTGCCCTTCTCCTTGATCTTGGCGGGAATCGGCTGGATGCGCTGCGTGCGCAGGCGGATGATCACCGCCTCGCGGCTGGTCGCCTCCATCTCGCCGGCGAGCGTCTCACCCTTCGGCGAGACCCCGGCCCACTTGTACATCGCCATCGGTCGTCCTTTCCGCGGGAGACGCTAGGCGCGTGCGCCGGCGCGCAGGCTCTGGGCCTGGCCGAGGCCGAGCATCTGGCGCACCTCGTCCGGCTCGGTCGCGCGCGACACCGCGTCCTCGGGGGAGATCGCGTTCTTCTGCACTAGGGCGACGAGCGCCTGGCTCATCGTCTGCATTCCGAACTTCAGCTGGCCGACCTGCATCTGCGAGTAGATCTGATGGACCTTCTCCTCGCGGATGAGGTTGCGGATGGCGGGGTTCGGGATCATCACCTCGGCGGCGAGCATGCGGCCCTTGCCGTCGCGGCGCTGCACCAGCTGCTGTGAGATCACGCCCTGGAGCACCAGCGAGAGCTGCTGGCGCACCTGCGCCTGCTGGTGGGGCGGGAAGACGTCGATGATGCGGTTGATCGTCTGCACCGCCGAGTTGGTGTGCAGGGTCGAGAAGACGACGTGACCCGTCTCGGCGACCACCAGCGCCGACTCGATCGTCTCGAGGTCGCGCATTTCGCCGACCAGCACGACGTCGGGGTCCTGCCGCAGCACGTGCTTCAGCGCCGGCGCGAAGCCCGTCGTGTCGGCGAAGACCTCGCGCTGGTTCACGAGGCAGCTCTTGTGCTCGTGGACGAACTCGATCGGGTCCTCGATCGAGACGATGTGGTCGTGGCGCTCGCGGTTGATCTTGTCGATCATCGCGGCGAGCGTCGTCGACTTACCGGAGCCGGTCGGGCCCGTGACCAGGATCAGGCCGCGCGGGAGCTTCGTCAGCTCGGAGACCGCGGGCGGCAGGTTCAGCTGATGGAGCTGCGGAACCTCGTGCGGGATCGTGCGGAACGCCCCGCCGACCGCGCCCTTCTGGTAGTACATGTTGCCGCGGAAGCGGGCGACGCCGCGGATGCCGAAGGAGAAGTCGAGCTCGTTGGTCTCCTCGAACTTCTTCTTCTGGGCCTCGGTGAGGAGGCTGTAGCTGAGGTTCTTGGTGTCGGTGCCCGTGAGTGGCGGATGCGCCAGCGGCTGTAGATGGCCGTGCAGGCGGATCATCGGGGGCGCACTGGTGGTGATGTGGAGGTCGGACCCACCGCGCTCCACCATCTCGCGCAGGAACGCTTCGATCGTCGGCATCGCAGCGCAGAAAGCAGGCCGCGTGCCACGCGCAGGGGCGCGTGCCCGCGCGGTTTCGCCGCTGCCGGCCGTCATCGCAGCGTCGGCGCGCCATCGACGCCGCCACGGGCGGGACAAAACGGTGCAGGGACGTTGCACCCGCCGTACGGCGTCTGCGCCGGCGTGCAGCACGGCGTTGCGCGGCGTTCACGTGCGACGCCGCAACGCGCGCGCGGCCGTCAATCGGCCATGGTGACGCGCAGGACCTCTTCGACGGTCGTCGTGCCGGCCGCCGCGTGCTCGAGGCCGCTCTGCCGCAGGGTCTTGAGGCCGCCCTGGATCGCCGCGCGCTTCAGATCGAGCGCCGTCGCGCCGGAGAGGACCTGCTCGCGCAGGTCGTCCCACATCGGCATCACCTCGTAGAGCGCGATGCGGCCCTTGTAGCCGGTGCCGCCGCAGTTCGGGCAGCCGACGCCGTGCTGCGGGACGAACGGCTCACCCGACCAGCCGAGCTGCGTCAGCATCTCCGTCGGGACCGGCTCGTCCTCCTTGCACTGGGGGCAGATGACGCGGGCGAGACGCTGGGCGAGGATCAGGTTCACCGAGCTCGCGACCAGGAACGGCTCGACGCCCATGTTGAGGAGGCGGTTGATCGTCGAGGGCGCGTCGTTCGTGTGCAGCGTCGAGAGGACGAGATGGCCGGTGAGCGCGGCCTTGACGCCGATCTCGGCGGTCTCGAAGTCGCGGATCTCGCCGACCATGATGATGTCGGGGTCCTGGCGCAGGAACGAGCGCAGCGCGGCGGCGAAGTTGAGGCCGATCTCGTCGTGCATCTGCACCTGGTTGATGCCGACGAGGTTGAACTCGATCGGATCCTCCGCGGTGGAGATGTTGTTCGCGACCTTGTTGAGCTCGGCCAACGCCGAGTAGAGCGTGGTCGTCTTGCCGCTGCCGGTGGGGCCGGTCACGAGCACCATGCCGTACGGCTTGTAGATCGCCTCCTTGAACCACCTGAGCGCCTCTTCCTCGAAGCCCAGCTTGGTCATGTCGAGCTGGAGGTTCGACTTGTCGAGGAGGCGCAGCACGACCTTCTCGCCGAACATGGTCGGCAGCACGGAGACGCGGAAATCCATCTCCTTGTTGCCCTGCAGCTTCATCTTGATGCGGCCGTCCTGCGGCAGGCGGCGCTCGGCGATGTCGAGCTGGGCCATCACCTTGAGGCGCGAGGTGATGGCGTTCTTCAGGCGCAGCGGCGGCTGCATGATCTCGTAGAGGACGCCGTCGATGCGGAAGCGCACCCGCAGCATCTTCTCGTACGGCTCGATGTGGATGTCGCTGGCCCGCTTGCGGATCGCGTCGGTGAGGAAGGCGTTGACCAGCTTGACGACCGGCGCCTCTTCGGTGGCGCGCTCGAGCTCCTGGAGGTCGACGTCGTCGTCGGTCTTGACGACCTCGACGTTCTCGTTACCGAGGGCGCTCAGGACCTCTTCGAACTGCGTCTCGCCCGAGTAGTGGCGCTCGATCG
The DNA here is from genome assembly GCA_026129405.1 of bacterium. Taxonomy (NCBI): domain Bacteria; species bacterium. Next base: position 1,311,747 of record JAHCID010000001.1, read on the forward strand.
CCGCCTGGATCGCGGCCGGCGCCGCGACCGCGACCTTGACGTCGTAGCCGGTGAGGAACTTGATCTCGTTGATCGCGATCAGGTTCGACGGATCGGCCATCGCGATGGTCAGCGTCGAGCGCACGAGGTTGGTCGGAATCAGGTGGTGCTTCTGGACCAGCGCCTGCGGGATGATCGACAGCACCTCGCGCGGGATCTCGAGCGAGAGCGGGTCGACGATCGGCAGGCGGTACTCGCGCTCGAGGTACGAGAGCAGCTTCTCCTCGGTGACGAACCCGAGCTTCACGAGGTGCGAGGCGAGCGCGCCGCCGTGCTCGCGCTGCGCGTCGAGCGCCTGTGCGAGCTGCTCGGCGGAGAGATCGCCGCGCTTCGTGAGCAGGTCGCCGAGCCGCGAGGTCATCGCCATGCGTGCGCTCCGACGCTGCGCGACGCGGCGACGCCCGGCAAGGCGAGCCCCGCACTACGCAGCGCCAACGCCATCGCCGCCACCGGCGCGGGACCGCCGGTCCAGCCGGCGAAGGCGAGCGCACCCTGGTGGAGGAGCATGCCGGCGCCGTCCTGCGTGCGGCGTCCGGCCTTCGCGGCGGCACGCAGCCAGCGCGACGGCCGCGGGCCGTAGACGAGATCGACGAACACGCACGACCGCGGGGTGAGGGCGTGACGGACGGCGACGGTCTCGCCCGTGAGGCCCCCGGGGGTCGTGTTCACCACCAGGGCAGCATCGCCGAGGATCGCGCGAGTCTCCAGCCCGCCCAGTCCCACGGCGGCGATGGTCGCGTCGCCGAGCGCCGCGAGCCGCTCGGCCAGCGCGGCGCCGCGCGACGGCGTGCGGTTGGCGATGGTGAGACGGGCGCAGCCGGCGTCGACGAGCGCCGCACCGACGGCGCGTGCGCTGCCGCCGGCGCCGATCACGACGACCCGGGAGCCGCGCAGTCGCAGCCCGCGGGGCAGGGCGCGCACGAAGCCGCGGCCGTCGGTGTTGTCGCCGGCGATACGGCCACGGCGCAGCGTCAAGGTGTTGACCGCGCCGGCGCGCCGCGCGGCGGCGGTGAGGGCGTCGCACAGCGGCAGCACGGTCTCCTTGAGCGGCACCGTGAGGTTCAGCCCCGGGACGCCGAGCCGCCGGGCTTCGTCGAGGGCGTCGGGTAGCTGCTCCGGCGCGACGCGGAAGCGCAGGTAGCAGTGCGGCAGGCCGCGCGCGGCGAACGCCGCGTTGTGCATCGCCGGCGAGAGAGAATGGTCGACGGGGTCGCCGAGAACCCCGAATACCCGCGCCTGCACGTCGGACCCCATGCCTTCCTCGTGGGGCCGGCACGCATGGAGACGCCGTGCCGACCGCCCTGTTGGTGTCGGCCGGTGGTCGGCCGATCTTTAGCGCGGGATGGCCGCCTGCGCCGCCGCGAGGCGCGCGATCGGCACCCGGAACGGCGAGCAGGAGACGTAGTCGAGGCCAATCTCCTGACACAGCCGGATCGAGGCCGGATCGCCGCCGTGCTCGCCGCAGATGCCGAGCTTGATCGCCTTCTGCGTCTTGCGGCCGCGCTCGACCGCGATGCGCATGAGCGCGCCGACGCCGTCGGCGTCGAGCGACTGGAACGGATCGCGCGGGTAGATCTCGAGGTCGTTCACGTAGGGCGTGAGGAACCGCCCCGCGTCGTCGCGCGATACGCCGAGCGTGGTCTGCGTGAGGTCGTTGGTGCCGAACGAGAAGAACTGCGCCGTTTCGGCGATCGCGCCGGCGGCGATCGCGCCGCGCGGAACCTCGATCATGGTGCCGACGAGGTAGGGCAGCTTCACACCGGCGGCCTTGATCACCGCGTCGGCGACGCGGCGGACGACGGCCGCCTGGAGCACGAGCTCCTTCGGGTGGCCGACGAGCGGGATCATGACCTCGGGCGCGACCGCGACGCCGCTCTTCTTCACGTTCACCGCCGCCTCGAAGATCGCCCGCGCCTGCATCTCGGTGATCTCGGGGTAGACGATGCCGAGCCGGCAGCCGCGGAAGCCGAGCATCGGGTTGAACTCGTGCAGCGCCTCGACGCGCGTGCGCACCTTCTCGAACGGGATGCCGAGCGCCGCCGCCAGCTCCTTCTGCTCCTCCTCGCTGTGCGGCAGGAACTCGTGCAGCGGCGGGTCGATGGTGCGGATGGTGACCGGCTTGCCGGCGAGGGCGCGGAAGATGCCTTCGAAGTCGGCCCGCTGCAGCGGCAGCAGCTTGTCCAGCGCGGCGCGGCGCTCCGAGGTGGTCTCGGCGAGGATCATCTCGCGCATCGGCAGGATCTTCTCCTCGCCGAAGAACATGTGCTCGGTACGGCAGAGGCCGACGCCCTCGGCGCCGAAGGCGACCGCCTGCTCGCACTGGTCGGGCTGGTCCGCGTTGGCGCGGATGCCGAGCGTGCGCACCTGATCGGCCCACTTCATGAGCTGCGCGTAGAGCTGGTAGGTCGGCGCCTGCTTCGGGTCGAGGGTGCGGTCGATCACCACCTGGACGACCTCGCTCGGGCGGGTCGGGATGTCGCCGGCGAACACCTGGCCGGTGAAGCCGTCGATCGAGATGGCGTCGCCCTCGCGCAGCACGTCGTCGCGCCCGGCGATGCGCAGCGTGCCGGCCTCGTAGTCGATCTGCAGCGCGTCGCAGCCGACGACGCAGACCTTGCCCATCTGCCGCGCGACCAGCGCGGCATGGCTCGTCATGCCGCCGCGCGCGGTGAGGATGCCCTCGGACGCGGCCATGCCGCGGATGTCCTCGGGCGAGGTCTCGTTGCGCACCAGCACGACGCGCTTGCCCGCCGCGGTGAGGCGCTCGGCGTCCTCGGCGTGGAAGGCGACGACGCCGCTCGCCGCCCCCGGCCCGGCGTTGAGGCCCTTCGCGAGCAGCGTGCCGCCGCGCTCGGCTTGCGTCTTCGCGTCGGCGTCGAAGACGGGGCGCAGCAGCTCGTTCAGCCGCTCGGGGTCGACGCGCGCGATCGCCTCGGCCGGCTTGATGAGCCGCTCCTTCACCATGTCGACGGCGATGCGTACCGCCGCGGTCGCGGTGCGCTTCCCGACCCGGCACTGCAGCATGTAGAGCGTGCCCTGCTGGATCGTGAACTCGATGTCCATGACGTCGCGGTAGTGCTTCTCGAGCGTCTTGCGGACCTTCTCGAGCTGGCCGTACATCTTCGGGTTCTCGGCCTTCATCTGCGCGATGGGCAGCGGCGTGCGGATGCCGGCGACGACGTCCTCGCCCTGCGCGTCCCAGAGGAACTCGCCGTAGAAGGCGTTCTCGCCCGTCGACGGATCGCGCGTGAAGGCGACGCCGGTGCCCGAGCCCTCGCCCATGTTGCCGAACACCATCGACTGCACGTTGACGGCGGTGCCCCAGCTCTCGGGGATGGCGTTCAGGCGACGGTAGATCACCGCGCGCTCGTTGTTCCACGAGCCGAAGACCGCGCCGATGGCGCCCCAGAGCTGCTCCTCGGGGTCCTCCGGGAAGTCGACGCCCTTGCGCATCTTGATGAGCGCCTTGAACTCGAAGACCAGCTCGCGCAGCGCGTCGGCGTCGAGGTCGGTGTCGAGCGTCACGCCGCGCTGGCGCTTCTTCTCGTGCAGCGCGACCTCGAAGGGATCCTCCTCGGTTTTCGTGCGCGGCTTCAGGTCGAGGACGACGTCGCCGTACATCTGCACGAAGCGGCGGTACGAGTCGTAGGCGAAGCGGGCGTTGCCGGTCTCGGCGATCAGCCCCTGCACGGTCGTGTCGTTGAGGCCGAGGTTCAGGATGGTGTCCATCATGCCCGGCATCGAGGCGCGTGCGCCGGAGCGCACGGAGACCAGGAGCGGCTGGCGCGGGTCGCCGAACCTCTTGCCGGTGGCGCGCTCGACCTTGGCGAGCGCCTCGCGCACCTGCGCGCGCAGCACGCCGGGATACGAGCGGCCGTGGGCGTAGTACCAGGTGCAGACGTCGGTCGAGATCGTGAAGCCGGGCGGCACGGGCAGCCCCATCTTCGCCATCTCGGCCAGGTTGGCGCCCTTGCCGCCGAGCAGGTCCTTCATCTCGGCCCGGCCGTCGGCCCGGCCGCCGCCGAAGGCATAGACGTAGCGGCGTCCGGCACCCTTAGCGGCCGCCGTGCGGGTTTTGCCGTGCGCCCTTCCGGGAGCGCCTTTGCCGGCGCGCTTGGCGGTGCCCTTCGGCTTCGTACGGGCGCGGGTCTGCGGTCGTGCCATCGGCGTCCTCCCTGCGGAAGGACGGTTGCTACCGGAGGAAGTAGCGGTAATCAACGCACATCGGCGCGCCGGACGTCAGCGCACGAGGCCGCCCAGGAACGCGCGCGAGCGCAGCGGACCGTGCGTCACGGAGCCCACCAGCTGCTCGGCGACGGCGTGCATCTCGGATGCCCACGACGGCGCCCCCGGCCGGGTGTCGGACAGCGCCGCGGCGCGCTGGCTCGCACCCGCGAGCGGTCCGTCGGCGAGCAGGGCCAGCGCCAGCGCCACCGCGCCCCGCACCGGCCGCACGGGATGATCCTCGGGCACGCAGCCGCGGCAGAGGAGACCCGCATGGTGCGCGTCGAGATAGAGCATGCCGCCGTCCTGGGCCGGGGCGTTGCAGTCCCGGCAGCGGTCGATGGCCGGCGCCCAGCCGCTGGCCGCGAGGAGGTGCATCTCGAAGGCGCGCAGGAGCGGCGGCGGCGGCGTGCCGGCGTCGAGCAGCGCGAGCGCCTCGCCGACGAGGCCGTACACCTCCGCCCCCGGCTCGCGGCCCATCACCATGCGGTCGGTCAGCTCGAGGACGTAGGTTCCCGCCGCCCAGCGGTCGAGGTCCTCGGTGAACCCCCGCAGGGGGGCGATCAGCTCGCAGCGCAGCAGGAACGCCAGGTCGGACGCGGGGCGCAGGCGGAAGACGACCCGCACGTTGACGAACGGCTCCAGCGTCCCCCCGAAGCGCTTGCGCGAGTTCTTCGCCCCTTTCGCGATCCCGGTGAGCTTGCCGTGGTCGCGGGTGATGAAGGTGACGATGCGGTCCGACTCGCCGTAGGAGCGAGTCCGCAGCACGTACGCGGGCGTGGCGATCTCGAGGACGCTGATTCCCGCCGGCTACCACCCGATCTTTGCGACCGCAACCTTGACAAACAGGGTTCTGGTGCCTAGCTGCCCCGACGCCCGCCGGCCGCCGTGCGCCCGGGCACCCATGCCATGACGGATCACGACGATCGCAAGGACCCCCACGAGACCGCCGGAGCCGAAGCCGGCGCCCCCCCCGATCGGATCGCCGCGCTCGAAGCCGATCTGGCGGCCGCCCGCGAGGAGGCCCGTGCCGCCAACGACCGCTGGGTGCGCGAGCGGGCCGACCTCGAGAACGTGAAGAGACGCGCCCAGCGCGAGCGCGGCGATGCCGTGCGCTACGGCAACGAGGCGCTGGTGAAGGATCTGCTCCCCGTCGTCGACAACCTCGAGCGTGCACTCAAGGCGACGGGCGCGGCCGCCCAGGGCGCCCTCGTGGAGGGGGTCGGGATGGTCGTGAAGTCGCTCCTCGACGTGCTGGAGCGCCACGGTGTGACCCGCATCGCGTCCCACGGTGCGGCGTTCGACCCGGCCCATCACGAGGCCGTCGCCCACGTCGAGAGCGCGGAGCATCCGCCCAACGCCGTGATCGAGGAGCACCAGCCCGGCTACCGGCTCCACGAGCGCCTGCTGCGACCCGCGCTGGTGACCGTCGCAAAGGGCAATCCCAACCTTGCCAACCCCCAGGGTGGTGATTAAAGCGCCCGACGAGGAGAACCGTACATGCCCAAGGTGATTGGAATCGATCTCGGGACCACGAACTCGTGCGTCTCGGTGCTCGAGGGGGGCGACCCCATCGTGATCACGAACGCCGAAGGGGCGCGCATCACCCCGTCGGTGGTCGCGTTCACCGAAGGGGGGGAGCGGCTCGTCGGGCAGATCGCCCGACGCCAGGCCATCACCAACCCCGAGAACACGATCTTCGCGATCAAGCGGCTCATCGGCCGCCGCTACGACGATGCAGAGGTCCAGAAGGCCGCCAAGGTCCTGCCCTACAAGATCGTGAAGGGCGACAACGGCGACGCCTGGGTCGAGATCCGCGGCAAGAAGCAGAGCCCGGCGGAGATCTCGGCCATCATCCTACAGAAGATGAAGCAGACCGCCGAGGATCATCTCGGCGAGAAGGTCACGCAGGCGGTCATCACCGTCCCCGCGTACTTCAACGACAGCCAGCGCCAGGCCACGAAGGACGCCGGCAGGATCGCCGGCCTCGAGGTGCTGCGCATCATCAACGAGCCCACCGCGGCGTCGCTCGCCTACGGTCTCGACAAGAAGAAGGACGAGAAGATCGCCGTCTTCGACCTGGGCGGCGGCACGTTCGACGTCTCGATCCTCGAGATCGGCGACGGCGTCTTCGAGGTGAAGGCGACCAACGGCGACACGTTCCTCGGCGGCGAGGATTTCGACCAGCGCGTGATCGACTACCTGGCCGACGAGTTCAAGAAGGACCAGGGCATCGACCTGCGCAGCGACCGGATGGCGCTCCAGCGTCTCAAGGAGGCGGCGGAGAAGGCCAAGATCGAGCTGTCGTCAGCGAGCGAGACGGACATCAACCTGCCGTTCATCACCGCCGACCAGACCGGTCCGAAGCACCTCAACATGAAGCTCAGCCGCTCGAAGCTCGAGGCGCTCTGCGGCGACCTGCTCGATCGGCTCGACGCGCCCTGCATCACGGCGCTGAAGGACGCGGGCCTCTCGACCAAGGACATCGACGAGGTCGTCCTGGTCGGCGGCATGACCCGCATGCCCGCCGTACAGGCGCGGGTGAAGAAGCTCTTCGGCAAGGAGCCGCACCGGGGCGTCAACCCCGACGAGGTCGTCGCCATGGGCGCGGCCATCCAGGGCGCCGTGCTGAAGGGCGAGGTGAAGGACGTCCTCCTGCTCGACGTCACGCCGCTCTCGCTCGGCATCGAGACGCTGGGCGGCGTCTTCACGAAGCTCATCGACAAGAACACCACGGTCCCCACCCGCAAGAGCCAGGTGTTCTCGACCGCGGCCGACAACCAGTCCGCGGTGACGATCCGCGTCTTCCAGGGCGAGCGCGAGATGGCTGCCGACAACAAGCTGCTCGGCCAGTTCGATCTCGTCGGCATTCCGCCTGCGCCGCGCGGCGTGCCCCAGGTCGAGGTCACGTTCGACATCGACGCCAACGGCATCGTCCACGTCGGCGCCAAGGACCTCGGCACCGGCAAGGAGCAGTCGATCCAGATCACCGCGTCGAGCGGCCTCTCCAAGGACGAGGTCGAGCGCATGGTGAAGGAGGCCGAGTCGCACGCCGCCGACGACAAGAAGCGGCGCGAGGTCGTCGAGGCGCGCAACCAGCTCGACGGGCTCGTCTACCAGACCGAGAAGACGCTGGGTGAGCACGGTGCCGGCCTCGACGCCGAGAGCCGGGCCACGGTCGAAACGGCGCTCGCCGAGGCGAAGAAGGCGATGGAGTCGCAGGACCCCGAGCCGATCCGCAAGGCCGCCGACGAGCTCTCCCGCGCGTCGCACAAGCTCGCCGAGGCGATGTACGCCAAGGCGTCGAAGGACGGCGGTGACGGCGCCGACGGCGGCACCGCCAACGGCGCGGCCGGCGGCGAGAAGCCGAAGGACGACGTCGTCGAAGCGGAGTTCGAAGAAGTGAAGGAGTAGGTGCGCGGCCCGGTGAGACGGCCGTGCGACCGATGACCGGCGGGGGCCCCCATTCGCGGAGACGCGGGTGGGGGCCTTCCGTGTATTCGGGGTGGACGTGAAGCGCGACTATTACGAGGTGCTCGGGGTCTCCCGAGGCGTGGGCGACGACGAGCTGAAGAAGGCCTTCCGCAAGCTCGCGTTGCAGTACCACCCCGACCGCAACCCGGGTGACCGCGAAGCGGAGGAGCGCTTCAAGGAGCTCAACGAGGCCTACCAGGTGCTCTGCGACGCCGAGCGCCGGGCCGCGTACGACCGCTTCGGGCACGCGGCGTTCGAGCAGGGCGGCGGCTTCGACTTCGGGGCCGGGTTCGCCGCCGGCTTCGACGACATGCTGAACGACCTGTTCGGCGACTTCTTCGGCACCGGCGGTCGCCGCGGCGGGCGCACGCGTGCGCGCCGCGGCCAGGACATGCAGTACCGTCTCGACCTCACCTTCGAGGAGGCCGCGCGCGGCGCCGAGAAGCAGATCGAGATCCCGCGCATGTCGCCGTGCGCCACCTGCGGCGGACAGGGGGCGAAGCCGGGGACGAAGGCGAAGACCTGCGGCCAGTGCCGCGGCTCCGGCCAGATCCGCTTCCAGCAGGGCTTCTTCTCGATCGCGAAGACCTGCGGCGCGTGCAACGGCCAGGGCCAGGTGATCGCGAATCCGTGCCCCGACTGCAGCGGCGGCGGCGTGCAGCGCACGCAGCACACGCTCAGCGTGAAGGTGCCGGCCGGCGTCGACACCGGCTCGCGTCTCAAGCTGCGCGGCGAGGGCGAGGCCGGGGCGGGCGGCGGTCCGGCGGGCGACCTCTACATCCTCTGTCAGGTCGCGGAGCATCCGATCTTCCAGCGCGACGGCAACGACGTCGTCTGCGACGTGCCGGTGAGCTTCGCACAGGCGGCGCTCGGCACCGAGGTCGAGGTGCCGACGCTGAACGGCGCGCGCAAGGTGAAGGTGCCGGCGGGGACGCAGGGCGGGGCGGCCTTTCGCCTGCGCGGTCTCGGCGTGCCCGACCCGGCGTCGGGCTACGACGTCGGCGACCAGGTGGTGCGCATCATCGTCGAGACCCCGCGCAAGCTCTCGCCGAAGCAGCGCGAGCTGCTCGAGGAGTTCGCGAAGATATCCGGCGAAGAGGTGCACCCGCTCTCGAAGAGCTTCTTCGAGAAGGTGAAGTCGCTCCTCGGCTGAGACGGCCGATGCCGCGCCGCCTCCGCGACCTCGGCGAGCACGGCTTCCTCGGCCGCCTGCTGCCGCGCCTGCACGCGGCGGGCGGCCGCGTCCTCGTCGGACCCGGCGACGACGCCGCGGCTCTCCGTTCCGGCCGCCGCCCGCTCCTCTGGACCATCGACGCCCTCGCCGAGGGCACACACTTCCGACTCGGCTGGGAGACGCCCGCCGCGCTCGGGCGGCGCGCCTTCCGCGTCAACGCCAGCGACCTCGCCGCCATGGGCGGCACCCCGGTGGCGGCGCTGGTCGCGATCGAGGCGCCGCCGTCGCTGCCGGCGTCGGTGCTGGGCGGCGTCATGCGCGGGCTCGTCGCCGACGCGCGGCGCGCCGGCGCGGCCGTCGTCGGCAGCAACCTCGCCGCCAGGCCGGCGGCTCGTCGTCACGGTGGCGCTCCTCGGCGGGCCCCGGGCCGGGTCGTCACGCAGGCCGCGGCGCGCCCGGCGACCTGCTCCTCGTCACCGGCACGCTCGGCGGCGCCGGGCTCGCCGTGCGCGCTGCTGCGCCGACGCCGCGTGCGCCGGCCGGCCGTGCCGTCGCGGCTCGCGGCCGGCCGTGCGCTCGCCCGCGTCGCGCACGCCGCCGTCGACGTCAGCGACGGGCCTGCTCCAGGACGCGGGCCACGTGGCCCGCGCGAGCAACGTCGCGATCGAGCTCGACGCGGCGGCGTTGCCGGTCGCGCCGGCGTGCCGCCGCGCGCTCGACGCGGCGGCGCCGGCGTTCGTCGCGTCGGCCAGGCGAGGACTACAGGCTCCTCGCGGCGGTGCCGCCCGGCCGCCTGCCGGCGCTGCGCGACCTCGGCTGCCGGCTCACGGCCGTCGGCCGCGTGCACGCGGGGCGTCCCGCCGTGCGGCTGGTCGACGCGCAGGGCCGGCCCGTGCGGCTCCGCCGGGGCGGCTTCGACCACTTCCGCTGACGGCGCCCGACGACGGCTTGCCCGTACGGAGCCCCGGGGCTAACGGTGGCCTTCGCCCATGGACCGCCAGCAACTCGTCGCGCTGCTCGAGGCGGTCGCCCGCGGCACGTGTCCCGTCGACGAGGCCCTCGCCCGCCTGCGCACGATGCCCTTCGAGGACCTCGGGTTCGCGCGTGTCGATCATCACCGCGGGCTGCGGACCGGCGTGCCCGAGGTGATCTTCGGCGAGGGCAAGACGCCGGAGCAGGTGATCGCCATCGCCGAGCGGCTCGCGACCACCGAGGCGAACGTGCTCGTGACCCGGCTCGCCGCCGAGGCGGGCGCGGCGCTCGTCGCGGCGGTGCCCGGCTTCACCTATGCACCGCTGCCGCGCGTCGCGGTGCGGCGCGCGCGGCCGCACCTGCCGGGCGCCACCGGCACGGTGCTGGTCGTCGCTGCGGGCACGGCCGATCTGCCGGTCGCCGAGGAGGCGGCGCTGTGCGCCGAGACCATGGGTCTCACGGTCGAGCGCCTGTGGGACGTCGGCGTCTCCGGCCTGCACCGGCTGCTCGCGGAGCGCGAGCGGCTGTGGGCGGCGTCGGTGCTGATCGTGGTCGCGGGCATGGAGGGCGCGCTGCCGAGCGTCGTCGGCGGGCTCGTGCAGCGGCCGGTGATCGCCGTGCCGACGAGCGTCGGCTACGGCGCCAGCTACAAGGGACTCGCCGCGCTGCTCGGCATGCTCTCGAGCTGCGCCGCCGGTCTCACGGTCGTCAACATCGACAACGGGTTCGGAGCGGCCGCCGCCGCGGCGCGCATCATGCTGCCGCACCCCGACGAGGAGAGCACCTGATGCGACGCTGGTATGCGCTGTCGGCGATCGGTCGCGATCGTCCCGGCATCGTGGCCGATCTGGCCGAGCTGATCTACGACTGCGACTGCAACCTCGAGGACTCGCGCATGACGATCCTCGGCTCGGAGTTCGCGGTCCTCCTGCTGCTGTCGGGGCAGGGCGAGGAGGTGGAGCGACGCCTCTCGTCGGGCTGCAAGCGCCTCGAGTGGGAGAAGCGCCTGACGGTGTTCTTCCGCCCGCTCGACGAGGTGCCCGACACCACGCCGCCGCGCGGCACGCCGCTCGAGTGCGTGGTCACCGGTGTCGACAAGGCAGGCATCGTGGCGCGCGTCGCGCGCATCGTCGCCGACCAGGGGGCGAACATCCTCGATCTGCAGTCCGAGCTGCGGCCGGAGCCCGAGACGGGCACGCCGATGTACACGATGCGGCTGCGCCTCGTGGTGCCGCCGGATCGGGATCCGCGCTCGCTGCGCGAGGCGCTCGAGAAGGTGGCGGCCGAGCTGCGCGTCGACCTGAGCGTCTGAGCGGCGGGCTCGGCCGCTCAGCGCCGGGTCGGCCACCGGCGCGCGCCCGTTCTCGATCCGGCCGGCATCGAGGTCGCAGCCGACGCCGACGTCGTACCAGCGGCGGCGGCCAGCGGCGCACGCGCCGGTGCGGCGCAGGAAGGTGCGGCGGCCGACCGTCGGCCTCGGCGGCTACGGCGCCAGCTGCGACGGCCCGCGCAGCAGGTCGAGTCCGAGCGCCGGCGCCTGCGGCGCCTCGCTCCACGCCAGCGCGATCGTCGTCGTCGACGCCGGCCGTACGGTGTCCATCACGATCTCGCCGGGCTTCGGCCGCCCGCCGACGCTCGTGTAGCCGGCGTCGCGGCGCATCTTCACGAGGTTGCTGATCGACTCCTCGTAGTACTTCGTGCGCGTGACCGCCGACTGCGCCGGGTCGAAGGTCTCGACGACGAGCGCGTAGGGCGACGGCGGCGGCGGCGCCCAGGTGAGGACGGTGCCCATCGGGCCGGTGTCGCTGATTTGGGGCGTGCGGCGCGTGAGCGGGCTCACGACGGCGAGGTCGGACAGCAGCACGTTGCTGCCGTCGAGCGTCGCGTCGGGCGCGGCCTTGCGCAGGCGGGCGCCGTCGCGCACGACGACCTTCCCGGGTTTCACGAGCGCGCGGGTGCCGGCCCTGGTCTCGACGTAGCGCACGCGGCCGCGCTGGAGCACGACACCGGCGTCGCTCGCGCCGTCGCGCCCGACGGTGGCGGTGGCGCGGACGGGGATCGGCGCGGCGGCGGCATGGGCGGCGGCGGCGAGCAGGTCGTCCGCCTGGGCGGCCCGGACGGGCGGCGGAGCGACCGATGAGGCGGCGAGCATCGCGCCGGCGAGCGCCGGCACGAGCAACGCGCGCCGGCACCGGCTATGTTGGTGGCGCGGCATGCGGGGATCATCGTGAAGGCGGCCGCGCGGATCAAGGAGAACGCATGACGACGCCCGCTCGCCGCTGGATGCTGCTCGCGCTGGTGCTCGCCGTGGTGGTGGCGGCGCAGTCGGCCTGGCTGCTCTGGCCGTGGGCGCGGGAGCTGGTGTCGCCGTCCGAGGAGACGGCGGCGGCGCGCGGCTGGCGGCTCGCAGGCCAGCTCGGTTGCTTCGGCTGCCACGGCCCCGACGGCATCGGCGGGGTCGCGAATCCCGGCAGCAAGGAGGGCGAGGTTCCGGCGTTCACCGAGCAGACGCAGATGATGTACGTGAAGACGCCGCAGGACCTGCGCGAGTACGTCCTCGACGGCGCGCCGCGCCGCCGGCTCGACGATCCCGACTACGTCGCGCAGATGCAGGCCGCGGCGTTGCACATGCCGGCGTACCGCGGCTTCGTCACCGACGCGCAGCTGGAGGACCTCGTCGTCTATCTGCGCGCGACCTCGGGCCAGCTGCTGCCGCACGGCAAGGACCTGAAGCCGCAGGAGCGCGGCTACGAGCTGGCCCTCGAGCTCGACTGCTTCGGCTGCCACGGCCCGCTCGGCGCCGGCGGCGTGCTGAACCCCGGCTCGTTCAAGGGCTATATCCCCGGCTTCTGGGGCGAGGACTTCGACGAGCTGGTCGCCGACGACGCCGAGCTGCGCGCGTGGATCGCCGACGGCCGCGTCCCGCGCATCGCCGACCATCCCGTCGGCGGGGTGTTCTTCGAGCGCCAGCGCGTGAAGATGCCGGCGTACGGGCGCTTCCTGCCCGCCGGCGACGTCGCGGCGCTCGCCGCCTACGTGCGCTGGGTCCGGGACGGCTCGTGGCGTCCCGAGCTCCAGTGACGCGCCGTCGTCAGGCCGGCGCGCCGGCCTGGATCCAGGCCAGGATGCGGTAGAGCTCGGCGTCGGTCAGGCACGGGATCGTCGGCTCGACGCCGCAGCTCTGCGGCATCTTGATGTCGATCGCCGGCGGCTTGAGGCCGATGCCGAGGAGCTTCTTGGCAAGGAAGCTCTTGGCGATGCTGCCGGGCTTGACCTCGGGCAGCTTGCCGCCGGTGGCCGAGGGGGCGTTCACGAGCTCGGCGTATGCGACGTCGGGATCGAGGTTCAGACCGCCGCCCGTGCCGTTCGTCGAGTTCTCGACGTCCTGGCCGGCGTGACAGCCCGTGAAGCTCGTGCAGGTCGCCGTGAGGATCGGCTGGATGTCGCGCGCGAAGGACGGCGCCGCGGGCTTGCAGACGAGGGTCATCTTGTCGGGGTCCTTCTTGCCGTCGGCGACCACCGTGACCTTCAGCTTCGCCTTGCCGTCCTTGATCTTGCCGAGGCCGTTGGAGCGCTTCACGGGCACCGCGAAGCCGGGCGTCGTACACTGCCCCGGGGTGAGCGCCTGGATGGCGCTCTGGAGCGCCGCGCCGGCGGCGAGGTTCTTCGGCGCCACCTTCGCGCTGGTGACGCTGGTCACGCCGCAGCTGCCGTCGACGTCGAGGCACGCAGTCAGCGGGAAGGTGCAGACGCCGTCCGCGACGCCGTCCCCATCGCACGCCTCGCCGTCGACGCAGATCGTGGTCGCCGCGCTGACGCCACCCCATCCGACGATGCAGTCGGTGGCGGCGGGACCGCCCCCGCCGAAGCACGCGGGCGCGCAGGTCTGGGCGCCGGCGGTGCCGAGCGCGAGACCGGTGAAGAGGACCAGGGCGGGGACGAGCGGACGAAGCGGCATGACGACCTCCGGAAAAGCGATGGAACGCCGGAGGATTTCGTGACCCCCCACAGGTGTCAACGGAGTCCGACGCGAACGGCTGGATGCGCCGCTGCGAGGGCGGACGCCGGACGCCACTGGCGGACGCGCCGCTCACCAAAAGGTGACGCGAAGACGGTGACAGGCGGCGCATCGGTGCGCGCCGAAGCGCGCGAAGGACCGTGACGGGAGCGGCGCCAGTGCAGCCGCTCCCGCGTGCGGGACGTCAGTCGATCTTGCTGACGTTCGCCGCCTGGAGCCCCTTCGGCCCCTGCGTGACCTCGAAGGCCACCCGCTGCCCCTGATCCAACGAGCGGAAGCCGCTGCCGGAGATGGCCGAGTAGTGGACGAAGACGTCCTCACCCTCGTCCGTCGTGATGAAGCCGTAACCCTTCTGCCCGTTGAACCACTTGACCTTGCCCTGAGCCACGGGACCGTCTCCTTCTCTCTCGCGAAAGCGCGTAACACTCCGGTGCCGTGCGACGGAACTGCCCCCCGGCCCGCGAAGCGCGGCGGGGTCTAGCATGTCGTCTCCTCGAAAGGCAACACGAATGCACGGCAATTCGCGTCGCGCGAGGCAAACTTGCAAACCCGGGCGGCGTTGATAGAGAGCCCCGCCATGGCGTTGGCAGCGGGACGGCCGCCCGCGACGTCCGCGCCGCAGCGCCGTCGGCCGGCGGGCGGTCGGCGGTCGCGACGCCTGCGCCAGCCGCCGCGCTGGCGCCAGTGGCTCGAGTACGGCGTCGTGCGCGTCGTCGTCGGCGTCCTCGGCGTGCTGCCGATGTGGGTCGGGCTGCGCGTCGGCGAGGCCGTCGCCTTCGTGGCGTGGGCGCTCGACGTTCCGCATCGCCGCATCGGCGCGATCAATCTCGCGATCGCGTTCCCCGAGAAGACGCCGGCCGAGCGGCGCCGCATCCTGCGCGCGTCGTTCCTGAACCTCGGGCGCATGGCCGCGGAGCTCGCACATCTGCCGCGCCTGTCGGACGCGCGCCTCCGCGACGTGGTGCGCTTCGCCGACGAAGCCTGGTGGTCCGAAGCGATCGGCTGGGAGCGCCCGACCGGCGTGATGATCCTGAGCGGGCACTTCGGCAACTGGGAGCTCCTGGTGTTCGCGCATGGGCGGCGCGGGCATCCGGTGACCATGGTCCATCGCGCCATCGCGAACCCGCTCGTCGACCGCTGGTTCAACGCGCTGCGGGCGCGCGCCGGGACGCGCCTCGTGCGCAAGAGCCGCGCCGCGGGCGAGGTCCTGAAGGCGCTGCGCGACAAGCAGCTGCTGGTGCTGCCGTTCGACCAGAACTCCACCCGCGGTCTCGGCGTCTTCGTCGATTTCTTCGGGCTGCCCGCCAGCACCAACTCGGGCATCGCCCGCATCGCGCTGCGCGCCGACGCCCCCGTCGTGCCGGTCTTCATCGTGCGCGACGGGCATCGTGCTCGACATACGGTCCACGTCCTGCCGATCATGGACGTCGTGCGGACGGGGGACATGGTCGCCGACGTCCGACACAACACCGAGCGCTTCTCGCGCGTGTTCGAGGAGATGGTGCGCCGGCATCCGGAGCAGTGGCTCTGGATGCACAAGCGCTGGAAGACCCGCCCGACGGGCGAACCGAAGATCTATTGAGGCGATCGTCGATGTCCGCACGCAAGCGCAAGCGCAACCGTCGTTCCGCCGCCGCGAAGACCGTGGCGAAGCCCGCGACTCCCAAGGTCGCACCGCCGGCGCCGGAGGCGCCGAGTGCCCGCACGCTCGAGCGGCGTCTCAAGCAGGCCGAGGCCGCGCTCGAGGCGCTGCGCCAGCGCCACGCGAAGCAGCTCGAGGCGGTGCGCCGCGCCGCCGATCGCAAGCTGGCCGAGCTGGTGCAGGAGATCGTCGCCCTCCGCCACCACGAGGCCCGCGCCGACATGCTGGCGCGTCTGCTGGCCGAGCGCACCGCCGCCGCGGAGGCCGCCGCCGCGGCGCCGTCCGCCGAGGAGTCGAACCATGCCGAAGCTTCGCGTCCTGCTGGTGGATGACCACACCGTCGTTCGTCAGGGCCTGCGCAAGATCCTCGAGTCCGACGACGAGATCGAGATCGTCGGCGAAGCCGGCGACGGCCGCACCGCCGTCGACATGGTGCAGCGCATGCGGCCGCACGTCGTGGTCATGGACGTCGCGCTGCCCGAGCTGAACGGCATCGAGGCGACGCGGCAGATCACGAAGCGCGTCGACGGCGCCAAGGTGCTGGTGCTGACGATGCACTCCGACGACGTCTACGTCCGCCAGAGCCTGAAGGCCGGCGCGCGCGGCTACCTCCTGAAGGACTCCGAGGACCTCGACCTGATCAAGGCCGTGAAGGCGGTCGGGCAGGGCGGCTCGTTCTTCAGTCCGTCGGTGTCGAAGGTGCTCCTCGCCGGCTACCTCGGCGACCCGACCGGCAAGGAGGTCGAGGACAACCTCGCGCTGCTGACGGATCGCGAGCGCGAGGTCCTGCAGCTGATCGCCGAGGGTAAGACGAACAAGGACGTCGCCAGCCTGCTGAACGTCTCCATCAACACCGTGGAGACGCACCGCAAGCACGTCATGGAGAAGCTCGATCTCCACAACACCGCCGAGCTGGTCCGCTTCGCGGTGCGCAAGAAGATCGTCCACTGAGCGCCGCCCGGCCCGCGGCTGCGGCTCGCCGTGGCCGCGCCGGCTCGGCGTCCCGGTCGGTGCTTTCGACTCGCGCCGGGCGCCGGTACGCTGCCGGCGCATGCGGTGGGGTCGGACGTGGGCGGCGGCGGAGCCCGGAGGGCGGTCGTGAGCGTGGCCGATACCGGCGCGCGGCTCCTCGTGCGCAGCCTCGAGGCGCAGGGTGTGACGCACGTCTTCGCGATTCCGGGCGCGAAGGTGGCCCCGGTCGTCGACGCCCTCGCCGACACGAGCATCGAGACCGTCGTCTGCCGCCACGAGCAGAACGCGGCCTTCATCGCCGGCGGCCTCGGGCGGCTCACCGGCCGCGCGGGCGTCGTGCTGGTGACCTCGGGCCCGGGCGTGTCGAACCTCGTCACCGGGCTCGCGACCGCGAGCACCGAGGGCGATCCGGTGGTCGCCCTCGGCGGCGCGGTGCCGGTCGCCGAGCGCTTGAAGCAGACCCACCAGAGCCTCGACGCCGTCGCCCTGATGCGGCCGGTGACGAAGTACGCCGCCGAGATCGACGCACCCGGTGCGGTGTCCGAGGCGCTGGCGTCGGCGTTCCGCGCCGCGGAGTCGGGGCGGCCGGGCGCGGCGTTCCTGGGGCTGCCGAAGGACGTGATGGAGGCGCCGGCCGTCGGCTCGGTGCTCACCCCGGCCCGGGTACCCGCGCCGGGCGCCGCCGACCCCGCGGCGATCGCCGAGGCGGCGCGTCTCCTCGACGCGGCCGAGCGGCCCGTGCTGCTGCTCGGCATGCTCGCGGGCCGGCCGGCCGCGGCCGCCGCGCTCGGCACGCTGCTGGCGCGGGCGCGGCTCGCGGTCGCGGGCACCTACCAGGCCGCGGGCGCGGTGCCGCCCGAGCGCGTCGACTGCTTCGGCGGCCGCGTCGGCCTCTTCCACAACCAGCCCGCCGATCGCCTGCTCGACGACGCCGATCTCGTGCTCGCCGTCGGCTTCGATCCCGTCGAGTACGACCCGGCGCTGTGGAATTGCGACCGTCGCCGGACGCTCGTCCATCTCGACGCCGTGCCCGCCGATCCCGACTGCGCGTATCGACCCGACGTCGAGCTCTTCGGCGACGTCGCGGCGACGCTCGCCGCGCTCGCGGCCCGCGTGCGCGCGCGGCCGCAGCCGGCGCAGGCCGCCCTGCTCGCCGAGATCCGCGCGGGCTTCGCCGCGCTCGCCGCCGAAGCCACCAGGCACGGCGGCACGCCGGTCCATCCGCTGCGGATCGTGCATGCGCTGCAGGAGCTGCTCGACGACGGCGCCACGCTCTGCTCCGACATGGGCTCGTTCCACATCTGGATGGCGCGCCACCTGGTGGCCCACCGCCCGCGCCAGATCCTGATCGGCAACGGCCAGCAGACGCTCGGCGTCGGCCTCCCGTGGGGCATCGCCGCCTGCCTCGCGGATCCCGGCGCGGCGGTGATCTCGGTGTCGGGCGACGGCGGCTTTCTCTTCTCCGCGGTCGAGCTCGAGACGGCGGTGCGGCTGCGCTGCAACCTCGTGCACCTCGTCTGGATCGACGGCGCCTACGACATGGTGCGCATCCAGCAGGTGGCGGCGTACGGGCGCGAGGCTGCGGTGCGCTTCGGCCCGGTCGACGTCGTGCGGCTCGCCGAATCGATGGGCGCCGCCGGGATGCGCATCGAGTCCGCCGACGCCGTCGGTGCGGTGCTGCGTGCGGCGATGGCGCAGCCCGGACCCGTGGTGGTCGGCGTGCCGGTGGACTACCGCGACAACCCCGGCCTCATGGCCGCCATGCACGAGGGGATCGTCCATTGAGTCGTGCGCCCCGCGTCACGCTGCTGCTCGCGGTCGTCGCGCTCGCGGGCGCCGCGATCCGGCCGTCCGGCGCCGGCGCTCGCATCGGCTCGCCCATCCCGACGCGGTTCGCGCAGGGGCTCGACATCCCGCCGCGGCAGCAGTGGAACGCCAACTCGGGGTACTGCGGCGAGACGAGCTTCCTCAGCGCCGGCCTCTACTTCGGGCAGTACACGTCCCAGTGGACGGCGCGGGCGATCGCCTCGCCGGGCGTCGCGCAGTCGAATCCCGACAGCCAGCTGCTGCTCGGCGTGAACGACGTCGCGGCGGCGCGCGCCATGCGGCTCGAGACCGTGACGTTCTACGACCGCACGCAGCGTACGGTGCCGTCCTTCTTCGCGTGGGTGAAGAGCAACCTGCTGCGCGGGCGCCCGGTCATCGTCGGCGTCCTCAACAACGTGCGCATCCTCGGCGAGCCGCTGCCCGGCTATCGGACCTACGACCACATCGTGCCCGTGATCGGCGTCGGCTCGGGACGCTCGCTCGCGCGCCACGCCGACCGCGCCTTCGCGAGCGACGTGCTCACCTTCAGCGACAACGGGCTGTTCGGCGCGCCCGGGCAGACGACGCCGTTCGTGTTCAGCTACCGTCTCTGGCGCCTGCCGAAGTCACGCCGCGCCGCGAACCGTTCGGACGGCGCGGTCTACTCGCTGCGCGACCGGCCGCCCAACTACGCCGTCGCGGTGACGGGCGTCGCCGACCTCGACGGCGTGACCATCCCGGTTCGCCTGACCTCGGACCGCGACGGCGAGCCCGAGATCCCCGATCCGTCGGACGTCCCCCCGGCGCCGGTGCCGATCACCCTCACGGCGACGGTGACGATCCCCGATCCGTCCGTCGGCTACCGGCTGTATCGCTACGCCGACTTCGCCGACGTGCCGGCGGCGCGCTTCAACGCGTCGGCGGCGCTGGCCGCGGAGTCGTGGACGATCCCGCCGGGCGGTGGCGCGGAGCTCGTGGTGCGGATTCCGACCATGTCCGACGCGACCGTCGTCCTGCGCGCGGTGCCGGCGTCGGCGCCCTGACCGGGCGCGCTATGCCGCCGCGACGCTCCTGCTGCGCACCGCCGGCAGGCTCAGCACCGGGAACACGAAGCCGAGCCAGGCCGCCGCGGTGACCGACACCAGGCCGCCCGACAGGCCGGAGAGCCCGAAGACGAACGCCGGCGCGACGATGCCCACCATGGCGCCGGCGAGGCATGCACGCATGCCGCGGCGGCGCGCCTCGGCCGCGGCGCGGCCGAGGAAGAACGCGAGGCCGGTCGCGAACGCGAGGACGGGGATCGCCGCCAGCGCCTGGGTGGCGTTGTGGAAGACGACGTAGGCGCGCGGGTCGTAGAGGAAGAGCTCGTAGGCGAGCGCGAGACCCAGCGTGCCGCCCCAGATCACGGACCGCAGGCGGGGCCGGCGGGCCAGGAGATCGCGCGGGCAGACGAGCGCGAGCTGCGTCGCGCCCGCGACGAGCCCGGTCTCCGCGAGCACGTGCAGGCGGAAGAAGGTGCCGCGGCCGTAGAGGTCGATCGCCGTGAAGGCGAACACCGCCGCGATCCAGCCGAAGACCGCGAAGCCGCGGAACGCCGCGCCCAGCTCCCAGCGCTCGCCCGCGATCGCCGCCAGGAGGAGGTAGGCGAGGCCGGTCACGAAGTACGCGCCGAAGACGAGCAGGTGATCGCGCGGCGTGAACGTGCGGGCCGGCACCGTGCGGGTCTCCTCGCGGCCCGCGTCGGTGAACGTGTAGCGCACGGCACCGCCCGGCCCCGCGTCGCCGGCGGCCCGGTAGGCGTCGGCGGCGGCTGCGGCGGGCCGGTCGTCGACCGCGACCAGCACCTGCTGGTACAGCGGGCGGCCCGTCGCGACGCCGGGCCAGTCCGAGAGGCCCGCCGACGGGATCACCCGGTTCGGCATCACGAAGAAGCCGGGGAACGCGGCGCCGCGCCAGGCGAGGGATTGGACGAGCGCGAGCGTCCCGAGCGCGAGGATGCCGATGGAGAGCGCGCGCCGGAGCATGCGGGCGTGCGGCATGATCGCCTCCCGTGTCCCGCGGTCGTCAGTTGCGCTCCTCGGGGTCCGACATGATGATGAGCTGGAAGGGCGGGGTGGCGCCCGGCGCGGGCCGGTAGCCGTTCGCCATGCGGCCGGTGATCGCGACGACGACGCGGTCGTGCTCGATGTGCGGCGTGCCGTCGTCGTGCCACTCTTCGTCGTCGCTGGTGGCGAAGCGGTCCGCCCAGCGGTGCTGCTCCTTGTAGGTGCGGAACTCGTGGCGCCAGTAGCTCAGCACGTCGCTGATGTCGCCCTCGCCGCGATACAGATCGAATAGCCCGGGCGACTTCGGGTCGAGCATCTGCATGAGGAAGCCCTGCTCGTTGTACATGACGACGTCGACGGCGCCGAAGGTCACCGGGAAGCCGAGCGCCGCGCCAGTGAAGCGGGTCGCGTTCGACACCTGGCTCACGTCGACCGGAATGTAGATGGTGCCGAAGCGGTCCACGCCGGCGCGGTACGTCGGCTTGTTCACCGCCTCGGTGAACTCGTGGACCTGGAGCGGCCGGCCGGTGATCGTGAGCTTGTCGTCGGTGAACGTCGCGAGCCGGCGGCCGTCCTCCCACACCGTCACCTTGCAGGGGCCGAAGGGCAGATTCGGCACGCGGACGCGGATCTGGTTCTTCCGCTGGCGATCCGCGAAGTCCTTGCGCTTGATCGCCTTGGCGCGGCTCCAGGCGTTGCCCCAGCCGTAGGCGGTCTCGAACTGGACGTCGTACTTCCGCCCCTCGCTCAGCGACGAGTGGAAGATCGAGATCGTCTGATCCGCATAGGCCACGAACGGGCGGATGGAGACGCGCGGCGGGGGGGCTTTGTCGCACCCGCAGCCGGCAGTCGCGTCCTGCGGGCCGAGCAGCATGGCGATGGTCGTGATCAGAAGCGCCGCGAGCGAGGTTCGCATTCCGTGTCGTCCTCCGTGTCGGTGCGCACTGCGGGGTTGCCCGATCCCGCGTGGCTGCATGACGACTTTGCACGCCCCGGGCCAGAGCGGGCCGCTGCCGGATTCTCGGGGAAATCGGCTCCGGGAGGTTGCGGAGGTGTGCCACGACGGCGAGTGGCACGTGCCGCCTGGCGCAGTCGGTGGGCGCCGATGGCACACGCTGCGGGCCGCGCGGGCCGCGGCGCACGGCGTCCCGCAGGGCTCACGCCGCGGGGCGTGCGTCGGCGTCGACGACGCGGCTCGCCGGCATCGCGATGGTGAAGCGCGTCTCCGCGCCGGGCGCGGAGACCACCGTCAGCGTGCCCCCGAAGGTCTCTTCGACGAGCTGGCGCGCGATCCAGAGCCCGAGGCCGGTGCCGCGGCCGGGCTCCTTCGTCGTATAGAGCTCGTCGAAGATGCGCGGCAGGACGTCGGGCGGGATGCCGCCGGCCCGATCGGTGACCGTGCACCGCACGGCGTCCGCCGTCCGCTCGAGCGCGATCGCCACCACGCCGTCGCGGACGCCATGGTCCTCGTACGCGTCGATGGCGTTGCCGACGAGGTTCACCAGCACCTGGCCGAGACGCGCGGGGTCGCCGCGCAGCGCGAGGTCGCCGCCCGCGGTGTGCGTCAGGCGGCATTCGGCGGCGCGCAGGCGGTGCGACAGCAGGGCTTCCGTTTCGGCGATCACGTCGGTGACGCGGAAGACGCTGCGCCCGTCCGACGGCGTCTCGCGGCTGTGGAGCTTCACCTTGGCGATGAAGCTCGACGCCTTGCGTGCCCAGCCGGCCGCGGCCGTGGCCGCCTCGAGGAGCTCGCCGGCGATCGCGCGGTGGTCGTCGCGCGTCACCCCGGGGTCGTCGATCGAATCGAGGTACTCCTGGGCGAGGTCCGTGGTGACGCGCAGGGAGTTGTGCACGGCGCCGAGCGGCGTGTTCACCTCGTGGGCGATCCCGGCCGCGAGGCGGCCGAGCGTCGCGAGCCGGTCGGCGCGCAGGAGGCTCGTCTGGTTCTTCTCGAGCTGCGTGTAGGCGCTTCGCAGCTCGTCGAGCGACTCGTTGAGCTCGGCGTTGGCGCTCTCGAGCGCGCGCGTGCGGTCGCGGACCTGCCCTTCGAGCCGGGCGTTCAGCGCCTCGAGCTCGGCGAAGGCCTGTGCGCTGGTGAGCGCGAGCGCGAGCTGGGTCGCCGCCGCGCGCAGGAACGCGTCGTCGTAGGTGCCGTACGGATGCCCCGACGCCTTGCCGCCCAGCGCGAGGAAGGCGATCGGCGGGCCCCAGCTGCGGATGGGGATCAGCAGCTCGGTGCCCTGCCCGCGCCAGACGGCGGGCAGGGTGCGGACGCCGTCGTCCCATTCGTATCGCGTGAGGATGCGGCCCTCGGCCGCGCGGGCCGCGAGCGCCGGCGGCAGCAGCAGGTGCTCGGGGCCGTGGAGGCCCGTGATGCGCCGGAAGCCGCCGTCGCCGTCGTCCCAGTACGTCGCCCACTGCGTCGGGCAGACGGTCGTTGCGAGGGCCTGCTCGGCCTGCGCGAGGACGTCGTGCCGCGTGTGCGCCGATGCGAGCCCGCGGCCGAGCGCGGCGAGCGCGCTCTCCGAGTCGTAGCCGCCGCGGAAGAAGACCCGATCCACCGCCGCCTGTACGCGCCGCTGGAGCGGCCAGAGCAGGAGGATCATGGCGAGGTTCACCACCGCCGACAGCGGCGTCGCCGCGGCGAGCGTGCCGTTGCCCGGCAGCAGCGTCGCCATCACCGCGAGCAGGCCGAGGTAGCCGCCGGCGGCGAGCGCGATGACGATCACGTACGTGGTCGCGCGGCGCAGCAGGACGTCGATCTCGAACAGGTCCTGCTTGACGATCGCGTAGCCGACGCTGATCGGGAAGAGGAGCGCGGGCAGCACGCCGAGGTTCACCGCGACGCGGCCGCCGAGCAGCGCCGACGCCCCCATGGTCACCGCCGGCGCCAGCATGCCCGCCGCGGTGCCGAGCGCGACGACGCTGATGCGCCGGCGCACCAGCGGCGACGGGCTGCGCAGATAGTCGTGGACGACGGCGACGATCACGAGCAGCGCGGCCAGCCCGTGCGCCGCCGTGACGAGCAGGTGCATGAGCGAGTACGCGCGCGGCGTGTCGAGCGCGGCCTCGTAGACGAGCGCCACGACGCCGAAGCCGGCGTAGAGCGCGACCAGGATCGGCCGCCGCCGGGTTCCGAAGCGATCGGTCGGGAAGACGGTCGCGAGGTGCAGGAACGCCGCGGCGAGCCAG
Organism: bacterium; assembly: GCA_026129405.1. Classification (NCBI taxonomy): domain Bacteria; species bacterium. The sequence continues at coordinate 1,335,305 of JAHCID010000001.1, forward strand.
GTCTCGGCGAGGACGTGCAGGCGCACGAACCACCATGGCCCGTAGAGATCGACGGCGGTGAGCGCGAACAGGCCGGCCGCGGCGCCGGAGCTGAGGAGCCCGACGCTCGCCGGGGTGCGCGGCGCGACGAACGCCACCCACGCGCCCGTCCCGAAGAAGACGAGCCCGAGGCAGACGAAGGCACCGAAGAGAAAGACGTAGTCGCGTCCGGCGAAGCGCCGCGAGCCGACCCGGAGCACCTGCTCCGTGCCGTCCGGGCTCCGCAGGCGATAGACGAACGCGGTGCCGGTCGGCGACGCGGCCACGTGCTCGTAGAGCGCGTCGGCCGAGGCCACGGGCCGGCCGTCGATCGCCACGACCTCGTGCTGGAAGAAACGCGAGGGCGGCCCGTCCGTCCACTCGGGCAGCGCGATCGACGGCACGACACGGTTGCCGAGGACGAGGAAGCCGGGGAACGTGCGCCCCACCCACTGCGTCGAGTTCCAGCCGACGACGGCGAGCAGCGCGAGCATCATCGTGCTCGTCGCGACCACGGCGCCGCGGACCAGCCGGACGCTCACGTCGGCCTCCGCCGCCGCGCGAGGTGCAGCGCGAGCAGGCCCGCGCCGGCGAGCGCGATCCAGGCGTCGCCGAAGCGCACGTAGGGCGTCGTGCCCGTGCGGTCGCGCAGGCGCACCAGCAGCGTGCCCGCCTCGTGCGGCGGCAGGAGGGCGGCGATGCGGCCGTCCGCCTCGACGGCGGCGGTGATGCCGGTGCCGGCGGCGCGGACGAGCGGGCGTCCGGTCTCCACGGCACGCAGGAGCGTCGCCGCGAAGTGCTGCCACAGGGCCGCGCCGTCGCCGGCGTCGAGCCACGCGTCGTTGGCGACGACGACGAGCATGCCGACGTCCTGCGCCGCCAGCCGTCGCACGAGCGGCGGGAAGATCGCCTCGATGCACACGACGACCCCGAGCCGCGCGTCGCCCGCCGCGACGGGCACGGCGTCGCTGCCCGGCGCGTAGGCGGGCTCCTCGCCCGAGGCGGCGGCCCACGGCATCCATTCCGCCAGCGGCACGAGGTGCTGCTTGTCGTGCACCGCGGCGACGGCGCCGTCCGGCGTCATGTGATGGACGGCGTTGCGCGCCTCGGCGGTGCCGGCGAGCCGCGGGCCGCCGAAGAGGAGCCCGCCCTGCGTGCGGCGCGCGACGCCGCGGAGCGCGGGGACGAGCCCGGGCTCGGCGTCGAGGTAGAAATCGACCGCGTTCTCGGGCCAGACGACGAGGTCGGGCCGCGCGGAGGCGGTGGCGTCGCCCGACAGGCGGACGTAGGCGCCGAGCGTGCGGGCGAAGTACGTCGGGTTCCAGCGTAGCCCGTTGTCGACGTTGCCCTGGACGAGGACGAGCGTCCGCTCCCGTCCCGCGGCGGCGGGCGGCGGGCGGAGCCCCCAGGCGAGCGTCGCGGCGAGGAGCACGCCCGGGGCGAGCAGTGCGAGCGCGCGCCGGCGCGGCGCCGCCGTCGCCTCGGCCACGGCGACGCTGGCGGCGACCATCACGAACGACACCGCGTAGGCGCCGCCGAGGTCCGCGATCCGCAGCACCTCGGGGTGGCGGAACTGCGTGTGCGCGAGCAGCGCCCAGGGCAGCCCGCTCAGCGCGGTCGCGCGCACCCATTCGATCGCCACCCACAGCCAGGCCGCGACGAGACCGCGCGCCGCGAGCGGGGTGCGCGCCTCGACGCGCGCCCAGGCGCCGGCGAAGACGGCGAAGCCGAGGCCGCCGCACCACAGCCAGAGCCCGAGGCCCACGGCGCCGGCGCGCAGCGGCTCGGCGTCGAAGTAGCGCTGCGCCGCGCCCACGACCCAGCCCGTGATGCCCCACGCGGCGAGCATGCCGAAGACGAAGCCCGCGCCGGCGGCGGCGCGCGGTCGCAGGCCGCGCAGCGACCACACGAGGAGTCCGGGGGCGAGCCAGCCGAGCCCGGCCCACGCGTGCGGCGGCGAGGCCAGGACGTAGAGGCCGGCTGCGCACGGGACGCCGATCACGGCGGCCCACGGCACCGCGCGCGCACCGGCCACCGGCCGCGCCGCCAGGCCGGGGTGGGTGCGCGCCTCGGGCGTGCTCACGTCGCGCCTCGTTCAGCCGGCGGCGGCGCGGTCGAGGCGGTCGACCGAGCCGCGCTCGACGTCGGCGGCCGGCAGTGTCAGCGTGAACGTCGAGCCTGCACCCGGCGTGCTGTGCACGACGAGGTCGCCGCCGAGGAGCCGCGTGAGCTTGCGCGCGAGCGCGAGGCCGAGCCCGACGCCGCCGTGCGTGCGCGTGGAGGAGCCGTCGATCTGACGGAACGGCTCGAAGATCGTCTCCTGGTGCGCCGGTGCGATGCCCGGGCCGGTGTCCTCGACGGCGAAGCGGACGACGTCGCCCGCGTCCGTCACGCGCAGCGTGACGCTGCCGCGGTCGGTGTACTTGGCGGCGTTGCCGATGAGGTTACGCAGCACCGTGCGCAGCTTGGTCCCGTCGGCGAGGAGGCGGGCGGGCGTCCCGTGCCAGACGGCGCGGAACGTGATCGGCTTGTCTTCGAGCAGGACGCTGGCGAGCGTCTCCAGCTCGCGGACGAGCTCGCCGACGTCGAGCCAGTCCGGCGCCGCCGCCGCGACGCTGGCCTCGAGCTTGGCGTGCGCGAGGAAGTCGTTCACGAGGTCGTTGAGGTTCGTGACCGCCTGCTGGATCGAGGCGAGCGGCGCCTGCGCGTCGGTGGGGAGCGGGCCGAAGTCGCCGTTGGCGAGCAGCGACGCGTAGCCGGACACGATGTTGAGCGGCGTGCGGAACTCGTGCGAGCAGTTGGCGACGAGCTCGCTCTGCAGCCGCTCGCGCTCGCGCAGCGTCGCCACCAGGCGATGCGCCTTCAGCGCCACCGCGACCCACGTGAGCAGCTTCTCGGGGTCGTCGGCTTTGTCGTGGTAGCCCTGGATGTCGAGCTCGGCCAGCATCGCCCGCGGCGGTCGATCGCCGGCGTAGCCGGTCTGGAGCACGATCTGGAGGTACGGATCGAAGCGGCGGACCAGGCGCACCAGCTCGGCGCCGGTCATGCGCGGCATCAGATAATCGAGGATCATCAGGTCGACGTCGTGCTCGCGCAGCACCGCGAGCGCCGCGTCGCCGCCGTCGGCGAGGAGCACGCGATGGCCCTCCCGCTCGAGGAGACTCTGGACGGAGAGCAGCGTGTCCTCCTGGTCGTCGACGACGAGGATGGTGTGGCCGCTGCTGGATCGGGTCGAGCGTCGCGCCATGACTCGCGCGGCGGGGCAGACGCCGCGCCACGCGAAACAGCAAATGCCGCGCCACGAAACCGCCGCCGATTCGCTGCGGTATCCTCCCCTGCGCGCCGCGTGGCACGTCATTCAGCGGGCGGAGCGCCGCAGAATCGTCGCTCGTGGGGAGGAGCGGGACGACGCACGCCGCACGGCGCGTGCGCCTGCGCCTGCCGGCCGGGTTCGCTTGACCGCGCTCGGTCGGTCGCTCTAAGCACTCGGCCGGCGTGAGCAAGACCGCCCTCGACAAGGCGCGCGAGGCGCCCCGCTCCACGAAGGCGCGCATCCTGGCCGCCGCCGAGGAGGTGTTTGCGGCGCGCGGCTTCGCCGGTGCGTCGACGCGCGAGATCGCGGCCCGCGCCGGCGTCAACATCTCGAGTCTCCACTACCACTGGGCGTCGAAGGAGACGCTCTACCTCGCCGTCTTCCGCAACGTCTTCGACCACATCACCGAGCTGCTCGGGCGCGCGGTGCAGGGCGTGCACGACGCCCAGCTCGATCGCCACGGCGCCGTCGAGCGGGTCATGTCCGACCTGTTCGACTACTTCGCCGACCATCCCAACGTCACCCGGCTCCTCGTCCGCCGCATCGTCGAGGACCAGGAGGCCGACGGCGGGCTCGAGCGTGACGTCCTCCAGCCGGCCTGGGCGATGTTCGACGCCTGGCTCGCCCGCTTCGGCAAGGCGAGCCAGCCCGGTGAGTCGCGGCTCTTCATGCTCTCGCTGCAGTCCGTCGTCCTCGTCTACCTCCTCGACAGCCAGGCGTACCGCAGCCTGCTCGGCGGCAGCGTGCGCGAAGCGCCGTTGCGCGAGCAGGTGCGTGCCCACGTGCTGCACCTCGTGCACACGCTGCTCGGCGCCTGAACGACCCATCAAGGAGCCGCATGCGCGCCCTCATCACCGCATCCTTCGATCCCGCCGCCAGGGCACGCCTCGAGCGCCACATGTCCGTGGTGCACGAGGACTGGAAGGCGCGGCACCACATCTGGTTCGACGGCGGCGAGTTCGCCAAGCACATCGCCGCCGTCGGCGCCGACGTCCTCATCGTCGAGGCCGACCTCGTCCACGCCGACGTGCTCGACACGGTTCCGCTCCGGATGATCGGCGTCTGCCGCGGGGAGCCGATCAACGTCGACGTCGAGCTCGCGACCAAGAAGGGCATCCCCGTCTTCCACACGCCCGGACGCAACGCCGACGCGGTCGCCGACCTGACGATCGGCTTCATGCTGGCGCTGCTGCGCCATCTGCCGGCCATCGAGGCGACGTACCGCGGCGGCGATGGGCGCGTGGAGCAGGCGGCCGACTACCTCCAGCTCTACACCCGCTTCACGGGCCGCGAGCTGGGCGGTCTCACCGTCGGCCTCCTCGGGCTCGGCGCCGTCGGCGCCGAGGTCGCCGCGCGCCTGGTGCCGTTCAAATCGCGGCTCCTGGCGCACGATCCGTTCGTGACCGCGCCGCCGCCCGGCGTCACGCTCTGCGACCTCGACACGCTGCTCGCCGAGAGCGACGTCCTGAGCCTGCACGCGCCCGTCACCGCGGAGACGCAGGGCCTGCTCGACGCCGAGCGGCTCGGCCGCATGAAGCGTGGCGCGCTCCTCGTCAACACGGCGCGGGCCGCGCTCACCGACGAGAACGCGTTGTTCGACGCCCTGCACGGCGGCCACCTCGGCGGCGCCGCACTCGACGTGCTGGCCGACGAGCCGCTCCAGCCGGGCAACCGGTTCCTCACCCTGCCGAACGTCATCTGCACGCCGCACATCGGCGGCGCGACGCTCGACGTCACCCGTCACCAGAGCGAGATCGTCGTCGACGCCATGGAGAAGTGGCTCGCCGGCGGGCGTCCGCGCTGGATCGCGAACCCCGCGCTGCTCGCCGGCCGGGAGTGACGGGTGGACTGCATCGTCACGCTCGACGCGGGGACCGGCTCGGGCCGGTGCCTCGTGTTCGACGCCGGCGGCCAGCCGCTGGCGAGCGCGCAGGAGCCGTTCCACTACCGGACGTTCTCCGATCCGGCGCTGCCGCTGGTGCGCGGCTTCGACCTCGATCCGGAGCAGTTCTGGGGCGCGCTGGCGCGCTGCGCCCGCGCCGCCCTGGCGCAGCTGCCGGCCGACGCGCGCGTGCGCGGCGTCGTCGCCACCAGCCAGCGCGAGGGCTGCGTCTTCCTCGACGCCGCCGGCGAGGTGCTCTACGCGGGCCCGAACCTCGACGCGCGCGCCGCCATGGAGGGGCTCGAGCTCCAGCAGCTGATGTCGTCGGAGCGGCTGCACGCGATCACCGGGCACGCACCGCCCTACATCTTCCCGCTGGCGCGCTGGCACTGGTTCAAGAAGCACCACGACGCGGGTCGCGTCGCGTCGCTGCTCATGTTGAACGACTGGATCGCCTGGGAGCTGTGCGGCGCGCGTGTGTGCGAGCATTCGAACGCCGGCGAGTCGATGCTCTACGACGTCACGCGGCGCGCCTGGTCGGACGAGATCCTCACCACGCTCGACGTCCCCGCGGCGATCCTGCCGCCGCTGTGCGAGGCCGGCACCCGCGTGGGCGGCGTCTCCGCGGCGGCCGCCGCGGCGACGGGAATCCCCGCGGGCACGCCGGTGTTCGCGGGCGGCGCCGACACGGAGAGCGCGCTCCTCGGCAGCGGTGCGCACCGGCCGGGTCAGCTCGCCGCGGTGCTCGGTACGACGAGCCCCGTGCAGCTCGTCACCGAGGCGCCGGTCCTCGATCCGGCGGGCACGCTGTGGACGAGCTGCCACGTCGTCCAGGGCCGTTGGGTGCTGGAGAGCAACGCCGGCGACACCGGCAGCGCCTACCGCTGGCTGCTGGGCCTGCTGTTCGGCGGCCACGACGTCGCCGCGCACGCCGCCGCCGAGACGGCCATGGCGCCGTTCGACGGCGGCCCGCGCCCGATGTTCTGCCACCTCGGGCCGGCCGTGTTCGACCTGCGCAACATGAACCCGTTCCAGCCCGCGGGCGTGCTCTTCCGCTTCCCGCTGCTGCACATCGACCGTCCCGACCGCGGCGAGCTGCTGCGCGCCTTCGTCGAGAACGTCGCCTACGCCATCCGCGGCAACGTCGAGCAGATCCTCGCGCTGGCCGGCACGTCGCCCGACGCGGTCCTCGTCAGCGGCGGGCTCACGCAGAGCCCGACCGTGCTGCGCGTCCTCGCCACCACGCTCGCCCGGCCGCTCGCGGTGGCGCGCGTGCCCGAGAGCGCCAGCCTCGGCTGCGCGATCCTCGGCGCCGTCGGCGCGGGCCTGCATCCGTCGATCCCCGATGCGGTCGCCGCGATGACCCGGAGCTTCACCGTCGAGCCCGACGCCGCGCTCGCGGCCGAGTTCGACGCCGGCTACCGGCGCTGGCGCGACCTCTACGCCACGCTGCAGACGTGGTCGCTCGCCTGACGTGCCGGTCCTGGGCCTCCTCTTCGACCTCGACGGCACGCTCGTGGACACCGAGCGGCTGCAATGGACGGCGTATGCGCGCGTCCTCGCCGAGCACGGCGTCGCGATCGACCTCGAGACCTACCGCGGGCGCTTCATCGCCGCCGCCGGCGGGCCCGAGTGGGCGTGCACGACGTACGGCCTCGGGTTCGACGCGGCGACGCTGCGGGCGCGCAAGGCGGTGGTCTATCGACGGCTCATCGCCGACGGCGTGTCGCCGATGCCGGGCGCACGCGAGGCGCTGGCGCGGCTGCACCCCGGGCATCGCCTCGCGGTGGCGACGAACACCGCGCGGGCCGAGGTCGCGGTGATCCTGCGCCACGGCGACCTCGGCGGCCTCCTCGACGCGGTGGTCGCGCGCGAGGACTACCCGGCGCCGAAGCCCGCGCCCGACGCGTACCTCGCGGCCGCCGCTGCGCTCGGCCTCGCGCCGGCCGAGTGCGTCGTCGTCGAGGACACGCCGCGCGGCTTGCAGGCCGGGCGCGCAGCGGGCATGCGCGTCGTGGTGGTACCGAGCGATCTCACGCGCGACCAGGACTACACGGGGGCGAGCGCGCGCCTCGCGCACCTCGACGCGCTGACCCCGGCTCTCCTGGCGTCGCTGCCGGCCGCCTGACGCATGACGGTCGCCGCGCGTCCGATGCTCGAGGTGGAGCACCTCACGAAGCGCTTCGGCGCCGTGCAGGCGGTGAACGACGTCTCGTTCACGGTGCGCGAGGGGGAGATCGTCGGCTTCCTCGGGCCGAACGGCGCCGGCAAGACGACGACGATGCGCGTGCTCGCCGGCATCTTTCCGCCGACGACCGGGCGCGTGCGCATCGCCGGCCACGATCCGCTCGTCGAGCCGCTCGCCTGCCGCCGGCAGGTCGGCTACTTCCCCGAGTTCGCGCCGTACTACCCGGAGCTGACCGTCGAGGGCTATCTCGCCTTCGTCGCGCGGCTCAAGAAGGTGCCGCGCGCGGAGCGCGGCGAGGCCGTCGGCCGCGTGCTCCTCGACTGCGGGCTCGTGGAGATGGCGCGGCGCCGCGTCGGCACGCTCTCGAAGGGCTACCGCCAGCGCGTCGGGCTCGCACAGGCGCTCTGCGGCGACCCGCCGATCCTGATCCTCGACGAGCCGACGATCGGGCTCGATCCCGGGCAGGTGGTCGATATCCGCGACCGCGTGCGGGCGCTGCGCGGGCGGCGCACGGTGCTGTTCTCGAGCCACATCCTCTCGGAGGTCGAGGCGCTCTGCGAGCGCGTCGTCGTCATCGCGCGCGGCCGGCTGGTGGGCGAGGGCACGCCGGCCGAGCTGGCGACGCGGCTCGGCGCCCGCGCGCGCGTCGTCCTGCGCGTCGACGGGCCGCCCGACGCGGTCGCCGCGGCGCTGCGCGCGCTCGCCGGCGTCGAGGTGACGACGCGCGACGGCGCCTTCGTGCTCGACGCCGCGACCGACCTCGACCTCGCGCGGCTCGCCGGCGACGCCGTGCGCGCGGGCGGGTGGAGCGTCCGCGAGCTGCGCCAGGAGGAGCGGGCGCTGGAGGACGTCTTCCTCGAGCTGGTGCGCCCCCGGTGACGGCGATCCTGCGCAAGGAGCTGGCGCTCTACTTCACGTCGCCGCTCTTCTACGCCATCGCGGCGGTGTTCCTCGCGCTCTCGGGGTACTTCTTCTACACCAACCTCGACTTCTTCGTGCGCTTCGGCGGCATGAACCTGCCGCTCGGGCTCTGGCAGCACCAGTTCTACGACATGCGCCAGCTGCTGCTGGCGCTGGTTCCGCTGCTGACGATGCGCCTCTTCGCCGAGGAGCGCCGCCTGGGGACGCTCGAGCTGCTGTGGACGTATCCCGTGCGCGACGTTGCGATCATCCTCGGGAAGTTCCTCGCCTGCTTCGCCGTCCTGGCGTCGATCATCCTCGCCACGGTGGTGCATCCGATCCTGCTCGCGCAGCTCTACCCGGTGGACGCGGGGCCGCTCGTCGCGGGCTACCTCGGCCTCCTCCTGCTGGCGGCCGCGTTCGTGGCCTGCGGCCTTTTCCTCTCCGCGCTGACGGACAGCCAGCTCGTCGCCGGCGCGGCGACCTACGGCGTGCTGCTCTTCTTCTGGATCCTCACCTGGAACGAGGCGGCGATGGGGGAGGGCGCGCTGCGGCTGCTCGTGCCGTTCTCGCTCTTCGACCGCTTCGCGGTGTTCATGCGCGGCGGCGTCGACACGCGCGACCTCGCCTACCTCGTGCTGTTCACGGTGGCGTTCCTCGCGTTCACGTTCTTCGCGCTCGACGCGCGCCGCTGGCGAGGGCTCAAGTGACGGCCTCGCGCAGCGCGCGCGGCTGGTCGCAGCTCGTGCTCGAGGTGGGGCTGCTCCTGGTCGCGCTCGGGCTGATCCAGGTGGTGGCGGAACGCACGAACCGGCGCCTCGATCTCACCGCCGAGCGCCAACTGTCGCTCGCGCCGGCGACGCGCAACCTGCTGGCGCAGGTCGCGGGGCCGCTGCGGATCACCGTCTTCCACCGGCGCGGCTCGCGCGAGGAGTACGCCGGTCTCCTCGGACGGGTCCAGGCCGAGAACCCGAAGGTCACGTACGAGCTCTTCGACCTCGACCGCTACCCCGAGCGCGCGCGCAGCGCGGGCGTGACCCAGTACGGTCGCGCGCTGGTCGAGTACGACGGCCGGCGGCGCGTCGTCCCGGCGCTGCCCGAGGAGCAGCTCGCGGGCGGCATCCTCGGCGTCGTGCGCGGGCAGCGGAAGCGTCTCGCCTTCACGGTCGGCCACGGCGAGCGCACGCCGGGGGGCGGCGAGCGCGGGCTCGGCCGCTTCGTCGCCGCGCTCGACGCCGACGATCTCACCGCCGACGCGGTCTCGCTGCTCGACGGCCCGGTCCCGGAGGGGACCGACGTCGTCGTGGTCGCCGGGCCGGAGCACGACTTCCAGCCGGTCGAGCTGGAGCGCCTCGCCGCCCACCTGCGCGGCGGCGGCGGGCTGCTCCTCCTGCTCGATCCCGCGCCGCTGCCGAACCTGGCCGGGCTGCTCGCCTCCATGGGCATCGGTCTCGGCGACGACGTCGTCGTCGACCGCGAGCGGCGCGTGCTCGGGACCGACGGCATGGCGGCGGTGGTCGAGCAGTTCCGCCGCGGCAATCCGCTGTCGGAGCCCGACGCCAACCCGATCGGCAGCGGCGTCGTCCTCCCGTTCGCGCGCACGGTCGACGTCGTGCGTGAGGTACCGGGCGTCGCCGCCGAAAGCATCGCGCGCACCGGCGAGAGCGCATGGGCGATGGCCGACGCCGGCCGCGCCAGCCGCGGCGAGGAGCCGACCAGGGCCGCGAAGGACGTGCCCGGCCCGCTGTCGGTGATGGTGCTCGCCGAGATCGGGAGCCAGCCCGGGAACGACGCGCGCCGCGGCCGCCTGGCCGTCATCGGCGACGCCGACTTCGCCACCGACGCCTACCTCGACGTCCTCGGCAACAAGGACGTGGCGCTGAACGCGGTGGCCTGGCTCGTCGGCGAGGAGGCGACCGCCGGCGCGCGCGCGGGCACGGTGCCCGAGGTCACGCGACCGCTGTCGCCGCTCGTGCTGACCGACGCGCAGGCGCGGCGTCTCCTCGGCGGCGTCGTGCTCGTGCTGCCCGGCCTCGTCCTCCTGACCGGCGCGGTGGTGGTCGGGCTGCGCCGGCGCTGGGGCTGACGCGTGCGGCGCATGCTCGTGCTGCTGGCGCTGGTGGCGATCGGCGCCGGCCTGGTCGCGGTGATCGAGGCGCCGCCGCGGCGTACCGGCGAGCAGGCGATGCGCGGACCGCGCGTGCTGCGCGTGGCGGCGCACGCGGTGCAGAGCGTCGTGGTCGCGGAGGGCGACCGCACCTTCAGCGCCGAGCGGGGCGGCCGCGGCTGGCGCCTCGACGGCATGCAGGCGACGCCCGCGGCGGCGAGCGCGCTCGACGACCTCGTCACGACGCTCGCGAAGCTGCGTGCCGTCGACGCGTTCACGCCCGGCGAGCCGTCGGACTGGGGCCTCGATCCGCCCCGTGCCACGATCACCGTCGAGACCGGCAAGCGCCGCCGGCGTCTCGACCTGGGCGCCATGACGAGCAGCGGCGGCGCGGTCTACGCACGGCGCCAGGGCGATCGGCGTCTGTTCACGGTCGGCGTCGGCATGCTGTCGGCCGTCGACCGCGTCTTCTACCAGCGCGACCACATGAGCGGCGCCGCGCCGGCGGGGGCAGGCCCCGGGGCACGCGGCCCGGGTCAGCCGCCCGAGATCGGGTAGTCCGGCTCGCCCGCGCAGCGGGCGCAGCGGCAGAGCGCGCGCAGCTCGGTGGTGAGGAGCAGCGTCTCGTGCTCGTCGCTCCAGCAGACGAAGAGGCTCGCGTCGCCGAGGAGCTCGATGGCGCGCGGCTTCTCCTCTGCCGGCGTCGGGGCGACGTCGCCGCCCGCCTCGCAGGCTTCGCACGGACAGGCGCGGCGCAGGGTGCGGTAGGGGTAGATGCTGTCGTGGCCGTCGGCCCAGTCGACACCGAGCGCGTAACGCCCGATCTCCTTCATCGCCTTCACCTGCGTGCGCGCGTCGACCACGTCCCTCCGCTAGCGAACGGTCCGGGCCGCGACAAGCCGGCGCCGGGTCCGGGGCCTGCCGGCAGCCATGAATCGCTCGATTAGGTCGGATGATTGACAGCCGGACCTCGACCGCGGTAGCCCGCGCCCATGACGATCACCGAGCTCGCCGACGCCGACGGCCACGTCATCGAACCGGGCGACCTGTGGGTCGAGCGCATGCCCAAGGACCTGCGGGACATGGCGCCGCGCTACTACCGGGACGAGGGCGGCGTCTTCCACCAGCGCATCTACGGCATCGACATCGCCGATCTCGACGTCATGTACGGCGGCATCCGGCCGAGCGACATGCTCCAGAGCATGGGCCTCGCGTGCGCGATGGGGCAGCCGCTGGCGCGCGTCTTCGCCGAGGGCGAAGAGGAGCGCTTCACGATCCTCGACGCGCCGAGCTGGTCGATCGTCGGCCCCGAGCGCCTCGCCTTCAACACCAGGCACGGGCTCTCGCGCTCCGTCCTCTTCCCGACCTTCATGCTCTCCGGCGGCACCTTCCTGCCGCACATCGCGCCCGCGGTCTGCGAGGTCTACAACGACTGGATCGCGAAAGACTATTGCGCCGGCTCGGGCGGGCGGCTGATTCCCGTCGCGGCGCTGCCGATGACCGACGTCGCCGCGGCGGTCGCCGAGGTGAAGCGCGTCGCCGCGATGGGCGTGCCCGCGGTGTTCATCCGCACGAACCCGGTGAACGGCACGCACTACTCGGATCCCCAGTTCGATCCGATCTGGCAGATCGTCACCGACACCGGCCTTAAGCTCGGCCTGCACCCGCTGCCGATGTGGGACCAGCTCGGGACGTCGCGCGGCTACCGGCTGCCCGACATCATGGCGGCATCGTGTCTCGGCTTCCCGCTCGACATGATCCACACGCTCTACGACATGATGTCGGGCGGCGTGTTCGACCGCTTCCCGAAGATGCCGACGATGGTCCTCGAGGCGGGCGCCGGCTGGATCCCGTCGATGTTCGAGCGCTTCGAGGAGCACCGCGAGATGTTCGGTGCGATCAAGGCGCCGCAGTGGAAGACGCCGCCGATGGAGATATTCCGGCGCCAGATGATGGTCACGGTGGAGGCGTGCGAGGAGACCGACATCAAGATCGCGCTCGACTTCCTGCCCGCCGACCACGTCGCGCTGGCGTCCGACTGGCCGCACTACGACGGCACGCCGGAGCTGGTGTCGGGCTTCACGAAGGTGTGCGACGAGCTCCAGCTCGCGGATCACGACGTCGCCATGCTGGCGCACGGGACGCTCGAGAAGTGGTTCCCCGCCTGAGGCGGCCGGCATGATCTACGGCGTCGCCGCCCACGCCGCCGCGACGCCGGAGCGCACGGCCGTGGTGTGTGGGGCGCGCCGGCTGTCGTACGGCGCCTTCGACGCGCTCGTGAACCGCACGGTGCACGTGCTGGCCGCGCACGGCGTCGGCGCCGGCGGGCGGGTGGCGCTGCTGCTTCCGAACGGGCCCGAGTTCTACGCCGGCACCCACGCGGCGTCGAAGCTCGGCGCGCTCGCGGTGCCGATCAACCACCGCTGGCGGCGCGAGGAGATCGCGCACGTCCTCGCCGACAGCGAGCCGGCGGTGCTGATCGTCGACGCGGCGTTCGCGGACGAGGCCCGCGCGGCGTCGGCGCTGGCGGGGCGGCCGGCACCCGAGCACGTGCTGGTCTCGTCGCCCGACGCCTCGCCCGGCAGCTTCGAGACGTCGTGCGCGGCCATGTCCGACGCGCCGCCGCCCATGGCCGCGGTCGGCGGGTTCAACGTGCTCGTCTACACCTCGGGCACGACCGGCAAGCCGAAGGGCGTCATGCACCCGACGTTCGACCCGAAGCTCGGCTTCGAGTCGCAGAAGCGCATCGTCGAGATGTGGGGATTCACCGCCGCCGACGTCCACCTCGTCGTCGGACCGCTCTACCATACGATGCCGAACGCCGGCGGCGCGCAGCACCTCTTCGTCGGCGCCACCGTCGTCATCATGCCGAAGTTCGACGCCGCCGAGTGCCTGCGGCTGATCGCGACGGAGCGGGTGACGACGTCGTGCATGGTGCCGGCGCACTTCATCCGCATCCTCGAGCTGCCCGAGGCCGAGCGCGCTCGGTACGACCTCTCGAGCGTGCGCAGGATCCTCCACGCCGCCGCGCCGTGTGCGCCGGACGTGAAGCGGCGCATCTTCCGCGTCTTCCCCGACGGCGCGGTATGGGAGTTCTACGGCGCCACCGAGGGGCCGGGCACGATCATCCCGCCCGACGAGTGGCTCCGGAAGCCGGGCAGCGTCGGCCGCCCGTGGCCGGGCGTCGCCGTGAAGGTCCTGGCCGACGACGGACGCGAGTGTCCGCCGGGCGAGGTCGGCACGATCTATCTCTCGACGCTCGGCGGCCGGAAGTTCAGCTACCACAACGCGCCGGAGAAGACGGCGGGCGCGTTCCGCGGCGACTTCTTCACCGTCGGCGACATGGGCTGGCTCGACGCCGACGGCTACCTGTTCATCGCCGATCGCAAGCACGACATGGTCATCACCGGCGGCGTCAACGTCTATCCGGCCGAGATCGAGGCCGCCCTGGTCGCGCATCCCGACGTCGTCGACTGCGCCGTCTTCGGCGTGCCCGACGACCGCTGGGGCGAGTCGCTGAAGGCCGTGGTCGAGCCCCGTCCCGGCAGCGGGCTCGACGCCGACGCGGTACAGGCGTGGTGTCGTGAGCGGCTCGCCGACTACAAGTGCCCGCGCAGCATCGACTTCACGGCCCTTCTGCCGCGCGACCCCAACGGCAAGGTGCTGAAGCGCCAGCTGCGCGAGCCGTACTGGGCGGGCCGCGACCGGCGGGTCTGAGAGCGGTAGGTCTGGGACCGCCGCCGCTCGGCCGTCAGCCGAGCATGATCATGCCGCCGTCGACCACCAGCACCTGCCCGGTCATCATGCTCGAGTCGTCGGAGGCGAGGAACACGGCGGTGCCCGCGAGATCCTCGGGCTGGAGGGGCTTGCGCAGCGCGCTGTACATGACGAGGCCCTGGAGGAGGTAGTCGGGCACGATCTTCTTCGTGGCGTCGGTCATGGTCACGCCCGGGGCGATCGCGTTGACGTTGATACCCCACGGCCCGAGGGCGCCGGCCATGTACTTGGTCAGGCCCGAGACGCCGGCCTTGGCGACGCTGTAGTGGAACGGCGGCATCGGCAGGTCGGGGTCCTCGGTGTCGACCATGCCGACGTTGCCCATGTAGGCCGCGGTCGAGGACTGGTGGATGATCTTGCCCTGCCGCTGGCGCTTCATGATCGGCTCGACGGCGCGGCTCATGAGCCATACGCCGTTCAGGTTCACCGACATGACCTTGTTGAAGTAGGCGAGCGTGTTCTCGGTGCGGTCGAGGTCGTAGTAGATCGCGGCGTTGTTGACGAGGACGTCGATGCGCCCGAACTTCTCGTGCACGGCCTTGGCGCAGGCCAGCGTCGACGCTTCGTCCCCGACGTCGAGCGCGATCGCGAGTGCGTCGCGCCCCTGCGCGCGGCACGCGGCGGCGACCTCTTCGGCGGCCTCGACCCGCAGGTCGGCGACGACGACGGTCGCGCCTTCCTTCGCGAACCGCTCCGCGTAGGACCGGCCGATGCCCTGGGCTGCGCCCGTGATGATCGTGACCTTGCCGTCGAGTCGCATGGTCGCGGCGCGTAACACCGCCGCGCCGCAGGCGTCAACCGCGCCGCGTCACGCGGCGCGCGCACCGATGCGACGCGCGCGTCCCGCACGCGCGGTGGGCCGCTCAGACCCGCTCTTCGCGCATCGCTTCGCGCTCGATCGCGTCTTCGAGGACCTCGAGCGAGATCGTCGTGAAGCCGTCGAGCTGGGGCGGGATGCGCGCGATCGGCCAGTCGATCCGAACCTCGCCCGCGTGCGACGGCGGATGCGGCCGCGGCGGCGGACCGTCCGTGTAGGCCGGATCGACCGCGGGGTCGAGCGGTGCGAGGCGATGAATCGAGCAGTTGGAGATCATGGCCAACGCCCTCCTCGTTCACGTCCGAGACGTCTGGGCGGACGCTACTCCCGTGCGCTGCGGCCGACAAGACGGGTCCGGCGGCGCCTTGACGGCGTGCGGCGCGACCTGCTGAGAGGCTCCCGATGAGCGACGGAGCCGCAACGTGCCGGCGGTGAAGAAGAAGGCCGCGAAGCGGCCCGGGCGCCGGCCCGGACGCCCGGCGGGAGCGACGGGCGACCGCACGCGCGAGCGCGTCCTCGGGGCGGCGGCCGAGACGTTCGCGCGACGCGGCCTCGCGGGCACGTCCGTGCGCGACATCGCGCGCCAGGCCCGCATCCGCGTCTCGACGCTCTACCACTACTTCGCGTCGAAGGAGGCGCTCTACGAGGAGGTGCAGCAGCGCGTGCACGCCCAGGTGCGCGAGATCGTCGTGCAGGCGCTGGGCGAGAGCGGCGACCTGCGCGCGACGACCCGCAAGGCGCTCGGCGATCTCTTCGACCTCTTCGTCGAGAACCGCGCCTACGTGCAGCTCGGCTGCCGTACCATGCTCGAGAGCCCGCCGCGTGCCGCCTCCGACGCTCGCATCGCCGATCGCTGGCTCGGCCTCACCGAGGGACAGCTGAAGCCCGCGGAGCTGCGCGGACAGGTGAAGAACATCGACCCGGTCCTCTTCATGATCACCGTCGACGCGCTGGTCCACTGGCACATCGTCAACGACGGCGTGTACCGCCGCATGCTCGGCAAGGGTCTCGACGATCCCGCCGTCGCGGCGCGCGTGCGCGAGCACGTCATCCAGGTCGCCCTGCGCACGCTCGGGCTCGACTGATGGACGATGCCGGCGCGCGCGAGCGGCTCGTTCGCTTCGTGGCAGAGGCGCTGCCGATCCTCGAGGACGATGCGCGCGTCGTCGGCGTCGCCGCCGGCGGCTCGTTCGCGCAGGGCGGGGTGGACGTGCATTCCGACCTCGATCTCGTCGTCGCCGTCGAGCCGGCTGCGCACGCGGCCGTTCTGG
This sequence comes from bacterium, assembly GCA_026129405.1. Taxonomy (NCBI): domain Bacteria; species bacterium. The sequence goes on from JAHCID010000001.1 coordinate 1,351,578, forward strand.
CCGAGGCCCCGGCGCTGGCTGCGCGGCTCGGGCCGCTGCTCGCCGCCTTCACCGGCGAGCACGTCGGCGAGCCGCGGCTCTTGATCTGCCTCTACGGGCCGCCGCTGCTGCACGTCGACCTCAAGTTCGTCGCCCTGCCCGAGCTGGCGGCGCGGGTCGAGGATCCGCTGATCCTCTGGCAGCGGGAGGCGCGCATGCGACGTGCGCTCGACGAGGGCGTCGCGCGCTGGCCGGCGCCCGATCTCCAGTGGATCGAGGACCGCTTCTGGGTCTGGGTGCACTACGTCGCCGGCAAGATCGCCCGCGGCGAGCTGCTCGAGGTGATCGACGGGCTTGCGCTCCTGCGCCGCGTCGCGCTCGGCCCGCTCGTCGCCGTCGCGACCGGGCATCGGCCGCAGGGCGTGCGGCGGCTCGAGTCGCGCGCCGGGGCTTGGCGGCCGGCGCTCGAGGCGACGGTCGCCGGCCACGACCGCGACGCCTGCATCCGCGCGCTGTATGCGTCGATCGCGCTCTACCGCGCCTTGCGGGATGCGTTGGCGTCGGCCGACCTGCGCCGCGGCGAGGCCGCGGAGCGCGAGTCGATCCTGTTTCTCGATGACGTCGCCAGCCAGGACTGACGCGGCTTTTACGGCTTGACACAGGGCGTTGGCGGCCGCACCCTCGATATCGAACAGACGTTCGATTTCGAACGAGGAGGATGCTTCGATGCCGCTCGACATGACGACCCTGCTTCGGCCGTTCTTCTGGCTGGCGGTCGGTGTGCTCGCGCTGGCCCCGGTCGTGATCGCCCTGGCCCGCGACCCGGGTACGCGGCCGACCCGCTGATCGCGCGGCCCGCGTCGGCGGCGTCAGTCGCCGACGTGTCCCGAGCTGGAGGGCAGGGCGCCGCTGCCACCTGCGGTGCTGCGGCCGGCGTCGCCGGCGGGCGAGCGCGAGACGCCGCCGCTCGTCGTCGTGCCCGGCGGGAGCGGCGCACACAACACGCAGTCGCCCACCGGGACGAAGCGTACCGTCTCCGCGACGTCCGCCAGCGGGTTCACCCAGCAGGTTTCGTCGACGCCGCCGAACTGCGGCGGCGTGTGACGGTCCTGGCGCGTCCCTGGAGCTGGACGGCGAAGCCGTCGGGGCAGCGGATGTCGCCCTTCACGACGAAGGGTTGCGACTGGACGGCCATCGATCCTTCGGTCGTGATGATGCGGCGGCGGACCTGGGCGCCGGCGGGAGCGACGATCCCCGCGAGCAGCGCGCAGCCGACGACGCCCGAGACGATCCGTCGTGCGGTCATGAGGACGATCCTCCGGGCGGCGACGTTCGATCAGGCGGGTTCCGCGCGTCAAGATCGCAGGTGCTCCATGCCCAGGGGTGCGGCGGGAGGCCCGCGTCGCCTTGACAGCGCGCGACGGCGTTCGCCATACCTCGGTCGGTCGATCGTACGACCCACGAGGACCGATCCCATGCCACCGTCGAAAGAGCTGATCGGGCGGGAGCTCTCCACGGGCACCGCCACCATCGAGGCCGAGCACGTCGCCGCCTTCGCGAAGGCGCTGGGCGACGACAACCCGGCCTACCGCGGCCCCGGCGCCACCGCGCCGCCCACCTATCCCATCGCGTTCATGGCCCAGGCGATGGCCGGCGGCATGAACACGTTCCTCGAGCTCGGGCTCAACTTCATGACCCTCGTCCACGGCGAGCAGGAGTTCGAGTACCTGCGGCCGCTCGCGGTGGGCGAGACGCTGACCCTCACCGGCCGTATCGGCGACATCTACGAGAAGCAGGGCTCCGGCGGCATCCTCGACTTCATCGTCCTCGAGACCGAAGCCAGGGACGTCGCCGGCGAGCCGGTCTTCTACTCCCGCAACGTCATCATCTCGAAGAGGATGTGAGATGGCGCTCGATCCCAAGACGGTTCAGGTCGGCACCGAGCTGCCGCCCCTCGTGAAGGGGCCGATCACCAGGGAGATGCTGAAGGAGTACGGGCCCGCCGCCGGCGACCCGAACCCGATGCACGTCGACGACGAGTTCGCGAAGAACGCCGGCTACCCGGGCGTGTTCGCGCACGGGATGCTGTCGATGGGCTTCCTCGGCGAGTTCGCGGTGCAGGCCGCCGGGGTCGGCAACGTGAAGAAGCTGCGTGCCCGCTTCGCCAAGCTCACGTGGCCCGGCGACGTCGTCACCTGCAAGGGCACCGTCACCGCGGTGCGCGACGAGAACGGCACGCGCGTGGTCGACTGCGACATCTGGACCGAGACGCAGTCCGGCGAGCGCAAGGTCGTGGGCAGCGCCACGCTGGCGCTCCCGAGGGGCTGAGGCATGCGCGACCCGGCGCGGCTCCGGGACCGCTACGCCATCGCCGGCATCGGCCTCTCGCGCTTCGGCAAGGTGCCGGGCACGAGCGCGATGGGCTTCTGCCTCGAGGCCTCGAAGCGCGCGATCGACGACTGCGGCGTCGCGCGCGACGCCATCGACGGCGTGCTCGTCATGATGCCGGCGCAGATGGGCGAGCAGCACGGCTGGGGCTCGCGCGCCGCGGCGTTCCTCGGCATCACGCCGACGTACTGCGCGACCATGGACATGGGCGGCGCGACGCCCATCGGCATGCTCCAGACCGCGGTCATGGCGATCGAGGCGGGCTTCTGCGAGACGGTGCTCTGCAGCTTCGGCACGCAGACCAACCCGCAGGGCATCATCCCGCAGCTCTTCGGCTCGCCCTGGGCGATCCCGTACGGCGACGTCGGCGCGATCACCTTCATGGCGCACCTGGCGCGTCGCCAGATGCACGACCACGGGATTGCGAGCACCGACTACGGCCACGTCGCCGTGCAGTGGCGCAAGCACGCCCAGGCGAACCCCTACGCCCAGATGCAGAAGCCGATGACGCTCGAGGATCACCAGACCTCGCGCTGGGTGAACGAGCCGCTGCACCTCCTCGACTGCTGCCTGTTCACCGACGGCGGCGGCGCCTTCGTCGTCACCACGGCGGAGCGGGCACGCGACCTGAAGCAGACGCCCGCGCTCGTCGCCGGCGTCGGCCAGGTGCACTCGTCGGAGGTGATCCGGCCGTACGACGACGGCCGCGGCGGCGGCCGCAAGGCGGGCGAGCAGGCCTATCGCATGGCCGGCTGCGGGCCGGGGGACATCAGCGTGGCACAGCTCTACGACGCCTTCACGCCGCGCGTGGTGCACGACCTCGTCCACTACGGCTTCTGCGACTGGGACGAGATCGGCCCGTTGGCCGCCTCGGGCGGCCTCACGGTCGGAGGCAAGCTGCCCTGCAACACCGCCGGCGGGCTCCTCTCCGAAGGACATCTCTCCGGCATGAACCACGTCGCCGAAGCCGTGCGGCAGGTACGCGGCACCTCGACCACGCAGGTTCCCGACGTCTCGTTGTCGCTCGTCACCGGGTACGGCGGGGCACCGCACGAGCCGCCGCCGACGGTGGCGTACACGTGCGCGATCCTGCGACGACCGTGAGCCCGCGATGAGGGACGCGATCCGCCACCGCGACGTCGTCGCCGACGGCATCCGCCTCCACGTCGCCGAGGCCGGTCGCGGGCCGGCCCTCCTGCTGCTCCACGGTCTCAGCGCGTCGCACGCGGTCTGGGAGCACGTGATGCCGGCGTTCGCCGACCGTTGGCGCGTGATCGCGCCCGACCTGCCGGGACACGGCGCCTCGGCCAAGCCGGACGCGCCGTACACGATCGACTTCTTCGCCGGCGTGCTGCGCAGTCTGGCGCGCGTGCTGGACGTCGAGGCGGCCGTCGTCGTCGGCAGCTCGCTCGGCGGCCACGTCGCGCTCGAGCTGGCGGTCGGCTACCCGCGCTTCACGCAGGCGCTCGCGCTCGCCGCGCCGGCTTACGGTTACCCGCCGGCGTACCGCGTCGCCGGCCTGGCGCTCCAGGCGCTCACCCCGCAGCTCCTGCGCGCGACGTTGCCCGAGGCGCTGCGCCAGAGCTTCTACGACCGCGCCCGGCTGCTGCACGCGACGCGCGGCCGCATCCTCACCGAGCGCCTCGTCGCCGACGACTTCCCGCAGTTCGCGCGCGCGGTGGCGCGGGCCCTCACCGGCGTGCTGACTGCGCCGTCGCTCGCGCTCGAGCAGGTGCGCCAGCCCGTGGCGATCGTCTGGGGTCGCCAGGACCGCCTGGTGCCGATGGCGCGCAGCACGCCGCTGCTCACCCGCATCCCGCACGCGACGCTCCACGTGCTGGAGCGCTGCGGCCACCTCCCCATGCTGGAGCAACCGGCGGCCTTCGTCCGCCTGCTCGACGTCTACCTCGGCACGCTCGCTGCGCACGCAGGCCCCGAGCACGGAGCCCCCTGATGTTCCAGATCGACAAGCCCCTGCCCGCGATCACCGAGGACGGCGCCCCCTACTGGGAGCACGCACGGCGCGGCCAGCTTGCGGTCCAGCGCTGCACGGCGTGCGGCCATCTCCGCTTCCCGCCGAGCGTTCTGTGCCCGAAGTGCCTCGCCGAGGAGCACGCCTGGACGCCGCTCTCGGGCCGCGGGACGATCTGGTCGTTCATCGTGGTCCACCGCCCGCAGCACCCGGGCTTCTTCGCGGACGCGCCCTACAACGTCGCCATCGTCGAGCTCGAGGAGGGCATCCGCCTGCACGCGAACGTGGTCGACTGCGCGAACGAGGCTCTGCGCATCGGCCTCCCGGTCGAGGTGACGTTCGCGAAGGTGGACGACGAGGTGACGCTCCCGAAGGTCCGGCCGCGGGCGTAGCGCGGGCGCGGCAACCCGCACCGGGCGCCGCTGATCGCCAGCAAGTCAGATATCGATCTCCTGCGATCGTGCGTCGCGACGCATGAATGGGAGACGCCTGCGGCGCCGCGTGGTCGGCGTCCGCAACTCGGTTTGGTCGTCGGTGCTCGCGCGGGGCGGATTCCCTGGGGCTTTTCCGGGGCACGCATTTCGCAACTCGATCGCGACGAATCGCACGCACGATCGTCCCCCCCGGTCTCGTTGCGGCTCCGCCGCCGACGCGGAGCGCGCAGCGCAGCACCGCGCTGCCTCCATCCTGCACAGCACAATGCTCGTGAGTCGGGCGGTGCGCGCGCCCGATCGGTCCGCGGTTAGTCCCGATGCGGCGGCATCCGTGGCCCGTGCCTTGCACAGCGACGCGACGACGGCGTCGCAGTGGATCAACCCGCACTCCGCCATCCAGAGGAGATGGACATGACGAAGCAGCTCACGAGACTTTTGCAGCGAACCGGACGCGTGGTCACGACCACGTGTCTCCTCGGACTCGTCCTCAACCCGGGACTCTCCTTTGGACAGGAGAACGGGAGCGACGATCCCAGCCCCGGAGGCGGCGAGCAGGTCGTCCAGGACGACTCGCGCGAACCGCGCCCGCCGCGGCCGCCGCGCCCGCCGCGCCCGCCCCGCGATCCCGATCAGACGTTCGAGCTCGGCTCGGCGACGATCCCGGAGATCCAGGCCGCGATGAACTCGAACGGCCTCAGCGCCGTCGAGCTCGTCAGCATGTTCCTGCGCCGCCAGCAGGCCTACAACGTGACGAGCCCGGTCTCGCCGCCGCAGCCGCTCAATGCGATCCTCTACTCGAACGACAACGTGCTCGACGACGCCGCCGAGTCCGACCGCCTGCGCAAGAAGGGCGTCATGCTCGGGACGCTGCACGGCATCCCGTACCTCGTGAAGGGGTCGTTCTCGATCAAGGACTTCTACATGACGGGCGGCCACAACGGCTGGCGGGACCTGACCACGCCGAGCCAGTCGAACGTGATCACGATGCTGAAGCAGGCCGGCGGCCTGTTCATGGGCCAGGCGAACATGGACACCTGGGCCAGCTCGGCGGTCAGCTCGACGTCGCAGATCCGCGGCACGGTTCGCAGCTGCTACCTCACCGGCGCGCTGCCGGGCGGCAGCAGCGGCGGCTCGGGTGTCTCCAGCGGCGCGTATCTCACCCACTTCACCTTCGGCGGTGAAACGGGCGGCTCGATCCGCAACCCCGGCGACCGCAACGGCCTCGTCGCCTACAAGGTGAGCGGCGGCTCGATCACGGTCGACAAGATCATTCCGCTCGCGCCCGAGCGCGACGTGATCGGTCCGATGACGCGCGCCGCGATCGACAACGCCATCGTCCGCGACGTCGTCGGCAAGAAGGATCCGCAGGACATCTGGTCGCCCATCCTGCCGATTCTCGAGGACAAGCGGCCGGTGCCGGAGAAGGGCTTCACGGCCGCGCTCAACGGCGCGACCCTCGCCGGTAAGAAGATCGGCATCATCGGCACCTACGTCGGCATGGCGCACCCGACCCCGTCGCTGCCGGGCTCGACGACGAACACGACCCAGGCCCAGACCACGACGGCGCTCGTGCGCGCGGTGGTCGAGTCGGCGAAGGCGGAGATGGAGGCGCTCGGCGCGACCGTCAACTACGTCTTCATGCCGCCTCCGGTCAGCACGACCTACAACCGCGGCGCGGGTGCGCCGGTCACCCAGCTCCTCAACTCCCCGCACAGCACGAACGTCGCGGCGTACTCCTACCGCGAGCTGATCAAGACGATCGTGCCCGCCCCGGGCGACACCTACCAGACGCTGGCGCCGAAGGTCATCGCGCGCGCGGCGCTGGTGAGCAGCATCAGCGCGGCGGTGCGCAACGCAATGTACACGCTCGATTCGTCGACGGGCCTCTACAGCGACGGTCCGGCGATCCCCTTCGGCTCGCCAGTGGGCGTCGAGCACTACACCGCACGCGGCCAGCAGAAGAACGCGTTCGAGACCTGGATGGACGACGAGGGTCTCGACGCGGTCGTGTGGCCGATGTGGCCGAACAAGACGGCGACCGGCGGCACCATCATCGGCCGTGACCTCGTGAACTTCATGTTCCTGCCCGCGGTCACGGTGCCGATGGGCGTCCTCGAGTACAGCACGACGAATCCGGCCAACAAGGAGCCGCTCACGATGAACGTCACGGGCCGCCTCTTCGACGACCCGAAGGTTCTCTCCATCGCCTACGCCTACGAGCAGGGCACGCGGCACCGCTACGATCCGCCGCTCGCGCCGGCGCTCGAGGGCGAGGTGTTCGACTGGAAGCTCCGCCGCCTCAAGAAGTGGGCCGTGGCGGACGACATCCCGCCCGCACTGTCGGTCGGCAAGAACGCCAAGATCCAGAAGGGCATCGTCTCCTTCTTCGGTGCCGTCAGCGACAAGAGCGGCATCGAAAAGGTCGACGTGAGCGTCGGCGGCATGCTGCTGTCGGCGACGGTGAAGGGCAAGGACTGGACGGCCGTCCTGTCGGCCCAGGACTCGGCGACGATGCTCTCGAGCGGCACCAGCTCGATCGAGGTTCTGGCCATGGCCACCGACCTGGCCGGCAACATGGCATCGGCGTCCAGGATCGTGAAGGTCGACTGATTCGGACCGGCTCGGGGGGGAATCACACAATGAGCAACAAGAAGATCATCGGGTTCGCAGCAGCAGCGGGGGTCGCCGTCATCGCGGGCGGTCTCCTCCTTCTCTCCGAGCCGGCCCAGCAGTCGAAGACACCGGCGGGAGCCGTGGCCGAGCAGACGGCCACGGCTCCCGCCACCCCGGACGGCGTCGCGTCGTCCGGGGCGGAGGACGGCGGTCTCCCCGACCAGGCGGAGTTCCGTCGCAAGATGGCGCGGGCCATGCGCATCCACGACGCCGCCGAGCGCGAAGCGGTGATCGCGGCCCTGCTGGACGAATGGCTCCAGCTCGACCCGGGCGCGATCCGCAAGTACCTCATGGCCCTAGAAGTGAACGGGGAGCTCGACAAGCTCGACGTGCTCGCCGGCGCGTTCGCGAAGGCGCTCGGCAACCTGCCGCCGAGCGTGGTCGCCTCGCCGGCGGTGCGCGATCTCGTCACGCGCTTCGCCACCATGCTCGCGCGCCAGGATCCCGAAACGGCGCTCGAGCTGGCCACCACGTTCCTCGAAGACGACAATCAGGCGTCGACGCTCGTGCAGGTCGCGCGCACGCTCGCCGAGCGCGATCCGATGCAGGGGCTGCGTCTCGCCGAGCAGATCACCTCGCCGTTCCGCCGCCAGCAGGCGCTCGCCTGGGTCGCGGGCATCTGGGCGAAGTCGGATCCGACCGCCGCCGTGGCGTGGGCCTCCGGCCTGAAGGAGCCGACCGAGCAGGCGATGGCGCTCAACGCCGCCCTGTCGGCGATGGCGCAGACCGACCCCGAGAGCGCCGCGGCGCAGCTCGTGCTCGCCGAGCGGACGCTCCAGGAGGAGCACACCATCCGGCGCAACCAGACGATGGCCGAGCTGGGGATCAGCGAGGCGGATCTCCTGAACGCGCCCGAGACGGCCGAGGACGGTGGCCACGAGGTCGTCGGGCCGAAGAGCCCCGAGGCCGAGCTGCTCGCCGAGGCCGCGCGTCTCACCGCCATGCGCCTCGCGGCCGAGCAGGCGACGGCGGCCATCGCCTTCGCCGAGTCGATCGAGAACGACTTCGTGCGCCAGGCGGCCGTGCGGGGTGCGCTCGCCGGCTGGAGCCGCGTCGATCCCGCGGCCGCCGCGGAGTACGCCGTCAACTACCAGACCGGCAACGCGGACATGATCGCCACCGTCTACGACGTCTGGGCCAGCTCCGCTCCGGCCGCCGCAGCCGCGGCGGCGCTGACGATCGGCGATCCGATGCTGCGCGCTGCCGCGATCCAGACGGTGGCGGCGACGTGGTCGATAGACGAGCCCCGCCGGGCCGCGCTCTGGCTCGATCAGCTGCCGGAGACGGAGCGCAGCGATGCGGCGCTCTTCGCCGTCGTGGCGAACCTCGCCCCGGAGAATCCGGTGGCGGCATTCCAGCGCGCCCAGGCGATCCAGGATCCGCAGCTCCAGTACCGCGGGCTGAAGGCGGCGTTCACCGAGCTCGTGATCCGGCAGCCCGCAGTGGCGCGCGATCTGCTCGCGTCGTCGAGCTTCACCGGCAACACCGCCGAGCGCCTCCAGGAGATCCTGGCGGCGACCGAGAAGGGGTGACGGCTGCGCGGCGGGGCTGCTAGCCCCGCCGCGCTTTCGCCCGCGCCGCCGCGAAGCGTTCCGCGAGGGCGCGCGCGGCGTCGTCGAGCGGGGGGCCGAGCTGCTCCCAGCTCTGCGCGAGACGCTCCGCCTCCTGACTCGCGTCGGCGCGGATCGCCTCGGTGCCGCGGCCGGTGGCGATCGTGTTGGTCGCGAGCCGATCGCGCAGCGCCGCCGCCATCTCGGCCAGCGACGCCGCGGCCTTCGGCGCGGGGTCGGCCGAAGGCACGAGCTTCTCCATCCGCTGGCACAGCTTCTCGCGCCGCGCGTACGTGGCCGCGGGATCGAGACGGCTGCCGCGGAGGCCCTCGGGGGCCGCGCCGAAGAGGCGCTCGCAGGCGGCGTGCAGCCGCTCGCGCAGCGGCCGGACGTCCTTGCCGGTGCCCAGGTCGAGCCGCTGCCACTCGCCCCAGACCTCGTCGACGGCCGTCCGCACGCCGTCCGCCGCCGGCGGGCTGTCGCCGCCGAGCGCCTCGGCGACGGCGTCGAGCCGTGCGCACAGCGCCTGACCCTTGGCCAGCTCCTCCTCGTGCTCGAGCTCGTCGCGGCGCTTGCGGCGGTCGAAGAAACGGTTGCAGGCGGCGCGGAAGCGCTGCCACAGCGCCTCCTCCTGCGCCCGCGGCGCGGGACCGAGCTGCTTCCAGTCGGCCTGGAGCTTCTTCACCACGGCGGTGGTCGCGTCCCAGTCCTTCGAGTCGGCGAGCGCCTCGGCGCGCTCGCAGAGTGCGGTCTTGCGCTCGGCGTTGCCGCCGCGCACGGCGTCGACGCGCGCGAAGTGCTCCTTGCGCTGCGCGAAGAAGCGGTCGCAGGGCTCGTGGAACTCCTGCCAGAGCGCGCGCGCGTGCTTGCCCGGCACCGGACCGATCGCCTTCCACTCCGCCTGGAGCCGGCGGACGAGCTCGCTCGTCTCGTTCCAGCTCGTCGATTCGGCCACCCCCGCCAGCTGCTCGACGAGGGCGCGCTTGCGGGCGAGGTTCTCGGTCATCCAGGCGTCGCAGCGGCGGCGCAGCTCGTTGCGCGCGGTGCGGAAGCGCTCCCAGAGCGGCCGGGACTTCTCGGGCGTCGCGGTCGCGACCTGCGCCCACTCGTCTTGGAGGCGGCCGAGCTGCCGAACGCCCTCGGCCAGGTCGTTCGCCTCGAGCAGCGCTTCGACGCGCTGGATGATCTCCTCCTGCGCAGTGGCGTTCGCCCAGCGGCGCCACTCCTCGGTCTCCGTGTCCTGCCGCAGGCGTTGCCCGAGGCGGTCGCGGGCCTGCGTCAGCCGCGCGATCCAGGCGGCCCGCACCTCGCCCGGGGGCAGCGGGCCGGGCTCGGCGATCGCCGTGTCGGCGAGACCGAGCTCGCGGCGTCCCGTCGTGGGCTTCACCGCTTCGGCCGCGGCCAGCTCCTCGAGCCGGGCGTGCAGCGCCGTCAGCCGCACCAGGTTGTCCTGCTGGGCGGCGGTGCGCTCCGCGTCGGTTTGCTGCCGGTGCTCGCCGACGCGCTCCTTCGCGGCCGCGAAGCGGCGCTCGAGCTCGGCGACGGCGTCGCCGGCCGGCTCGGCGCCGCGCGCCGCCGTCCACCGCTCCTCGAGGTCGTTCCACCGTTTCGGGCGTGGCGGAGGCAGCGATCCGGCGAGCGACTCGGCCTCGCGCACGAGCGGCAGCAGCCGCTCGTGCGACGCCGCCCCCGCCAGGCGGTCGCGGTCGCGCGCGACGCAGGCGTCGCAGGCCTCGCGGAACCGCCGCGTGTACGCCTCGTGCTCCGCCGGCGGCACGGGGTCGAGCCTGGCCCACGTCTCGCGTGCCCGGGCGAGCGCGGCGAGCGCGTCGGGACCCTCGAGGGCGGCGACCTGCGCGCACAGCGCCTCGCGGGCCCGGCGCGCCTCGTCGAGCGCGAGACGCGCGCGGTGGGCCGCCGCCTCGCGCGGGTCGACCACGCCGGCGATCTCGGCCGGACGGCCCGGCGCCGCGACGTCGCCCTCGTCGTCGAGCGGCGGGGCATCGGGCAGCAAGGCCCGGGCCCGCTCGCGCGCGGCCTTGGGCGCGGCCCGGTTGGCGGCGACGGCACGGAGCGCGTCGGGGTCGCCCAGGCGCTCGACGGCCCGCACGGCGAGCTCGGCCGGCAGGTCCCCGACGGCGAGGCCGCGCAGGATCGCGACCTCGCCGATGCGCTCGAGCGCCGCGCGGCGGAGCGCGGCGTCGGTGGCCTGGCGCACGACGTCGCGCAGGACGCGGTCGCTCGTCACACGGGCGAGCGCCGCCTCGCGGATCGCCGCATGCGCCGCGCCCGCCGCCACCGCGCCGAGGCTGCGCTCGTCGGTAAGCCGTGCGAGCGCCGCCGCGCAACGCTCGGCCGGCGCGTCCGATGCGGCTTCGGCGACGAGGAGGCCGCGCAGGCGATCGGCCGCGAGCGCGCGCAGGCTCTCGTCGGCGTCGCGCTCGGCCACCCGGGCGAGGACCTCGGGGTCGGCGAGCTTCTCGATCGCCACCCGGCGGACGCGGGCGTCGGGATCCTCCCCGGCGATGGTGGCGAGACGCTCGGCCTCGTCGTCGCCCATGGCGCGCACGGCGCCAGCGCGGACGACGGGGTCGGAGTGGCGCCACGGCGGGCGGAGCCGGTCGAGGAGGTCCATGGTCCGCCGGCTTCTCTAGCCCGTCGCGGCGGCGGCGTCACGCGCCGCGCGGGCTACAGGGCGACGTCGCGGCCTTCGAGCAGGGCCAGGAACGTGGTGGTCCACCAGCGGATGTCGCGCTGCGCCACCCGGCGCGACAGCCCGCGCATGCGACGGCGTCGCTCGCTGGCCCCCATGTGCACCGCCTCTTCGATGGCGCGGCCGATGGCCTCGGGCTCGTAGGGGTTCACCAGGAGGGCCTCGCGCATCTCCTTCGCCGCCCCGGCGAACTCGGACAGGACCAGGATCCCCTCCCGATCCTCGTGGCAGGCGACGTACTCCTTCGCGACCAGGTTCATCCCGTCGCGCAGCGGCGTCACCAGCGCGACGTCGGCTGCGAGGTACCAGGCCGCGAGCTGCTCGTGGTCGAAGCCGATGTAGTGGTAGGCGAGCGGCGAGCGGCCCTCGAAGGTGAACCGCCCGATGATGCGGCCGACGGTCTCGTCGATCTCGCGCTTCATCTCGCGATACTGGGGGACGCGAAAGCGCGACGGCACCGTGATCTGCGCCAGGCAGACCCGACGGCGCCACTTCGGCTGGCGCTCGAGGAAACGTTCGAAGCCGAGCAGGCGCTCGACGATGCCCTTCGTGTAGTCGAGGCGGTCGACGCCCATCATCACCACCTCGGCCCCGAGCGTGGAGCGCAGGCGGTCGGCGTGCGCGATCACGTCGGGCTCGCGGACCTGCGCGGCGAAGCGGTACGCGTCGATGCCGATGCCGAGCGCCACCACGCGCACCGTGCGCTCCGGCGTGCGCACCACGGTGCCGTGTACGGGCAGGTCGAGGAACTGGCGCACGCAGGCGAGGAAGTTGTCGACGTCGTCCTCGGTCTGCAGCCCGATCACGTCGGAGCCGAGCAGCCCCTGGAGGAGCGCGTCGCGCCACTGGCAGATGCCGAAGACCGCGGGCGGCGGGAACGGGATGTGCCAGAACATCCCCACGCGGAGGGGCACCGGACCGCTGCGCAGCATTCCCGGCACGAGGCAGAGGTGGAAGTCGTTCACCCACACCTGGTCGTCGCGCTGTGCGACGGCGAGCACGCCCTGCGCGAAGCGGTCGTTGGCGTGGCGGTACGCGGTCCAGAAGGCGGGGTTGAACACGCAGCGCGTGGGGAACATGTGGCAGAGCGGCCACAGCACCTGGTTCGCGAAGCCGGCGTAGTAGTTGTCGAGCTCGCGCTCCTTCAGATGGATGGCGCGCACGGGGTAGGGCAGCTCGGTGCGCGCGGGCGGCAGCAGGCCGTCCTCGACCGGGCCGACCCAGGCGATCCAGGTGCCGGGCCGGCTGCGGAGCGCGTCGTCGAGCGCCGTGGCGAGACCGCCGACGGTACGCTTCGCGCGCAGCGTCCCACCTTCCCGCACGAGCTCGACCGGCGCACGGTTGGACACCACCAGCAGCCGGCTCACGCACGGACCGTGCAGGAGCACGGCGCCGGCGTCAATACGGCTTGCGGCCCGCACGATCCTCCGCAACATCTTGCTGGATGGCCCCACTGATGCCCCTCGTGCCCGGCGAGGTGAGCGCCGCGCGCGAGGCGCGCGGGCTCGTGGCCGTGTTCGACGTCGACGGGGTGCTCGCGGCGATCGTCGAGCGCCCCGAGCTGGCGCAGGTGGCGCCCGCGGTGCTCGAGCGCCTGGCGACGCTGGCGCAGCGGGCCGACACGCTCGTCGGCGTCGTCTCGGGACGGCCTCTGCCGCAGGTCGAGGAGCTCGCGGGGGTCGCCGGCGCCTGGCTGTCGGGGCTGCACGGCGCCGCGCGGCGGCAGCCCGACGGCACCGTGTCGCACGCGTGGACCATGGTCGCCGAGCGCCATGCCGACGTCCTCGAGGCGGCGCTGCACGTCGCGATCGGCGCCCCGCCGGGCGTGCGCTTCGAGCGCAAGGGCCCGGTCGTCGCGCTGCACGTGCGCGGCGCCGATCCCGCGGCGACGGCGGCCGTCGAGGAAGCCGTGCGGGCGCACTGTCCGGCGGGCTGGGAGGTCGTGCCGGGCCGGCGCGTCTTCGAGCTGCGTCCCGAGGGCCTGCCGAACAAGGGCGACGCCGTGCGCTGGCTCGCGGGACAGCGCCCCGGCGCCGCGGTGCTCTACGTCGGCGACGACACCACCGACGAGGACGCCTTCGCGACGCTCGGCCGCGGCGACTTCCCGGTGCTCGTCGATCCGCTCGCCGGCGCCGTCGAGCGCGGCGGCGCCGTGCTCGCGACGCAGGCGCGCTTCACGCTGCCGTCGCAGACGTCGGTGCAGGCGCTGCTCGACGCGCTGGCGGCGTGACGCCCTGCCGCGGCTTGTCGGCCGCGGCGCTTTCGGTGTAGCCGACCCCATGCCCCCGGCCCCGCGTCCGTCCCTGCGCTCCGTCCGCTCGCGGTCCGCGAAAGCCTCCGCACGGGCGTCCGGGAAAGCCCCCGCGCGTGCCCGCGCCGGCGGCGCCGGGCGCAAGGGCGATCCGGTGACGAGCGAGATCGTCCTCGGGGCGTTCGAGACGATCTGCTACGAGATGGCGACGCACGTGAGCCTCACGGCCACGACGCCGATCCTGAACCAGTCGAACGAGCGCAACGCGACCATCCTCGACGCCGCCGGGCAGCTCGCGGCGCTGTCGGTCGGCATCCCGCAGTTCATGCTGTCGTCGACGCTGCCGGTGCGCTTCGCCGTCGAGTTCTTCGGCGCGGACGGGCTGCGCGAGGGCGACGTCGTCGTCGCCAACGACCCGTACCACGGCGGCGGCCACCTGCCGGACTACAACGTCTTCGCGCCCGTCTTCCACGACGGCCGGTGCGTGCTGATCGCGTCGATCCAGTGCCACCACGCCGACACCGGCGGCGGCGCGCCCGGCGGCTACAACGTCAACGCGCCCGACATCTGGGCCGAGGGCGTGCGCTTCCCCGCGGTGAAGATCTGGGACGCCGGCGTGAAGCGCGACGACGTCGAGTACATGATGGCGGTGAACAACCGCACGCCGACCTTTCTCGGCGACCTCCGCGCCCAGGTCGGCGCGGCGCAGCTCGGCGTCCGCCGCCTGCAGGAGGTGCTGGCGCGCTTCGGCACCGAGGCGGTGCAGGCCGCCGTGCGCGACGTCATCGCCTACGCCAAGCGCCGCTTCCAGGCCGAGGTCGCGCGCTGGCCGGACGGCGTCTACGAATCCGACGCCTACGTCGACCAGGATCCGCACGGCAAGAAGGACATCCACATCCACTGCAAGGTGACCGTCGACGGGCCGAGGCTCACCATCGACTTCACCGGCTCGGACGACCGCCCCGACATCCAGGCCTACTCGACCTTCGGCAACACGCGCGGCTACGTGGTCGCGCAGCTCGCGACGATGATGGATCCGACGATCCCGAAGAACGAGGGCTTCTTCGACTCCATCGACCTCGTCGTGCCGAAGGGCTGCTGCCTGAACCCGCCCGAGGGCCGCTCGGTCGCCGCGGGCACGCACCATCCCGGCACCGAGGTCGGCGAGGCGATCGCCAAGGCGCTCGAGCGCGCGGTGCCCGAGCGCAGCTGCCCGCAGGTCTACAAGATGGGCATGCCGACGGTGATCTTCGGCAAGCACCCGGCCACCGGGCAGCTCTTCATCGACCACTCCGTCGACACCTTCGCCGCGTACTGCGGTGCGGTGAAGGGCCAGGACGGCTGGGGCGGCATGAACGTCTCCTTCGGCAACCTGATCCGTGCCACCGCCGAGATCAACGAGGCGATCTTCCCGGTGCGCCAGCTCTGGCGCGACTACGAGGCCGACTCGGGCGGCGCCGGCGAGTTCCGCGGCAACTGCGGCAGCCTCTACCGCAAGCAGGTGCTCGTCCCGGCCACCATCTACACCTACGTCGTCGGCCGCGAGTACCCGATGCCCGGCATCGCGGGCGGCAAGAACGGGGCGCCGAACAAGCTCGACGTGCGCGTCGGCGGTGCACATCGGCACGAGGTCGGCGACACCGCGGGCTACATCCAGCACGACGCCGGCGAGTGCTACGAGTACCACTACGGCGGCGGCGGCGGCTGGGGCGACCCGCTCGCGCGGCCGGCGGAGAAGGTGCTGGACGACGTGCTCGACGAGTACGTCTCCGTCGAGGGCGCACGCCGCGACTACGGCGTCGTGCTGACCGGCGACCTGTGGGAGCTCACGCTGGCGATCGACCGCGAGGCGACGGACCGCCTGCGCGCGGCGATGCGGGAGGCACGCCGTGGCTGACGTGAAGATCACCACCGAGGAGCGGGGCGGCCGCACGCATGCGAGCACCGGCTCGCCGTGGGAGCCGAAGATGGGCTACTCGCGCGCCGTCCGCGCCGGCAACACGATCGCCGTCACGGGCACCGTCGGCATCGAGGCCGACGGCACCTTCGCGCCCTCGCTCGGCGCGCAGACGCGGCGCGCGCTCGACATCATCGCCGCGGCGCTGGAGGCGCTCGGCGGGCGACTCGAGCACGTCGTGCGCACGCGGCTCTACGTGACCGACATCGCGCGCTGGCAGGAGGTCGCCGAGGTGCATGGGGCGGTGTTCCGCGACGTCCGCCCGGCGACGACCCTCGTCCAGGTCGCGAAGCTCATCGACGACGCGGCGCTCATCGAGATCGAGGCCGACGCGATCGTCCCGTGACGCCGGCGATCCGGCGCGCGACGCTGGACGAGATCCTGGCCCTGCGCCACGTCGAGCTGCGGCCCGGGCTGCCGCTCGCGACGGCCCGCTTCGACGGCGACGACGCGCCCGACACCTGGCACCTGGGGGCGTTCGAGGACGCGGCCGCCGTCGCCTGCGCCTCGTTCATGCGCCAGGCGTGGGAGGGCGCCGGCGCCTACCAGCTGCGCGGCATGGCGACGCGCGCCGACCGCCGGCGCCGCGGGCTCGGCGCGGCGCTGCTGCGCTTCGCGGAGGCGACGATCCCGCCCGCCACCGGCGTGCACGTGCTCTGGTGCAACGCCCGCGTCGCCGCGATCGACTTCTACCGCCGCTGCGGCTGGACGGTCGAATCCGAGGTGTTCGACGTGCCCACCGTGGGTCCGCATCGCCGCATGCGGCGCGCGTTGCCGCCGCCCGTGGGCTGCTAGCGACCGGCATGCCCACCGCCGCGATCTGCTCGCTCGCCGACGCCCGCGCCGCCGTGCCCGCCGCGGAGCTGGTGCAGACGCGCACCTGGCGCCTGCGCGTGCGCGTCACGGGCGCCGGGCCCGACCTCGTGCTGATCCACGGCGTCACCGACAACGGCTCGAGCTGGGACGAGGTCGTGCCGGCGCTGGCGGCCGAGGCGCGCGTGCACGCGATCGACCTGCCGGGGCACGGTCTCTCCGACATCCCGTCGCGGCCGCTGCGGGTCGAGGAGATGGCGGCGGCGGTCGGCGACTACCTCGACGCCGCCGGCGTCGGGCCGTGCGTCGTCGCCGGCAACTCGCTCGGCGGCGGGGTCGCGCTGATGCTCGCCGCGCGCGAGCCGGAGCGCGTGCGCGCCGCGGTGTCGATCTGCTCGCTCGGCCTGCCGTTCCCGATGCCGGCGGGCCTCGGCATGCTGCGCCTCCCCGGCGTCGCGTCGCTCATGCCCGCCGTCTCGTTCCGCCGCCGCCTGCGGCGCACGATCATGCGCGACACGTTCCACCGCGGCTTCGTGCCCTCGGAGGCCGCCATGGAGCGCTACTGGGAGGGCTGGCGCGTGCTCGGCCGCCCGCCCTACGTCCGGGATCTGCTGCGCGCGCTCGATCGCGCCGAGCCGGCGCCGGTGCTCGCGGGGCTGCGCATGCCGGTGCACGTCGTGCACGGCGACGAGGACCGCGTCATCCCGGTGCGCGTCGGCCGCGAGATCGCCGCCGCGATCCCCGGCGCACGCCTCACCGTGCTGCCGCGCATCGGCCACGAGCCGCAGCTGGAGGCGCCCGCGGCCACGATCGCCGTGCTGCGCGACGCGCTGGCCGCGCTGCGCTGAGGTGGTAGGGTCGGCGTCATGCGCGCCCACACCGACTACCTCTGGTTCACGACCTCCCGCCGCAAGGAGATCGTCAACATCACCGACCGCGTCGCCGACGTGGTGGCGGCGTCGGGCGTGCGCGACGGCTTCTGCCTGGTGTCGGCGATGCACATCACCGCCGCGATCTGGGTGAACGACGAGGAGTCGGGCCTGAAGCACGACGTCATGGAGTGGCTCGAGAAGCTGGCGCCGGTCGGCGACTACCGCCACCACCAGACGGGCGAGGACAACGCCGACGCCCATCTGAAGCGCACCATCATCCACCACCAGACGATCCTGCCGATCACCGAGGGCGTACTCGATCTCGGCCCCTGGGAGCAGGTCTTCTACATGGAGTTCGACGGGCGGCGGAAAAAGCGCGTGGTGGTGAAGGTGCTCGGCATATGAGGTGGGCGCCGCTCCTCGCCGTCGCACTCGCGGGATGCACCTGCCGGCTGAGCGGCACGCCGCTCGACACCATGGAGAAGAAGCTCAATCCGGCCTGCTGGTCGTTCGGCGACGACCCGGCGCCGGCGGAGCCCGTGCCGCCGGCCCCGCCGCCCGCGGACCTTCCGGCCACCGCGCCGTAGCAAAAGGGTTGCACCGTCCCGCCCCGGCGGCGCAGGAAGGCGGGCATGGACTTCGAGCATTCCCCCCGCGCCCAGGACTACATCGCCCGCGTCGAGCGCTTCGTCACCGAGCGCGTCGTGCCGAACGAGGCGACCTACGTCGGCCAGCTCGCCCGCAGCGACGACTGGCGCCAGTGGCGCATCCCGCCGATCGTCGAGGAGCTGAAGGCCGAGGCGAAGGCCGCCGGGCTGTGGAACCTCTTCCTGCCCGAGTCTTCGTTCGGCGCGGGGCTCGACAACCGCGACTACGCGCCGATCGCCGAGATCACCGGCCGCAGCTTCCTCGCGCCCGAGGTCTTCAACTGCGCCGCACCCGACACCGGCAACGCCGAGGTCCTCTTGCGCTACGGCTCGCCCGAGCAGCGGGAGCGCTGGCTCCGCCCCCTGCTCGACGGCACCATCCGCTCCGCCTTCGCGATGACCGAGCCCGAGGTCGCGTCGAGCGACGCGACCAACATGCAGGCGACCTGTACGGTCGAGGGCGACCACGTCGTCCTCCACGGCCGCAAGTGGTGGACCAGCGGTGCCGGCGATCCGCGCTGCAAGTTCCTCATCTTCATGGGCGTCACCGACCCGAGCGCCGAGCGCCACCAGCGCCACTCGATGGTGCTGTGCCCGCTCGACGCGCCCGGCGTGGTGATCGAGCGCATGGTCCCCGTGTTCGGCCAGCTCGACGAGCCGCACGGCCACGCCGAGATGCGCTTCGAGAACGTGCGCCTGCCGAAGGACGCCTTCATCGCCGGCCCCGGCCGCGGCTTCGAGATCGCGCAGGGACGTCTCGGGCCGGGCCGGATCCACCACTGCATGCGCGCCATCGGCGCGGCGGAGCGTGCGCGCGAGCGCCTCTGCCGGCGTGCGCTGTCGCGCGTCGCGTTCGGCAAGCTGCTCGTGAACCTCGGCGGCAACCGCGACATCATCGCCAACTGCCGCATGGCGATCGACCAGGCGCGCCTGCTCACCCTGAAGGCCGCCTGGGCGCTCGACCGCCACGGCGTCTTCGCGGCGCTCACCGACATCTCGGCGATCAAGGTCGTGGCGCCGAACGTGCTGCAGATGGTCGCCGACGCCGCGGTGCAGATCCACGGCGGGCAGGGCATGGCCGACCCCGAGCTGAACCTCCTCATGGTGATGGGGCGCGCGCTGCGCATCGCCGACGGCCCCGACGAGGTGCATCGCGGCATGGTGGCGCGCCTCGAGCTGCGCAAATACGCCTGAGCGAGGCTCGCGCGGGGCATCCGGCGCCGCTACCCTCGCGCCATGCGCGTTCCGCTCGAGCCGCTGCGCGATCTCGCCGTCCGCCTCGCCACCGAGGCGGCGGCGGTGCATCGCGCCGGCCTGGGGCGCGTGCTCCATGTCGAGACCAAGGCCTCGCCGACCGACCACGTGAGCGAGGTCGATCGCGAGGCCGAGCGCGTCGTCGTCGCCGGCATCGCCGCCGCGCGGCCGGACGACGGCATCCTCGGCGAGGAGGGCACGGCGCGCCCCGGCACGACGGGCGTGCGCTGGATCATCGACCCGCTCGACGGCACCACCAACTACCTCTACGGCTTCCCGGCCTTCTCGGTCTCGATCGGCGTCGAGGTCGACGGCCAGCTCGCCGTCGGCGTCGTCCACGATTCGGCGCGCGACCGCTGCTACGCCGGCGTGCGCGGCGGTCTGGCGACGTGCGACGGCCGTCCCATCCGCGTGCGCCGCTGCGCCGACCTCGGCATGGCGCTCGTCGGCACGGGCTTCCAGTACCGGCCCGCCGTCCGCGCGCGCCAGGCGGCGACCGTCGCCGCGGTGCTGCCGGCGGTGCGCGACGTGCGCCGCGGCGGCTCGGCGGCCCTCGACCTGTGCTGGGTCGCCGCGGGCCACCTCGACGCGTTCTACGAGGCCGCGCTCGCCGAGTGGGACGTCGCCGCCGGCATGGTGATCGCCGCGGCGGCCGGCGCGGAGGTGGTGCGCCTCGAGGTCGCGGACGGGCCGTCGCCGCTCGTGGTTGCGGCCCATCCGGACCTCATGCCGGCGCTGACGGCGCTCCTGCGCCGCACCGGCGCGGCGTGACCTAGGCGCGGGCCACGCGCGGCGCGACGGTCGCCGGCACGGTCGCCCGCGCCTCGCGTCGCAGCAGGTAGAGCAGCGGGCCGATGCTGCCGAGAAGCAGCGTGGCGACGAGGTAGGGCATCACCGCGATGCCGCGCGCCCGGGAGTCGTTCCACATCCAGACGGTGACGAAGCCGAGCGCGATCGCCAGGTCGACGAAGATCTGCAGCTGGATCGCGTTCATCGCCTGGAAGTCGAAGAAGGCGAGATAGCCGTGGTGGTACACGGCATAGCCGGTCAGGGCGAGGAAGTCGGCGAGCACGAGACCGATGCCGAGCAGCTTGAGCGTCATGATCCCTCCTGTGGTGGCGGACGTTCGGGGGATCGGGTTCCAAGAGCCGTGCCGCTCGTGCGACGCCGCGGCGGCGGCGGCGCGGGGCCCGAGGGCGTGGCGGCTGCGCCACGCGCCGTCGCCGGGGCGCAACGGCGACCGGATCGCCGCGCGAGGCGGCGTCTGGCATCATGCGGGAGGCGGAGAGGTCGTGCTGGTCGTCGTGGTCGTGCTGGTCGTCGTGGTCGTCGACAGCAGCTCGCGCAGCTTGGTCAGCTCTGCCTGCGCCCGCATGGCGGCGGCAACGGCCGAATCGGTGCGGGCGCGCTCGAGATCCGTCTGGGCCTTGGTGACCTTCTCGAGCAGGGCGGCCTGCGCCTGCTTGCACCTCACCTCGTCGTTGGGGCTTGCGAGGTCGCGGGCTTCCTTCAGGCCTTCGGCGATCTGATTTGCGCTCAGGGTGTAGATGTCGGCCAGGGTCGAGTTGTCGACGACGGCGAACATGCCGCTCGTGAAGCCGCCGGAGATGGACAGCAGCGCGATGGTCAAGGTCGCCGCGCCCGCGGCTCCGAGCCCTCCGCCCGCCGCCGCCGTTCCGAGCGCGAGGGCGCCCGCGACATAGATGCTGAACCGGTTGAGGCTCGCGCGCGCGTGATAGGCCTCCTGAAGCTCCTGCGCATAATTGAGGAGACCGGCGAACTCGTCGCACACACGGCCGTTGGCCTTGTACTCGGGAAGGTCGGGACGCACGCCGAGGTGTGTACAGCTCGACGCCATGCCCGCTGCGAGAGCAAGGGCGATCGCTCGGACTCGACCCGCGGGTCGCATGAAAGTCATCGGGCCTCCACGGTGGAGATGGGAACGCGAATCACATGAACGCCGATCCCATGTCAATGCTGGCTGAGATATCGCGAGCCAGCCTCGTGTATGATCGAGCAGAGAAGTTGACAGCACACTAATCGGCTAGTACCGGCATTTGGCATGCGCCGCGTGCGCCACGGAGTCCGACGAGCGGCCGCCGGGCCTCGGCGGCGCATCGTCGTCGCGACGGCGGTCCTCGTCGTGCTCCTGGGCGGGGGGATGGCGGGGGCCCTGTCGGCCGGTACGGCGGATCGTGACGGGGATGGCATCGTCGACGGGGCGGACAACTGCCGCAGCGTCGCGAACGCCGACCAGGTCGACACGGACCGCGACGGGGTGGGTGACGCGTGCGACGAGTGTCCCGGCACCGTGGTCGACGTGCCCGGCCGCGCGCCCGAGGCGACGCCAGCCGCCGATCAGTTCGGATGCTCCGCCGCGGAGGCGTGTCCATGCCTCGGGCCGCGGACGAAGCTGCGCACCTGGAGCGGCCGCCTGGAGTATCTCCGCTGTGTCCAGGGCAAGACCCGCCGGTTGGAGCGGCTCGATCGGGTCACGCGGAGCGAGCGGCGGAAGCTGGCGGCGCGGCTGCGAGGTGCGGCGTGCGGTACGATCCAGAGCTTGCCGAACGATCGGGACGGCGACGGGGTCCTCGACGACGGGGACGGCAACGGCGTGCGCTGGGATGCCCCCTGTACGGGAGGCGCGACGACGGGGTGCGACGACAACTGTCCCCGCACCCGCAACCCCGGCCAACGGAACACCGACGGCAAGGGCTGGGGCGATGCCTGCGACATCGATGCCGACGATGACGGCGTCTTCAACTGGCGTGACAACTGTCCGCGGAAGCGGAACGCCGACCAGAAGGACGGCGACGGCGTCGGCGACGTGTGCGACCGTTGTCCCGATTCGGATCCACAGGACGACGTGAACGACCACGGCTGCGACTGAAAGTCGCCCGCTCGCATCTCACCGCGGCTCCACGCGCAGGCGGGCCAGCGAGAGGCCGAGGCGGCGGGGATCGGCGTTGAAGCCCACCGACGCGGGCGAGGTCGGGGTACGGTTGTGGAACGTGAGGCGCACGCGGCCGTCGCCGCGCGCCGGCAGGGGGATCGTCTCCCAGCGCGGGGCGTCGGTCGGCGTGAAGCGCCATCGCGCCGCGGGCCGGCCGTCGAGCTCCACGTCGACGCGCTGCTCCTGCAGCGGGCCGAACAGGAACGCGCCGACGAGCAGGTGGACGACCGGCTGGCTGGCCTCGGCGAAGCCGTCGCCCAGCTCGAAGGCGAGCTCGGCCCGCGGCCCTTCGGTCCAGCGGCTCGCCGCCCCGGGGGGGCTCCATCCGCGCCCGAGCGTGTAGCGGTCGCCCGTGCCCCCCGCGCCGAACTCGATGGTCGTGCCGGCATCGATCGCCCACCAGCCCCGGAACGGATCGGCCGTCCACGCGCGCGACGGCAGGTCGTAGCGACACACGCCGGCGAGCGCGTCGTGCTCGCGTAGCCAGGTGCCGGCCGCGGCGAGGACCGTTGCGGCGGGGCGGATGGCGAGGCGCGGGTCGCGGTAGAGCTCCCAGCCGTCCGGGGTGAAGCCGGTATAGCCGTTCACCGTCGGCATCCCGAGCCGGTGGGCGAGCGTCATCGCGAACGTGTTCGGCGTGTCGACGACGCCGACCTCGTCGGTCAGCACGAAGGCGCGGCACTGTGCCGGCGGGGCGGGCACCGCCGCGAGCTCCGCGCGCTCCCGGGCGAGGTCGAGCACCCCCCAGTCGTCGCGGCTCAGCTGCTCGACCAGCAGCGTCGCGGCGAGGCCCACGGCCAGGACGTGTGCCGCGCGCGACGGCGCCCGCGCCAGCGTCGCCAGCACGACGGCGACGAGGCAGGTCGCGACCGCGACGTTGATCAGCTGGAGGCGCCAGACGAGGCGGACGGCGCGCGCGCCGGGCACGAGGTCCCAGACGAGCCGCCACGGCGTGAACGGGCCGATGCGCAGCGGCAGGCAGAGGAGGACGACGAGCGTCGCGAGGAGGGCGAGCGTCGTCGCGCGGTCGCGCCCGCGCCGCAGCGTCGCGGCGGCGGCCAGCGCCGTGACGAGGACCAGCGGCGTGATCGTCCGGAACGCGTTCGGATCGTGGAGGCGCGCGCCGGGGTAGCCGGGAAGGCGCTCCAGGAGCGCGCCCCAGAGCAGGTTGCCGGCACCCGGGTTGACGAGATCGGGCAGCGTGCCGAGGGATCCGAAGGCGTCGGCGAAGGTGCGCGTGCGGCCTTCGGCGACGGCCGGAAGGTAGATCAGCACGAACGGGACGAGCCCCAGCACGAAGCCGGCGAGCGCGCCCCCGAGGAACGGCCACGGCACGCGCCCGACGCCGGCGCGGGAGACCCGCGGCCACGCGCCGCCGGCTGCGACGCGGGCGAGGACGAACACCGCACCCGCGATCGTCGCCAGCCAGGCGACGTAGTACGCGGTCGCGAAGAGGAGCGCGAAGAGCGCCGCGCACATCGCCGCCCCGGCCGCCCCGCGCGCCGGGGCGACGCGCGCCGTCGCGAGCGCCCAGGCGACGCCGAGCACGAGCCACGGCAGGTAGTAGACGGCGAACAGGTGCGCCTGCGGCGTGGTGGCGTGGTAGGCGCCGGCGAAGGTGAAGAGCCACGCGGCGACGATCGCCACCCAGCGCGGCGTTCCGAGCAGCCGCCGGCAGACGAGCGCGAAGCCGCCGAAGCCGAGCAGGCTCTGGACGAGCCAGGTCGTCTGGTAGGCGACGAACGGGTCCAGGCCGAGCCCGCGCAGCGGCGCGTAGACGACGGTGTCGAGCAGCCCGGCGTCGGTGTACCCGAGCAGGCCGGTCGCGGGATGCAGCATCGGCAGGTGGTCCCAGCGCTCGCGCCCCGCGAGCACGCGCAGCCAATGCTCGTGCAGGAACACCTGGAGGCGCCCGTCGCCGGGGGCGAGCGCGAGGCGCGCGAAGCCGCTCGCGACGACGTCCCAGCGGAACGCGATCGCGCCCACCGCCCAGGCGCCGAGCGCGACGATGCTGCCCCATCCGAGGCGGCGGGAGCGCGGCGCGGGCTGCGGATGGGCGCGAATCGCTCCCCGTAGCGACGCCCGCGCGCACCGGTCAAGGCGACGGCGTGCTCGCCAAACCCCCCGCATGTCTTGTCGCGCGGCGTCCCACCGGTGTAGCCACCCGACGTGGCGACCCGTCCGGCGACCCGTTCCGCGGCCCGTTCCCCGGTGCATCCGACCTGGCGCGTCGGCGTCGACGTCGGCGGCACCTTCACCGACCTCGTCCTCGTGCACGACGGCGGCATCACGCTCGACAAGCACCCGACCACGCCCCGCGACCAGTCCGAGGGCGTGCTGGGCGGCCTGCGCCAGCTGGCGGCGCGGCACGAGCTCGATCTGGCCGGGCTGCTCGCGCGCACCGCGATGATCGTCCACGGCACCACCACCGCCGACAACACCATGATCGAGATGTCGGGCGCGGTGACCGGGCTCGTCACCAGCGACGGCCATCGCGACGAGATCGAGATCCGCCGCGGCTACAAGGAGGACATCTGGGACCCGGCGCTGCCGCCGCCGAAGCCGATCTGCCCGCGCCGCCAGCGCTACGGCGTGCCCGAGCGGCTCGACTACGAGGGCAACGTCGTGGTGCCGCTCGACGAGGAGGCGGTGCGCCGCGCGCTGCGCCGCATGACGAAGCAGGGCGTCGAGTCGCTGGCCGTCTGCCTGCTGTTCGCGTTCGTCAACCCGGCGCACGAGCGCCGCGTGCGCGAGCTCGCCGCCGAGGAGCTGCCCGGGGTCATGGTGTCGCTGTCGCACGAGGTGATGCCGTCGGCGCCCGAGTTCGAGCGCACCAGCACGACGCTGGTGAACGCCTACGTCGGGCCGAAGATCGAGCGCTACCTCTCGCGGCTCGACGCGCGCCTGCGCGAGGCAGGGTTCGCGGGCGAGCTCCTCATCATGCAGTCGAACGGCGGCGTCATGCCGGGCGGCTACGTCGCGCAGCGCGCGGTGGCGGTGATGGGCTCGGGGCCGGCGGGCGGCGTCATGGGCGCGGTGCACGTCGCGGGCGCGTCTAGGATCCGCGACTTCGTCTCGGTCGACATGGGCGGCACCAGCTACGACGTCTGCCTGGTGCGCGACGGCGCGCCCGAGGTGAAGACGGGCTGGAACTGGCATCATCGCTACCTCGTCGGCCTGCCGATGGTGGAGGTCGAGACCGTCGGCGCGGGCGGCGGCTCGATCGCGCGCGTCGAGGCCGGCGCGCTGAAGGTCGGGCCGCGCAGCGCGGGCGCCGAGCCGGGGCCCGTCTGCTACGGCCGCGGCGGCACCGAGCCCACGGTCACCGACGCCAACGTCGTCCTCGGGCTGCTCAATCCCGACCGCTTCTGCGGCGGCAGCATGCGGCTCGACGCCGAGGGTGCGACGGCGGCGATCCGCGAGAAGCTGGCGAAGCCGCTCGGGCTGTCCGTCGTCGAGGCGGCGGAGGGCGTCTTTCGCATCGTCAACGCCAACATGGCGAACGCGGTCCGCAAGGCGTCGGCGCGGCGCGGCGTCGACCCGCGCGGGCTGACGCTGGTGGTGTACGGCGGCAACGGCCCCGTGCACGCCGGCATGCAGGCGGCGGAGCTCGGCATCGCGCGCATCTTCGTGCCGAAGCTGTCGCCGGCGTTCTCGGCGCTCGGGCTGCTGCTCACCGACCACGTCGTCGACGAGCTGCGCTCCTACGTGACGCCCACGTCGCGCGTCGACCTCGCGCGCGTGAACCGGCTCTACGCCGAGATGGAGGCGGCGGCGCAGGCGGCGCTGGCGGGCGGCGGCGCGGGCCGCCGGCGCAAGGTGCGCTCCGAGCGTCTGGTCGCCCTCTGCTACCCCGGCCAGACGTTCGACATGCCGGTGCCGCTGGCCGGCAAGGGCGAGGTGACGGCGCGCACCATCGCGCGGACCGTCGAGCGCTTCCACGCCATGCACGAGGCGCTGCACACGTACGCCAGCCGCGACCAGGAGCCGATCCTGCGCGGCCTGCGCGTCACCGCGCAGGCGCTCGACGAGAAGCCGGCCCTGCCGCGCCTCGGCCGCCGCACCAAGGCGAGCCCGCGGCTCGGCGCGCGCAAGGCGTTCCTCGCCGGGCGCTGGGTGGCGACGCCGGTCTGGTCGGGGCCGACGCTGGCGCCGGGCCAGACGATCCCCGGGCCGGCGATCGTCGAGGAGCCGTTCACGACCATCGTCGTCTATCCGGGCCAGCGCGCCAGCGTCGACGCGCACGGCAACTACACGATCACCACCGGCCGCGGCTGAGCCGTCGGACCCTGCCGTCACGTGCCGCGACGCTTGGCGCGCGCCGTCGGCGGCGCGGCGAGCGGGTCGTCGGGCCAGGGATGGCGCGGGTAGCGGCCGCGCAGCTCGCGGCGCACGTCGAAGTAGCCGTTGCGCCAGAAGCTCGCGAGGTCGTCGGTCACCTGCACCGGGCGGTGCGCGGGCGAGAGCAGCTCGAAGACCAGCGGCACGCGGCCGCCGCCGAGGCGCGGCGTCGCGGTGAGGCCGAAGCACTCCTGGATGCGCGCGGCAACGTGCGGCGGACGCCCCGTCTCGTAGATGATCGGCGCGGCGCGCTCGGTCGGCAGCGTCCAGTGCGACGGCGCCTCGCGCTCGAGGGCGCGGCGCTGCGGCGCCGACAGGAGGCCGCGGAGCATGCCGCCGAGGTCGGCGGCGGCGACCGCGGCGGCGCGCGTCTGCCCGGCGGCGGCGGCGCGCGCCGCCTCGGCGAAGAGCGCGAGCGGATCGGCCGGCAAGGCCAGCTCGGGCATGGCCTCGGCGAGGAAGCGCAGGCGCGCGAGCAGCGCCTCGTGCGGCGCGGCGAGGGTCGCGAGGCGCCCGGCGTCGCGGGTGAGGGCGTCGCCGAGGAGGACCCCGGCGGCGCGCGGGTCGACGTCGCCGCGCACGCGCTCGGCGAGGACGAGGTCCTGATAGCGCGTCACGTGGCGGGCGACGACGGCGCCGCGCGCCGCATCGAAGGTCAGCTCCTCGCCGCGTGTGACCGCACCGGGGAAGGCGGTCTCGAGCCAGGCGCGCTCGACGGCGCTGGCCATGCGCACGCGCGCGTCGGCGCCGCGCCCGCCCTCGAGGTCGACGGCGACGAACAGCTCCGCCTCGCGCACGACGCTGGCGGCGTCGAGCACCGCGCCGACGCCGCCGACCAGCACGGCGCGATCGGAGCCAGGCGCGCGGCGGCGGGCGACGCGATCGGGAAAGCCGGCCAGCACGCAGCAGAGGAGGCGCGCGGGATCGTCGTCGCGATCGGGTGCCGCACCGCGCACGAGCTGGCGGCGCGCGCGCTCGACGGCATGCACGGCGCGCGGATCGAGCCCGAGCGCACGGCAGGCGTCGGCACCGAGGCCGCGGCGCGCGGCGTCCTCGAACAGCTCGAGACGCAGCAGCAGGTCGGACGGGCCGGGCGGGAAGTCGGCGGTGCCCGCGCCGAAGGTGCGCTGCGCCGCGACGATGTCGCGCTCGCCGGCGAGCGCGGCGAGGAGGGCGCCCGAGCGCGCGCAGCCGGCGTCGGCGGCGGCGAGCTGCATGCGCGCCAGCCGCGGCGCCGCGGGCAGCGCCAGCAGCCGGCGGCCGACGTCGGTGAGGTCGCCGCTCGCGGGGTCGACCGCACCGAGCGTCACCAGCAGCCGCTCGGCGTGCGCCAGCGACGCCTCCGGGGGCGGATCGAGCCAGCCCAGCGTGCGCGCGTCGCGCAGCCCCCAGGCGCGCAGCTCGAGCAGCGGCCGCGCCAGGTCGAGACGGCGGATCTCCGGCGGATCATGGGCGCGCCGTCCCGCGTGCTCCGCCTCGCTCCACAGCTGCACGCAGCGGCCCGGCGCCGTGCGGCCGGCGCGGCCGGCGCGCTGGATCGCCGACGCCTGGCTGATCGGCGCCAGCACGAGCCGGTCGAGCCCGTGACGCGCGTCGAAGCGGACGCTGCGCGCGAGCCCGGAGTCGACGACGCTGGTGACGCCGTCGACCGTCAGCGCCGTCTCGGCGACGTTGGTGGCGAGCACGACGCGGCGGCGCGGCCCGCGGCGCAGCGCGCGCTGCTGCTCGTCGAGCGGCTGGTCGCCGTGCAGCGTGACGACGTCGATGCCGCGCGCCCGGCAGAGCGGCGCGAGCGCCTCGGCGGTGCGGCGGATCTCGGCGGCGCCGGGGAGGAAGACGAGGACGTCGCCGCCGTCGTCGTCGGGCGCGCCGACGAGGCCGCCGAGCGCCGTCGCGACGTGGTCGTGCAGGCGCCGGCCGGGCGGCGGCGGCAGCCAGGTCTGCGCCACCGGCCAGGTGCGGCCCTCGGCGACCAGCACCGGCGCGTCGCCGAGGTGGCGCGAGAGCGCGTCGGCGGCGAGCGTCGCCGACATGACGACGAGGCGCAGGTCGGGGCGCACGGTCGCGCGCAGCTCGCGCACGACGGCGAGCGCGAGGTCGCCCTGGAGGTGGCGCTCGTGGAACTCGTCGAGCACCACCACGCCGACCTCCTCGAGGAACGGATCGCGCGCCAGGTCACGCGAGAACACGCCCTCGGTGAGGAACCAGAGCCGCGTCGCCGCGCTGCCGCGCGACTCGAAGCGGACGCGGTAGCCGACCTCGCCGCCGACCGTGCCGCCGCGCTCCGCGGCCACGAAGCCGGCCGCGGCCCGCGCCGCGATGCGACGCGGCTCGAGCACGACGACACGCTTGCCGCCCGCGAGGCCGGCGTCGAGCAGCGCGCCCGGCACGCGCGTGGTCTTGCCGGCGCCCGGCGCGGCCCGCAGGACCAGGCAGCCCACATGCCGGGCGGCGTCCACGATCGCCGGCAGGAGGGGGTCGATCGACCGCTCGGCCGTCATGCCGGCCGCAGCGCCTTGCCGCGGCTCCGCGGGCTCCGATAGGAGCCGGAGCCATGCCGTCCGACCCGCACCCGATGGTGACGACCGACCCGGGCACCGCCAAGCCCGACTTCTTCGGCCCTGCGGCCCCGATCACCGACGACGTCTTCATCCATCCCGCGTTCATCAACACGTACGCGCTGCGGACGCCGGACGGCCTCGTGCTGATCGACCCCGGCTTCGGCCACAACAGCGACCGCCTGCAGCGCAAGCTGCGCGCCTGGAGCGCCGCGCCGCTGCACACGGCGGTCTATACCCACGGCCACGCCGACCACGCCTTCGGGCTGCGCGCCTTCCTGCAGGCGGGCGAGCGTCCCGAGATCGTGGCGCAGGAGAACTGCGTCGCCCGCTTCCATCGCTACCGGCTCATGCACGGGCAGAACGCGCGCATCAACCAGCGGCAGTTCAGCCTCCCCGGGCCGATGTTCCCGCAGGAGTTCGACTGGCCGACGCTGCTGGTGCGCGACCGCATGGGCCAGCGCCTCGGCGACCTCGACGTGACCTATCACGCCGCCCGCGGCGAGACCGACGACCATCTGTGGGTGTGGGTCGAGCAGGGCCGCTATCTCTTCACCGGCGACCTGGTCATCTGGCAGGCGCCGAACTGCGGCAATCCGCAGAAGGTGCAGCGCTACCCCGAGGAGTGGGCCGACGCGCTCGAGGCGATGGCCGGCCTCGAGGCCGAGTGGCTGTTCCCCGGCCACGGCCTCGTCGTGCACGGCCGCGCCGCCGTCCGCCAGCTGCTGACCGAGACGGCGCGCTACCTCCGCGTCATCGTCGACCAGGTGCGCGAGCGCCTGAACCTCGGCGAGACGGCCGACGAGATCGTCCACGCCGTCGAGCCCGACCCGGAGCTGGCGACGCGCCCGTTCCTGCGCGCGACCTACGACCACCCGAAGTTCATCGTGCGCAACCTGCTGCGGCTGTGGGGCGGGTGGTGGAACGGCGTCGCGTCCGACCTGCTGCCGGCGCCGCTGGCGGCGCAGGCGGGCGTCATCGCGGAGCTGGCGGGCGGCACGGGTGCGATCGTCGCGCGCGGCCGGGCGTTCCTCGCGGCGGGCGACGCGACCATGGCCGCGCACTGCGCCGAGTGGGCGACGCAGGCGTCGCCGTCGGATGCCGAGGCACAGGCGCTGAAGCGCGACGTCTACCGCAAGCTCACCGACGACGCCGAGGCGCTGAT
Organism: bacterium; assembly: GCA_026129405.1. Classification (NCBI taxonomy): domain Bacteria; species bacterium. The sequence continues at coordinate 1,382,098 of JAHCID010000001.1, forward strand.
GGCGCGCGGCATCTACCGCGCCGCGATGCAGGACGCGCAGCGGGCGCTGGGCGAGGAGCCGGCGATGGAGCTCGACGGCGGGATGAGCGTGCTCGGCGGCCGGCGGCACTGAGCGCGGCTCACCGCCGCCGACGACGGCGAGTCGGCGCAGCCGGGGTGCGAACCGCGCGTCAGTCCGGGCCCTGGAACGCGTCGAGCATCGACAGCACGAAGCACGCGTCGTCGAGTGCGGCCTGCGCCTCGTCGCGGGTGTATTCGTCGGTCGGGATGAATTCGTCGTCACCGTAGAAGGCGAACTCGCGCTCCTGTCGCAGTCGATACGAGATCTCGGCCGGGCGCTCGGCGGCCGCAGCGACCGAAGCCGGCAGCCGCTCCCGGTGCTCGAGGACGAGTGGACCGACGTCGTGCCACTTGGGCGGCTCGAGGCCGATGAAGCGCAGCATTCCCTTCAGCGCCGGCTCCACGAGCTCCTGCGCCTCGCACACGACGTCGGAGTAGGCCTCGTCCTCGAGCAGCACGCGCAGCGCGCGCAGGCGCTTCCGCGCCTTGTCGAAGCAGCTGTGGGCGAGCGAGAGGCTCGTCATATCCGCACGATGTCGCCGCGGCGAAAATCGGGCTTCAAGTCCCAATACCACTGCGTGCCGCGCCAGATGCGGCGGGCGCCGGCGCGCGCGAGCCGGGTGCGCAGCGCGGCGAGGGCCGTCGCCAGCAGGCCGTCCCTGTCCACCAGCATCACGGCATCTTCGGTGAGGTCGAGCATGAGCGGGGTCGCGATCACGGCCTCGTCCGGCGTGCGGAGCAGGGGCGCGAGACGTGTGTGCACCCCGCGACGAGCCAGATCCCGAAGCGCGGCAGCGAGGTGCTGCTCGACGGCGTCGAACGTCCGCAGGCGTGCCCGTCGCGACGGGGGCAGACCGTCGACGACGACGAAGAGGTCGAGATCCGAGTCCGGCCGCGCCGAGCCGCGCGCCACGGAGCCGAAGACCGCCACCGACGCAAGCCGCGCGCCGTAGGTCTGATCCAGCGCCTCGACCACCCTGCGGAGAAACGGATGGCCGACGGTGAGCGTCTCCGGCACGAGCGATCGATACCACCGCCCCCGGGCGGGTACAGCGAAGGTCTTTGGGGAGCCCGACCGGCGCGGCCACCGTGGGTGCGCGGTTCAGCGCGGCAGGCGCTCCTGCGCCACATCCCGCAGCAGGGGATGAGCGTGCCGGGTACGGTCACGCCACTGCGTCGGCATCCGCGACGCGATCGTGCCGGCGCGTGCCCGCCGAAGCGTATCCGACGGCCTCGCCGGCGGCCCACGCGGCGAGCGCGAGGAGGAGCAGCGGCGTCGATCGGACGAGGGGGCCGTGCAGCGCACGAACGGGTCGGACGAGTCGGGCGATCCGTGCCCAGAGGAGAAGCGGAAGCAACGGCGCGAGAACGACATAGAGCGCCCGCCGTCCGATCGAGAACCGCCGCTCGGCCACGCGCATGCGGGCGAAGTCGCGTCCGTGGCGGATCTTCTTGGCGAGGAGGACTCCGAGGCGATCGGGGTTGACGTGCGCCACCTCGATGCTCGGGTCGAAGCGACGGCGGACGCCCGCTTGCGCAAGGCGCCAGTGGAACGCCGTGTCCGACGAGTACCCCCGCATGGCGAACGGTCCGTGTGCGGTGAACACCCAGCGGTGGATCGCGAGGCAGCTCGTCGGGATCTCGACCACGTCCGCCGCGGGTCGTCCGGGGGCCCACGCCGCGCACTCGAGCAGCCACGCCGCCCACCCGATACGAGACTCGGGATTGGCGTTCGCGATCGCTCCGCCGACGACGGCATCGCCCCGTGTCTGCGCGGCGAGGATCCGGTCCAGCCAATCGTGCCGCACCGGTACGCATCGCCAGGTTGCTCGACGGCAGGAAGTCGTGGCGGGCCAGGTGGTCCACGATGAGCGTGGTCGCCGTGGCGTAGCCGTTGTCCGTCAGGGCGTTGCGTGTCGGGCCGCCCCACGCGGCCTCGGGGTGACGTGCCGCCGCCCCGAGGAGCGCGTCGATCCACCCGGGAGCGGGAGCGCAATCGTCGTCCGTGAAGGCCAGCACGTCGCCCCGGGCCGACGCTGCCCCCGCGTTGCGCGCCGCGGCCGGGCCAGCATGCGCCGTCCTGAGGCACCGCACGGACGATCGCTGGGCGAAGTCGTGCACGATCGGCGCCGCCGGTAGCGTCCCGCCGTCGTCCACGACGATGATCTCGAAGCGGTCAGGCGCGCGGGTCTGGCGCGCCAGCGCCGCGAGGCATCGTCCCAGGTGATCCGGGCGATCGTGGGTCGGGACGACTATCGAGACGAAGGGCGTCACGGCGCCGGACGGACGACAGGCGATGAGGGTGGGCTATCCTGCGGTTCGAAGCGGATCGTTACTCCGCATCGGAGGAATCGCTCGGCCTCGTCGGTGCCAACACGGAGCGCGCAGCCGTTCATTCGGAGGAGCACGGCGGGTGCGGCGACCGCGACGCGCTCGTTACCGTCGAGGGAGGCGTGGTTGCCCGCGAGGCTCTGCATCAGCGCCGCAGCCTGCTCCGAGAGGGATGCGTAGTAGCCGCACCGCGGGCGTGCGAGCGCGCTCTCGAGCAGACCCGGATCGCGCACCCCATTCGTGCTCCCCGAACCGCTGGAGCAATTGCTGGTGGAGCTCGACCACTTCCTCCAGCGTGAGGAGCAGCGTCTCTCGAGCCCGGCGGCAGCCACCCCGGCTACCAGGTCATGACGGGTCAAGCCGCGTCAAGACGCTCCAGGTCCGCGTCGCGCAGCGCGCATGAGTGGGCTCATGTGGTCGAGGCCCAGGTGCCCGCGACACCAGTCGGGCTTCGGGGTCTTCCTGACGGATCGCGAGCACGACGCGACGTCTGAACCGGCGCGCGAGCGTCGCCTGTACATTCTGCAATCCGCTGCATGCGCCGGGGTCCCGGTGGCCGTCGCCTCGCCTGGTTCCGTGCGCCCGGGTTGCGCCCCCGCTGCCGGCACGCGACGTGCAGCTCTCCTACGCCATCGCGTATGCCCCCTCACCATCGCCATCGCATCCTGCTCGTCGAGGACCAGGACGACCTGCGCCGCGCGGTCGTCGAGCTGCTGCGTCTGGACGGCCACGAGGTGACGGCGGTCGCCGACGGGCAGGATGCACTGGCGGCGCTGCGGGCTGGCGGCCGACCGTGCGTCGTCCTGCTGGATCTCCAGCTGCCCGACATGTCGGGGCGCGAGGTCCGCGCCCGGCAGCTGCGCGACCCGAGGCTCGCCGCCGTTCCCACGGTCGCGCTGTCCGGCCACGGCGGCATCGCGCAGCAGGCACATGCCATGGGGATGGTCGACTACCTCACCAAGCCGGCCGGGCTTCGCCTTCTCGAGCGTGCGCACCGCCTTCTTCAGCTGCTTCGGCTTGCGGTGGAAGACGCGCATGTTGCGCACCTGGGCGCCTTCGAGGAGGCAGCGGAAGTCGGCTTCCGTGGCTGCGAAGTCCTTCGCGCCGGCGAGCGCGGCGCAGCAGGCGAGGGCGGCCAATACGGCGACGATGCGCATGGCAGCGGCTCATCCCGCGGACGGGTTCCCGGCGCAAGGCCGGCGCCGCGTGCCGGCGGTCGCCCGTCAGCGCGCGCGGTAGCGCACGACGCCGTCGTCGTCGCTGCGCAGCGCGCGGCCCTCGAAGCGCAGCAGCTCGAGGTGCGCGAGCGTCTCGGACGTGGCGGCCGTCACCTGGAAGCGGTTGTCGGGGCTGATCGCGAAGGCGTCGAGGGCGACCTCGTAGGGCGTCATCGGGCGCTTGCGCAGCAGCTCGAGCATCGCGAGCTTGCGCACGCGGTGGAAGTCGATGAGCTGCACGGCGCGGCGGTGGGCGTCCTCGTAGACGCCGCCGTGCGCGGGGCAGACGAGGCGCACGTCGAGCCGCTTGATCTTCTCGTGCGAGGCGAGGAAGTCGCCGAGCGGGTTCTCCGGGCCGCCGGGCTGGATGCCGACGTGGGGCGTGATCTTCGGCAGCAGGTGGTCGCCGACGAAGAGCACGCGGTCGGGCTGCAGCAGCAGCACGCAGTGGCCCGGCGTGTGGCCGGGCGTCCAGACGACGTCGAACCAGCGGCCGCCGAGCGCCAGCTCGTCGCCGTCGGCGAGCAGCTGATCGGGCACGGCCGGGCAGTAGAGATTGCCGACGATCGTGCGCATGCCGGGCATGCGCTTCTCGGGCGGCACCTCGGGCACGCCGACGCGGCGGAACCACCCGGCGTCCTCGCCCGTGTGGTGCGCGGCCGCGGCGGCGCGTTCGGCTTCGAGCGGGTGCAGCCAGATCTCCGCGCCGGTGCGCTCGCGCAGCGGACCCGAGGTGCCGAAGTGGTCCATGTGATGGTGCGTGCAGACGATGCGCGCGAGGTCGCGGAAGCCGATGCCGACGCCGGCGAGCGCGCCCTCGAGCGCCCGCAGGCTGTCGCCGGTGTGCATGCCGGTGTCGACGAGCGTCCAGCCGAGCTCGCCGCGCACCAGCCAGACGTTGACGATGGTGGGCCGCATCGGCAGCGGCAGGCACACCTGCCAGACGCCGTCCGCCACCTCGCGCGTCCTCGCCGCCTCCGGCGTGCTCACTCGTGCATCTGCTCCTGGACCGCGAAGTTGACCCGCACGCGCACGCGCCAGGCCATCACGCCGCCGTCCTCGACCACGGCGGTGATCCTGTCGATCTCGATCTCGGGTCGGATGCCCTTGATCGTCTGGAAGGCGCGCGACACCGCGAGGCCGACGGCGTCCTCGATGGAGTTGGTGGACGTGCCGGTGAGCTCGATCGTCTTCTCGACCATGGGCGACCTCCGCGCGCATGGTGCGCTGGATCGCTCCCGCGAGGCAAGCTAGAGACGCCCCCCATGGAGCCGCTGATCGGAGTGGTGGCGGTCGCTGCGGCGGCCGGTCTCGTGGTCGGAGCCCTGGTCTCGTGGGTGCTGGCGCGCCCGCGCGCCGTCGAGGCGACGGCGCGCCTCGACGAGAGCGCCAAGCGGGTCGCGGCCCTGGAAGAGGCGCTCGGCGCCACCCGCCTGCGCCTCGAAGAGGCCGACAAGCAGCGGGCGTGGGTCGAGGCCGACCTGCAGCACGAGCGCCGCGCCGCGAGCGAGAAGCTCGCGGTCGTGGCCGAGGCCGAGAAGCGCCTGCGCGACGCCTTCCAGACCCTGTCGTCGGAGGCCCTGCGCCAGAACAACCAGACCTTCCTCGAGATCGCACGCGCGCAGCTCGGCGAGTTCCAGCAGGGCGCCAAGGGCGACCTCGAGACGCGCCAGCAGGCGATCCAGGCGCTCCTCGCGCCCATGGCCGAGCAGCTGACCCGCATGGACCAGGGCCTGCGCCAGGTCGAGACCAACCACGGCTCGATCAACGAGCGCGTGAAGGCGCTGCAGGAGGCGGAGCAGCGCCTCCTCGCCGAGACCTCGGCGCTGTCGATGGCGCTGCGCGCACCGGGCGTGCGCGGCCGCTGGGGCGAGGTGCAGCTGCGCCGCGTGGTCGAGCTGGCGGGCATGCTCGAGCACTGCGACTTCGAGGAGCAGGTCACGACCGACGGCGACGAGGGCAAGCTGCGCCCCGATCTCGTCGTGCGGCTCCCCGGCGGCCACAACATCGTCATCGACGCCAAGGCGGTGATGCGCGCCTACGTCGACGCGGAGTTCGCCACCGACCCGCAGCAGCGCGACGCGCTGCTCGCCGAGCACGCCCGCCTGGTGCGCGAGCACCTGACCAAGCTGGCCTCGAAGGGCTACCGCAACCAGTTCCAGCCGACGCCCGAGTTCGTGGTCATGTTCCTTCCGGGCGAGAACTTCTTCCGCGCCGCCATCGAGCGCGACCCCAAGCTGATCGACCGCGGCATCGCCCAGCGCGTCATCCTGGCGAGCCCGCTGAACCTGATCGCGCTCCTCTGGGGCGTCGCGCAGGCGTGGCGCGAGCAGCAGATCGCCGAGACCGCGCAGGAGGTCTGCGCCAACGGCCGCGAGCTCTACAAGCGCATCGGCAAGCTGGCCGAGCACTTCGACAACCTGCGCCGCAGCCTGGTGCGCGCCGTCGACTGCTACAACGACGCCGTCGGCTCGCTCGACCGCCGCGTCCTGCCGGCGGCACGCCGCTTCAAGGAGCTGGGCGCCGGCACGACCGACGATCTCGTCGATCTGGAGCCGATCGACCGCGTCCCCGAAGCGGTGCAGGCGCCGGAGCTGCTGCCGCTGTTCGACCCGAGCCTGCGCGCGGACGACGACGAGGTGCCGCGCGCCGAGGCGCCGCCGCTGCGCATCGGGTGACGGCGGCGGCGCGCTCAGCGCTGGCGCGTCGTCGACTGGAGCCAATGCTCGACGTCGGCGACGAAGGCGTCGAAGTCGCCGAGCCGCGCGAGGCCGGCGACGACCCGCTCCAGATCGACGTCGGCGTAGTCGTGCACGAGGACGTTGCGAAAGCCCGCGAGACCTTCCAGGGCTCTGGCCGTCGCGTCGGTCAGAACGCCGCGGGCTGCGAGGCGGCGCGGAATGTCGCGATACTCATCCGCAGTTTCGCGGAACTCCGCCGCGAGAACGTGTGCGCCCGCATCGAACAGCGCTTCGGCGGCCACTTGCAGTCCGCGCTCCACCGCCCACCGCAGCCGCCGATCCTTCTCGAGCGCATCCACCGTCGTCGGGCTCCACGTGCGGAGATGCCCGACCGTCTCGTCGATCTCGAGGAGCTTGCGGCGGACGACGTCAGGCTCGACGGTCATGGTGCGCCCGTGCCCGCTCGCCGAGATAGCGGTGCTGGATGCTCCGGAGATGCCTGGTGTCGAGGAACCTCATCACCGTGCGCGTCTCGAAGGACGCCTGCGTGCTCCGATCGCGGCTCACGAGGCACGTGCCCCTGGCGACGACCTGGTGCGCCAACAGCGGAGGCGCCTTCGACAGGTCGACAAGATCGACCGGGCGGCCAGCCGCCGCGGACAGCCGCTCCGAAAGACGGTCCAGTCTCCCGGAATCGATGCGATCGGCGAACAGCACCGCGACGTCGAGATCGCTCGAGGCCGAATCACGCCCGGTCGCTACGGAGCCGAACACGTACGCGAGCCGGAGGTCCGGAAGCCCCTCGAGGACGCGTCGGACATCGTCGACCGCGGGCATGCCGCGAGTATACGCGCGGCCGCGCCGGGATGGGAACCGCGGCAGATCGTCACCAGCGCGAGCGCGACTCCTCCGCGAACCCCTGAACCCCCTCGAGGCGCAGCGGCGCTCCGCCGTCCGGCACCACGGTGCCGCTCCACGTGCCGAACACCTGGTGCACCTCGGTGGCGAGGACGATCGCCTGGGCCTTCGAATGCCGGTCGTAGCGCGGCGTCAGCGTCAGATCCAGCGCGCCGCCCGGCGCGCGCACGCGCCAGGGCTGCATCGGCCGCTCCCAGTCGTACTCCCAGACCAGCTCCTCGCCGATCTTCGTGAGCCGCCCGTCGACGATGAGCCCGTTCTCGGTCGCTCCGGTGCCCTCGGTCCACTTGCCGCCGACCTGGATGCCGACCACCGGGCCTTCGACGGCGCGGCCGGCGCCGCCGCCCCAGTTCCAGCGCGTGCGGTACGGCCAGCGGCCGCGGCCGACGTCGAGCACGCCCCAGGCGCCGTCGAGCGCATGCACGGCGTCGCCGAGGCGCAGCGTTCCCGTCACCGGGCGTGCCTGGTGCTTCGAGGTGAACTGGAAGCGGCGCTCGCTCCACGGGATGACGACGTTCAGCGACTCGTGGCCCGGCGGCAGCGCGACGTAGGCGTCGAGGGCAGCGGGGCGGCCGTCGCGCTCGCGCCAGCGCGCGTGCAGCGTCGTGCCGGTCCGCTCGTCGGTGAGCGCCAGCTCGAGGCCGCGGCCGCGCCAGCAGAGCGGCGCCGTGCCGGGCACGTCGGGCAGGGCGATGCCGCGTGCGAGCGGGCTCGCGATCTCGCGACCGCCGGAGGCGCCGGTCGCGAGGTTCGCCCAGGTGACGCCTGCCAGACCGAGGTAGTCGACGTCGGCGTAGACGATGCCGACGACCACGTCGCCGGCGAGGATCGCCCAGTAGTCCCAGCGCTTGGTGCGGCCCCAGACGCCGCGCAGGTTGGCGCGATGGAGCGGGCGTCGCGACCAGCCGACGGCCGCGGGGCTCAGCGCGCCGCCGCCCGGCGTGCAGAGGTCGACGGGCGCCGTCAGCTCGCGCTCGTGCGTCGCCATCAGGGAGCCGTGGCGGCGAGGCGCGCGAGCAGTGGGGCGTCGGTGGGAAAGGCGAGCGGCGGCGGCGTCGCGGGGTCGAACCACTGCGCGTCGACGGCGTCGTCGCCGGCCGTCGGCTCGGCCGCCGGGTCGCGGCGCTCGGCCGCGTACCAGAGACCCACCGACGGGCGGCGCGGGTCGTGGAAGTTCGGCGCCACCTGCAGGATCTCGCCGACGATCACGTCGAGCCCCGACTCCTCGAGCGCCTCGCGTGCCGCGCCTGCGCGCGGATCCTCGCCCCACTCGACGTAGCCGCACGGGAAGCACCACTTGCCGGCGCCGAACTGCGCCGGGCCGCGTTGCACGAGCAGCACGCGGCCGGCGGTGTCGCGCACGACCACCGCCGCGCCGACGCCCATGTTGGCGAAGTGGACGAAGCCGCAGGCGGGACACGTCGGCCGCGGCCGCCCGCCGCGGACGGGGAACGCCAGCGCGGTACGGCAGCGCGGGCACCACCGCCAGTCGGTCCCGGGCGGGTCGATCATCCGAGGTGTGCACCGCCGTCGGCGTAGAGGACATGGCCGGTGAGGAAGCGCGACTCGTCGGCGGCGAGGAAGAGGGCTATCGGGGCGATGTCGAGCTCGGGGTCGCCGAGACGACCGATCGGGCGCTCGGCCATGAGGCGCGCGAAGCGCTCGGGGTCGCGCTGCTGGAAGTCCAGGCCGCGCTTCGAGAGCGCGGCGGGGCAGACGAGGTTCGCGGTGATGCCGAGCGGCCCCCACTCGCGTGCGGCGACGCGGGTGAGCGACGCGATGCCGCCCTTCGCCGCGGCGTAGTCGCCGAGCCCGGCGTGGCCGGCGTCGGCGGCGAGCGAGCCGACGTTGACGATGCGGCCCCAGCCGCGCGCGGCCATGTGCGGCTTGGCAGCGCACATCGCCCACCACGTGCCCTCGACGCCCGTGCGCCACGACATCGCGAACTGCGCGTCGGGAATCGCATCGAGGGCCGCGCGCGGGCCGAAGCCGTGGGCGTTGTTGACCAGCACGTCGACGCTGCCCCAGCGCGCGGCCGTCGCCTCGATCATGGCGAAGACGTCGTCGCGCACGCCGACGTCGCAGGGCACGGCGATCGCGTCGCCGCCCTCCGCGCGGATGTCCGCCGCGGTGCGCTCGGCGCGATGGACCTTCAGCTCGGCGATCGTGACCCTCGCCCCTTCGCGCGCGAACACCAGCGCGACGCCGCGGCCGATCCCCTGGCCGGCGCCGGTGACGACGGCGACCTTCCCGTCGAGCCGGCCCACCGGCGTCTACGCCGCGGCCGGGCCGCGCAGCGCGCCCGGCTCGTCGAGCCAGCGGTTCAGCGCCCAGGTCCGCATCTCGTTGGTGAGGATGGTGTGCTGCACGGCGCGGCGCACGCGGCGCTGCACGTACTCGGTGAGGCACACGCGCTGCATTAGCTCGAGCGCCTTGTCGCCGTGCTCCTCCTCGGCATAGGCGTGCACCTCGAGGTTGCGCACCTTGATGCCGTAGTGCTTCAGCATGCCGGTGTAGAGCGTGGCGGCGTAGCCGCTCATGCCGGCGGCGCGCTCGCGCGCGTAGCCGAGGGCGGCGAGCGCCTCTTCGTACGAGCGGCGGCAGTAGTAGTTCAGCGTGAACACCGAGCCGATCGTCTCCGGCATGGGCACGTACGCCTTCAGCTCCGCGTCCTTGATGCCGAGCGCGCGCGTGTACTCGATCTTCATCTGCACGTGGTTCGGGTCGCGCAGGTAGCCGGTCTCGTCGGCGAAGTTCTGGGCCCAGTGGTGGTAATGCTCCGAGTCCTCGAGCGAGAAGGCGTCGGTGTCGGGCGCGTTGGCGATGAGCAGCGGGAACTCCGGCGTCATCCAAGCGCCGAGGTAGTAGAGCTCCATCGCGTAGCGTTTCACGATGCCGAGGCTCGCGGTGCCGTTGCCGATCGCCGGAACCACCCGGTTCTGCGTGTACGGGCTGTGCAGCTTGATGAAGGCGTCGAGCTCCTTCAGGAACGCCTTCACCGGCATGGCGCGGTCGGCGTGCGTGCTGCGCTTGATGACGTTCTTGAAGCGGCCCTTCGTCGGCTTACCCATGCGGGGGTTCTAGGAACTCCGCCGCGCGGGCGTCAAGCCGAACGGGGTGGCGCACGGTTGCCCGGCGCGTCGCGTCCATGGGAAGGACGCGGGCGATGGCCCTGCCGCTCGACGGCCTGCGCATCCTGGCGTTCACCCAGCTCGGGGCCGGTCCCTACGGCCTCCAGTTCCTGGCCGACCTCGGCGCCGAGGTGATCAAGGTCGAGGATCCGACCACGGGCGGCGACGAGGCGCGGCGGGTCCCGCCATACGCCGACGCCGCGGCGAACGACGGCGCCTACTACCAGGCCTTCAACCGCAACACGCGTAGCCTGACGCTGAACCTGCGTGCGCCCGAGGGCCGCGACCTGCTCCACCGCGTCGTCGCGCGCGTCGACGCCGTCTTCAACAACCTGCGCGGCGACCTGCCGGCGAAGCTCGGGCTCGACTACGCGGCGCTGCGCGCCGTCAATCCGCGGGTGGTGTGCTGTGCGCTCACCGGCTTCGGCCGCACGGGTCCGCGCGCCGGCGAGCCGGCGTACGACTACCTCCTCCAGGCCTACGCCGGCTTCATGGCGCTGACGGGCGAGCCCGACGCGCCGCCGACCAAGTGCGGCGTATCCGTCGTCGACTTCACGGGCGGGACGCTGGGCGCGCTGGCGCTGATGATCGGGCTCCATCGCGCGCAGGCGACGGGGCAGGGCGGCGACGTCGACGTCGCGCTGCTCGATGCCGCGCTGGCGATGCTGAACTACATGGGGAGCTGGAGCCTGACCCACGGCTGGACGCCGCAGCGGCATCGCCTGGGACAGCACCAGAGCCTCGTCCCGAGCCAGACGCTTCCGACCGCCGACGGCTGGCTCGTCGTCATGATCATGAAGGAGAAGTTCTGGACGCGGCTGTGCGGGCTCCTCGAGCGGCCGGAGCTGGCGGCCGATCCGCGCTTCCGCACCTTCGCCGATCGGCTCGCGCACCGCGACGTGCTCGTGCCGATGGTCGAGGCCGTGTTCCGCACGCGCACGACGGCGGCATGGCTGGAGCGGCTGCGCGGGCAGGTGCCGGTCGCGCCGGTGTACGACGTCGCCGAGGCGCTCGCCGACGAGCAGGCCGTCGCGCGCGAGATGGTCGTCGCGCTGGAGCATCCGGTGCTCGGCACGCTCCGCCAGGTGGGCTGCCCCATCAAGGTCGACGACGTCCGGCCGCGCTACGCACCCGGCGCCGCGCTCGGCGCCGACACCGACGCGTTGCTGGACGAGATCGGCGTCGACGCCGCCGCGCGTGCGGCGCTGCGCGCGCGCGGCGTCGTCTGACCGATCCTCAGCGCGACTCGATCGCGCGGTCGCCGTCGCGTCGGCGCGACGTCCAGTCGGCCGGCACGCCGACCACGTCGAGCACCAGGTCGACGAGCACCCAGCGCGCGACGACGCCGACCGCGACCGCTCCGATGCCGACGGCGAGCCACCACCACATCCAGGACATGAAACGAAACCTCCGATCTCCCCACTGCCAGCGTACGTGCGGTGTCCGCAGAGACAATGCGTCGCGTCGCCGTTCGGCGTGAATTCCGGACGGCATGCGCGTGACGCGGGCAGGGCCGCGCACGCGGATGCCCGCGGGGCGGGCATCCGACGCCCGTTCCACGGGCAGCGTCGGACTTCGTGACACGCCCGTGCAGCCCTGCCATGGTCGCGCGCGGGAGGATCCGGCCATGTCGCGACCCCGCTTCGAGTTCGACCAGTTCCTGTCCGATCCGTTCGGCACCCTGGAGCGCGCCCGCGAGACCGGCGGTCTCGTCGACCTGAACGATCAGACCACCGGCGTCGTGCACCACGAGACCGTGCGCGCGCTGCTTTCCGATTCCCGCCTGCGCGCCAACTTCCTCGACTTCCTCCGCACCTTCGGCGTCACCGAGGGGCCGTTCTTCGAGTGGATGAAGATCTCGCCGCTCAACCGCGACGGCGCCGACCACCAGCGCTTCCGCGCGCTCATGGCGCGCACGTTCACGCCGCGCAGCGTGGAGCGCCTGCGGCCGTACCTCCGCACCGCTGCGCACGAGCTGATCTCTGGCTTCGCGGCGCGCGGCACGTGCGACTTCGTCGCCGAGTTCGCCGACATCTACCCGTCGCTCGGCCTTTGCGAGCTGATCGGCGTGCCGCTCGAGGACCGCGACCGCTTCCGCGCCTGGGCGAACACGATCGGGCTCGGCTTCAGCCCGTTCGTCGGCCTCCACGTCGCCGCCGTCGACGCGGCGCTGACGGAGCTGCTGGCGTACACCGCCGCGCTCGCCACGCAGCGTCGCGCCGAGCCCAAGGACGACCTCGTGTCGCGCATCGCCGCCGCGGCGGCGGAGGACGGCTGGAGCGACTTCGAGGCGTCCGGCTTCATCGCCGGCCTCGTCTTCGCCGGCCACGACACCACGAAGAACCAGCTCGGCTGGACCATCGCGACGCTGGCCGAGCATCCCGACGTGTGGGACGCCGTCGGCAACGGAACGCGCACCGCGCAGGAGGTCGTCGAGGAGGTGCTGCGGCATCGCTCGGCGGTGACCGGCGTGGGGCGCACGGCCGTCGAAGCCGTGCCGGTCGGCGACGACGTCATCCAGCCCGGCGAGCAGGTGTTCTTCTCGGTGTGGAGTGCGAACCACGACGAGAAGGCGTTCCCCGCACCGGGGGAGGTCCGTATCGGGCAGTCGGCCGAGTCGGGGCACTTCGCGTTCGGCCACGGCGCGCACTTCTGCCTCGGCGCCGCGCTGGCGCGCGCGGAGCTGCAGGAGGCGCTGACCGCGTTGACCGCACGCATCACGTGTCCGGTGCTCGGTGCCGACGCCGCCTGGCGTCCGCCGGCGGGGATCAACGGCCCCGACCGCCTGCCGATCACCTTCACGGCCCGGCCCGTGCCGCAGCAGGCGGCAGAGGGGTGAGCCGATCGGACGCCGGCCCCGCCGGCGTCCACATCCCTCCGCACCGATGCGGCAACGCCTGCGCAGCGTGATCTACGACGCCGCGATCGTCGGCCTGACCGCCGGCTGGTATCGCGCCGTGCTGACGCGGCTGCCGGCCCGAAGCCGGCTCCTCGACGTCGGCATCGGCACGGCCGGCGCGCTGGTCGCCAACGCGACCCTGGTCGTCGCGCGCGACCTGCGTGTGACCGGCGTCGACATCGACGCCGACTACGTGCGGCGTGCCACCGCGGCGCTGGATCAGGCCGGTCTCGCGGACCGCGTCACGGCGCGCCTTGAGTCGATCCTCGACCATCGCGGCGGGCCGTACGACGCCGCGTACTTCAGCGCGAGCTTCATGCTGATGCCCGACCCGCCGGCGGTCCTGCGCCACGTCGTCTCGCTCCTGCGGCCGGGGGCGCCGCTCTTCTTCACGCAGACGTTCGAGCGCGAGCGCTCGCGCACCGCCGAGATCGTGAAGCCGCTCCTGCGCCTCGTGACCACGATCGACTTCGGCCGCGTCACCTACGAGGACGCGTTCCGCCGCGCGCTCGCCGACGGCGGCGTCGTGCTGGAGTCGATGGAGACCCTCAACGCGAGCCGCAAGCGTGCCGGCGTGCTCGCCGTGGCACGCGCGGCGGGCTGAGGCGCAGGCCGGCGGCATACCGCTGGCGTGCCGGGTCTGTCCCGGGTTACCGTGGACGTCGTGGGGCGGCGCTACGCGATTCTCGAGGACAACGACCGGGCCATCGCCGGACGCCTCGAGGCGTTGCGCACCTGTCTGCCGGCGCTGATCGCCGACCGCGTCTGTGCGGTCATGGTGATCGGCAGCGTGTCCGAGGGGCGGGCCCGCGACCACTCCGATCTCGACCTGTTGCTCGTGCTCCGCGCGGGGCTCCCGCGGCGGAGCGACTACACCTGGTGGGACGTCGTCGTGGCGCCACATCTTCCGGTTCCGGCGGCGGGTCCGAGCGGCTTTCCGATCGCGCCCGTGTTCGTCGGGCGCGGCGCGAAGTCTTCGGCGGAGCCGAACCTGCGGCGAGCCCTCGAGATCGGCATTCCGCTGTGGGATCCGGAGGGCTTCTTCCATGACGAATCCCGACCTCGGGCGTGACTACGTCCAGCGGGCGCGGAAGCGGCTTCGCGCGCTCGACGTCCTGCTGGGCGAAGAGGCCTTCGCCGACGTGGTGCGCGAGAGCCAGGAGGTCGTGGAGCTGGCCCTGAAGGGGCTGCTGCGGACCTTCGGGGTCGCGGTACCGTTCGTGCACGACGTCTCCGACGTGCTGCGCGGCAGCGAGGACGTCACGCCGTCCGACTTCTACGGACGTGCGGAGGCCGAGGCCGCGCACGGCATGGCGCACGAGGTGGTGGCCGGCGTCCTGCCTCACGCCGGCTGAAGGCGGAGCCCGCAAACGACGACGGGGATCCGGCGGCAGCGCCGGATCCCCGTCACGATCACACGCGCGCACGCGCGCCGGCTACCAGCCGAGGACGGCCTTCAGCTCGAGGAACTCCTCGAAGCCCGCCTCGCCCCACTCGCGGCCGTTGCCCGACTGCTTGTAGCCGCCGAAGCAGGCGGCGAAGTCGGGGCCGGCGCCGTTCAGGTGCACGTTGCCGGCGCGGATCTGCCTCGCGACCTCGCGGGCGCGCTCCTGGTTCCCCGATGAGACGTAGCCGGAGAGGCCGTAGGCGGTGTCGTTGGCGATCTCGATCGCCTGCTTCTCGTCGTCGTACGGCAGGATCGACAGCACCGGCCCGAATATCTCCTCGCGGGCGATGGTCATGTCGTTGCGCACGTCGCCGAAGATGGTCGGACGCACGAAGTAGCCGCGGCCGAGGCCCTCGGGGAGGCCGGGGCCGCCGGCGGCGAGCGTCGCGCCCTCCTCGATGCCCTTCTGGATGAGGCCCTGGATCTTGTCGAACTGCATCTTGCTGACGACCGGGCCCATCATCGTGCTGTCGCCGAACGGATCGCCGACGATGTACGACTCGGCGACGCTCTTCGCGATCGCGACCGCCTCGTCGTGCTGCTTGCGCGTGACCAGCATGCGCGTCGGCGCGTTGCACGACTGGCCGCTGTTCATGAGGACGGCGCGCACGCCGCCGGAGACGGCGCCCTCGAGGTCGACGTCGTCGAGGAGGATGTTCGGCGACTTGCCGCCCAGCTCCTGCGTGACGCGCTTCACGGTGGGCGCGGCGGCGATCGCCACCGCGGTGCCCGCGCGCGTCGAGCCGGTGAACGACACCATGTCGACGCCGGGGTGCGAGCTGATCGCCTCGCCGACGGTCGGGCCGTCGCCGTGCACCAGGTTGAAGACACCGGCGGGGACGCCGGCCTCGTGGAGGATCTCGGCGAAGAGGATGGCGTTGAGCGGCGCGATCTCGGACGGCTTCAGCACCATCGTGCAGCCGGCGGCGATGGCCGGGAACACCTTGCAGGCGATCTGGTTCACCGGCCAGTTCCACGGGGTGATGAAGCCGCACACGCCGATCGGCTCGCGGCGGAACATCGTGCTGCCCTTCTGGCGCTCGAACTGGTACTCGCGCAGCACGTCGAGGATGGTCGCGAGGTGGCCGAGCGGGGCGGCGGCCTGCGCGGCCTTCGCGAGGCCGAGCGGGGCGCCCATCTCCTTGGAGATCGTCTCGGCCATCTCGTCGTAGTGCGCCTGGTACGCTCCCATGATCTTCATGAGGAGGTCGAGACGCTCTTCACGCGTGGTCTGCGAGAAGCTCGGGAACGCACGCTTCGCGGCGGCCACCGCGTCGTCGACGTCGGCCTTGCTGCCGAGCGCGATGCTGGTGATCGTCTCTTCGGTGGCGGGGTTCAGGACGGGCAGCTCCTTGGGCGCCTTCGGGGCGACCCATTTCCCGTCGATGTAGAACTTGTGGGTTTCGCGCATCGGGAATCCTCCTCGGGGGCTTCGAGTCCGACAGCGGTCGTACGAGAGGCCGGCCACCGAGGCAACCGGGCGCGGGCGCCGCTATGCGTCGGAGTCGAGCCACCAGCGACGCGGGTCGATCTCGACGGCGTCGAAGGGGGGCACGCGGCTGATCGCGTCGCCGGGGAGGACGGTCTCGACCGTCCAGCGCTCGCCGTCCAGGCGGTAGACCTCGATGGTGTGCCCGAGGGGCTCGACCAGCCACAGGTGCCCGATGCCGGCCTTGGCGTACTTCGGCATCTTGCGGACCCGGTCGAGGCGGCCGCTCGACGGGGAGACGACCTCGCAGACCCAGTCCGGGGGAAGGTCGAACCAGGGAGCCAAGGGCATGACCGGCATGCGCTCGCGCCGCCACCCAGCGAGGTCGGGCACGAGGACGTCGGCGCCGAGGTGCAGCTCCGGCTCGTCGAGGATCCACCAGCCACCCGGCGCGCCCGGGCCCGCTTCGCTTCCGTCGAAGCGGTCGAACAGCACCGAGCCGATGCCGGAAGACGCCCGCGCGTGCGGCGAGGCGGGGCGGGGGCTCGTGATCAGCTCGCCGTCGAGGATCTCGGCGACCAGGTGCTCTGGCACCGCCATCAGATCTTCGTACGTCGCGGGCCGTCGTGCGTCGCCCATGTGACCGACCGTAGCATGCTCCATCGCCGTGCCTCCACCCGGTTCCCGGTAGACGGTGGGGCGAGCCGGCGACATCCCTGCGAGCGGAACACGTTGACCCTCGCCACCGCACCCGGGCACAACGCCCGCCGTGGACCTGACCTTCTCCCCCGCGGAGGAAGCCTTCCGCGCCGAGCTGCGCACCTGGCTCGACGCCAACGTCCCCGCCGACTGGCGCGCCGGCGAGCCGCCCGAGCTCGCGACCCTCGCCGACGAGGTGACGTTCCTGCGCGCCTGGCAGAAACGCCTCGCCGCGGGCGGCTGGGTCGGCATCCACTGGCCGCGCGACTACGGCGGCCGCGGCGCGACCGTGATCGAGAACTACCTGTTCCAGGAGGAGATCGCGGCGGCGCGGGCGCCGGAGATCATCAATCGCATCGGCGTGAACCTCGTCGGTCCGACGCTGATCGCGCACGGCACCGAGGCGCAGAAGCAGCGCTTCCTGCCGGCGATCCTCTCCGCCGACGAGCTGTGGTGCCAGCTCTTCTCCGAGCCCGGCGCCGGCTCCGACCTGACGGCGCTGCGCACGCGCGCCGAGCGGCGCGGCGACGGCTGGGTCGTCAGCGGCCAGAAGGTGTGGACCAGCTACGCGCAGTTCGCGCGCTGGGGCATCCTGCTCGCGCGCACCGATCCGGCGGCGGCGAAGGCGAAGGGCATCAGCTACTTCATCCTCGACATGGAGGCGCCGGGCGTCTCGGTGCGGCCGCTGCGCCAGATGACCGGCAGCGAGGAGTTCAACGAGGTCTTCCTCGAAGACGTGCTCATCCCCGCGGATCGCCTCGTCGGCCGCGAGCACGAGGGCTGGGCGATCGCCAACACGACGCTGGCGCACGAGCGCGGCACGTCGCCGCGCCAGCTCGTCATCCACCGCATGCTGCTGAACGATCTCCTGCGTCTGGCCCGCGAGCAGGACGCCGACCCCGTGCTGCGCCAGCGCATCGCGCAGCACTTCATCGAGGTCGAGATCACACGCCTCAACAACTGGCGCACGCTGACACGTCTCGCGCAGAAGCGGCCGCTCGGGCCGGAGTCGAGCTTCGTGAAGCTCTTCTGGAGCGAGATGAGCCAGCGCATGCACGAGACCGTGATGCAGCTGCTCGGCCCGCGCGGGCTCTGCTGGCAGCCCGGGCCGTACGCGGTCGCGAACGGGCGGCTGTCGCGCTCGTGGCTGTACTATCGCGCCGCGAGCCTGTTCGCCGGCTCGTCGGAGATCCAGCGCAACATCCTGGCCGAGCGCGTGCTGGGGCTGCCGCGCTCGCGGTGATCAGGACGCGTTGGACGCGACCATGAGCGGCGTCAGCACCGCGATGGTCGCGATGATGTAGGCGAGGAAGCCGAGCACGCAGACGCCGACGGCGCGGCCGGTGCTGGTGTAGTCGAGCGCCTGGCGCACGGCGACGACCGTGGCGGCGAGCTGCCAGATCGTCGCCACCAGCGCGATGATCGCGCCCAGCAGCGGGATGAAGCCCGCCGCCATGAGGATGCCCGGGGCGGCGGCGAAGCCGATGCAGCGCAGCACCTGGCCGAGGTCGGCGTCGGTGCTCGGCTCGGGCAGGATCATGGTGCCGACGACGAAGATGATGGCGGCCCAGATGAACCACCCGACCAGCGCGCCGACGACGCCGAGCAGGATCATGCCGACGCCGCCCTGTGCCGCGCCGATGCCCGAGCACAGCGCCGCGAGCGCGACCACCGCCATCGCCTGCCCGAGGGCCGTCGGATCCTTCTCGACGTCCTCGTACACCGCCGGATCGAGCCGCGCGGCCCCGATCGCCCGCTCCACCATCGACGCGCCCATCGTCCCTCCCCGGGCGGCCGGACCGGCGCCGCCACCTTGCGCGCGTGTCTCGCGTTCGACGCAGGCTGTCAAGGCGACGTCCGCTCTCGCCAGGAGCGCGCGGACGTGCTCCCCTGCCCGACGTGGCAGCGGAGCATCCCGCGCACGCGCGCTTCTCGCCGGCGACCCGGGCCTGGTTCGCCTCCGCGTTCGCGGCGCCGACGCCCGCGCAGACGCAGGCCTGGGCCGCGATCGCCGAGGGGGCGCATGTGCTCGTCAGCGCGCCGACCGGATCCGGCAAGACGCTGGCCGCCTTCCTCTGGGCGATCGATCGGCTGGCGGCGGCGCCCCCGACCCTGCCGGGTGTGCGGCTGCTGTACGTGTCGCCGCTGAAGGCGCTGGCGGTCGACATCGAGCAGAACCTGCGCACGCCGCTCGCCGGCATCCGCGGCGCGGCCACGCGGCTCGGACTGCCGGTGCCCGACCTCGGCGTCGGGCTGCGCACCGGCGACACCACCGCCGGCGAGCGCCGGCGCATGACGAAGGACGCGCCCGAGATACTCGTCACCACGCCGGAGTCGCTCTTCCTCCTCCTCACCTCGGCGGCGCGCGAGGTGCTGCGCGGTGTCGAGACGGTTATCGTCGACGAGGTGCACGCCGTCGCCGGCACCAAGCGCGGCAGCCACCTGGCGCTGAGCCTCGAGCGCCTCGACGCGCTCCTCGCGCAGCCGGCGCAGCGCATCGGCCTGTCGGCGACCGTGCGTCCGCTGGAGGAGGTGGCGCGCTACCTCGGCGGGGCCGCGCCGGTGGCGATCGTGCAGGCTCCGGTCGAGAAGCGCTTCGATCTCACCATCGAGGTGCCGGTCGAGGATCTCGCCGCGATGGGCCAGCCGATCGGCACGTCGAAGAGCGGCAGCGCCTCGGGCGCCGAGGAGCGTACGGGCATCTGGCCGCACGTGGAGGAGCGGCTGCTGGCGCTGATCCGTGCGCACCGCAGCACCATCGTCTTCGCCAACTCGCGCCGGCTCGCCGAGCGGCTGTCGGCGCGCCTCAACGAGCTGGCGGAGACGGAGGTCGCGCGCGCGCACCACGGCTCGGTCAGCCGCGAGCAGCGGCTCCAGATCGAGGACGCGCTGCGCGCCGGGGCGCTGCCGTGCGTGGTGGCGACCTCGTCGCTGGAGCTGGGCATCGACATGGGAGCCGTCGACCTGGTCGTGCAGGTCGAGGCGCCGTCGTCCGTCGCGGCCGGTCTCCAGCGCATCGGCCGCGCCGGCCATCGGGTGGGGGCGACGAGCCGCGGCGTCTTCTTCCCGAAGTACCGCGGCGACCTCCTCGAGACGACGGTCGTCGTCGAGCGCATGCGCGCGGGCGCGATCGAGGCGCTGCGCTACCCGCGCAACCCGCTCGACGTGCTGGCGCAGCAGATCGTCGCGATGGTGGCGATGGACGACTGGACGGTCGATCGGCTGGAGGAGGTCGTGCGGCGCACGGCGCCGTTCGCCGAGCTGCCGCGCGCCGCCTACGAGGGCGTGCTCGACATGCTCGCGGGGCGCTATCCGTCCGAGGCGTTCGCCGAGCTGCGGCCGCGGCTCAACTGGGACCGCACCACGAACCGCCTGACGCCGCGGCCGAACGCGCAGCGCCTCGCGGTGACGTCCGGCGGCACGATCCCCGACCGCGGCCTCTACGGCGTCTTCCTCGCCGGCGAGCATCCGACCCGCGTGGGCGAGCTCGACGAGGAGATGGTGTTCGAGAGCCGTGTCGGCGAGGTGTTCCTGCTCGGCGCGTCGAGCTGGCGCATCGAGGACATCACCCACGACCGCGTACTGGTCTCGCCCGCGCCCGGCGAGCCGGGGAAGATGCCGTTCTGGCGCGGCGACGCCCCCGGGCGCGACGTCGAGCTGGGGCAGGGGATCGGCGCCTTCGTGCGCGAGCTGGCTGCACTGCCCGACGCCGCGCGCACGGCCCGGCTGCGCGCGGTCGGGCTCGACCGGCGCGCCGCCGGCAACCTCGCCCGCTACCTCGCCGAGCAGCGCGAGGCGACGGGCGTCCTGCCCGACGATCGCACGCTCGTCGTCGAGCGCTTCCGCGACGCCGTCGGCGACTGGCGTGTCTGCATCCACTCGTTCTTCGGCGCCCGCGTGCACGCGCCGTGGGCGCGGGCCATCGAGGCGCGCCTGCGCCAGCGTCTCGGCCTCCAGGTGCAATCGCTCTGGACCGACGACGGCATCGTCCTGCGCATCCCCGACGCCGACGACGTGCCGCCCGCCGACGCGATCCTCTTCGACCCCGAGGAGATCGACGACCTCGTCACCGCCGAGATCGCCGACTCGGCGCTGTTCGCGAGCCGCTTCCGCGAGTGCGCCGCCCGCGCGCTCCTGCTGCCGCGGCGCCGGCCGGGGGCGCGCACGCCGCTCTGGCAGCAGCGGCAGCGCAGCGCGCTGCTCCTCCAGCAGGCGAGCAAGCATCCGTCGTTCCCGATCGTGCTCGAGACCTATCGCGAGTGCCTCCAGGACGCCTTCGACCTGCCGGCCCTCCAGGCCCTGCTCGGCGCGGTGCGCAGCCGCGACGTGCGCGTGGTCGAGGTCGACACGCCGTTCCCGTCGCCGTTCGCGAGCGCGCTGCAGTTCTCCTACGTCAGCGTCTTCATGTACGAGGGCGACGCGCCGCTCGCCGAACGGCGTGCGCAGGCGCTGTCGCTCGACCGCGCGCTGCTCGCCGAGCTGCTCGGTCGCACCGAGCTGCGCGAGCTGCTCGACGACGACGCGCTCGCGGCGCTCGAGCTGGAGCTGCAGCGGCTCGACGCCGGGCACCGCGTCCGCGACCCCGACGACCTGCACGACGCGCTGCGGATGCTCGGCGACCTGTCCCGCGACGAGGTCGCGCCGCGGCTCCCCGATCCGGCGGCGGCCGACGCCATGCTGGCGGGGCTCGAGCGCGCGCATCGCGTGCTGCAGGTCCGCGTCGCCGGCGTGGCGCGCTGGATCGCGATCGAGGACGCCGCGCGCTACCGCGACGCGCTCGGCGTCGCCATGCCGCTCGGTGTACCGCGCGCGTTTCTCGAGCCGGTGGCGGCGCCGCTGGACGACCTCGTCGGCCGCTGGGCTCGCCGCCACGGCCCGTTCCGGTCCGCGGACGTGGCGGCCCGCTTCGGGCTCGGCGTCGCCGTGGCCGAGGAGGCGCTGCGCCGGCTGGAGGTGGAGGGCCGCGTCGTCGAGGGCGAGTTCCGCCCGGGCGGGAGCGGGCGCGAGTGGATCGACGTCGACGTGCTGCGCCGCCTGCGCCGGCGCTCGCTGGCCGTGCTGCACAAGGAGGTCGAGCCGGTCGCGCCCGAGCAGCTCACGCGCTTCGCGCTCGGCTGGCACGGCGTCCGCGCGCGGCCGCTCGGGATGCGGCCGGAGCGCCCGTCGCTCGACGCCGTGCTGCGCGCCGTCGAGCAGCTCCAGGGCGTGCCCATCCCGGCGTCGGCTCTGGAGACGCAGGTGCTGCCGGCCCGGTTGCCCGGCTACGCGCCGGTGCTGCTCGATCAGCTCGGTGCGGCGGGCGAGCTGGTCTGGGCCGGTGCCGGCGCGCTCGGGCACAACGACGGCTGGGTGGTCCTGGCGCTCGCCGACCGCGCCCCGGTGCTGCTGCCGCCGGCGCTGGAAGTCCCGCCGTCGCCGCTCGCGCCGCGCGTCCTCGAGGTGCTGGCCGGCGGCGGGGCGCTCTTCTTCCGCCAGATCGCGGCGGCGACGCGCAGCGAGGACGACGCCGAGGTCGTGCTCGCGCTCTGGGACCTCGTGTGGGCAGGGCTCGTGAGCAACGACACGCTCGCGCCGCTGCGCGCGTTCCTCCAGCGCCGGCGCACGAAGGCGCGGCCGGCGGGCGGCGGCCTGCGACGACGTCCGCCGCGCCTGACGCGCCTCGGACCACCCGCCGGGGCCGGACGCTGGAGCCTCGTGCCGGCGCGCGAGGCGGCGACCACGCGCCAGCTGCACGCGCAGGTCGAGCAGCTGCTGCTCCGCCACGGCGTGGTCACGCGCGGCGCGGTGCTCGCCGACCGCGTGCCGGGCGGCTTCGCCGCCGTGTATCCCGTGCTGAAGGCGATGGAGGAGGCGGGGCGCTGCCGCCGCGGCTACTTCGTCGAGGGCCTCGGTGGAGCGCAGTTCGCGCACGCCGGCGCCGTCGATCGGCTGCGCGCGGCGGCGTCAGAGCCGGGCCGTGCGCAGGTGCTGGCGGCGACCGATCCCGCGAGCCCGTGGGGCGCGGCGCTGCCCTGGCCCGAGCGCGGGCCGGAGGACGCCGGCCATCGGCCCGGCCGCAAGGCGGGCGCGTTCGTCGTCCTCGTCGACGGCCGCCTCGCGCTCTACGTCGAGCGCGGCGGGCGCACGCTGCTCTCGTACGCCGGCGACCCTGCCGTGGTGGAGCCGGCGGCCGAGGCGTTGGCCGAGGCCGCGCGCGCCGGCCTGCTCGGCCGCCTCGAGGTGCAGCGTGCCGACGGCGAGGCGGTGCTCGACACGCCGCTCGCGCGTGCGCTGGCGCAGGCCGGCTTCCACCCGACGCCGTGGGGGATGCGGGTACGTGCCTGAGGGCGCCGCCGCCGACCCGCCTGCACGCTGCGCTCGCCGGGGCGACGCTCCTCCGCACCGCCTCCCGCGTCCCGCAGGCCGGCTGGTGCCCGCGCTCTCAGCCGGCGGTCTGCGGCGCGCCGCCGGTTCGGGTCGCGCGCGTCGAAGCCGCCGGGGACGTCGGGCAGCTCCGCGCCTCTACCGATGACGCTCGATGCTCGCCGCGGCGCTGCCGGCGTCGAGCATGGCGGTGACGCCGGTGCGGATCATCATGACCGCGATGCCGGCGAGGAACAGCGCGGTGACCTTCGCCACGGCGCGCCCGCCGCCGCGACCGAGCACGCGCGTGACCGGGCGGGCGGCGCGGAACACCAGCCAGACGACGAGCAGGTTCGCGCACAGCGACCCGGCGGTCCACGTCCAGCCGTAGGCGTCGTGCAGCAGCAGGATCGTCGTCAGCGCGGCCGGCCCCATGATGAGCGGCACGCCGATCGGCACGATGCCGACGTCGCGGTCGGGGCTGCGCTCGGCCTCGGACGAGCTCAGCAGCTCGCGTACCGCGAGCGTCAGGAGGACGATGCCGCCGCCGACGCGGAAGTCGTGCGACGAGATGCCGAGGAAACGGAAGATCGCCGACCCCGCGGCGAGGAACACGACCGAGATGGCGAACGCCGTGAGCGTCGCCTCGCCTGCGAGGCGCCGTTGGGCCTCCGCGTCGAGGCGCTGCGTCAGCGCGACGAAGAGCGGCAGGACGCCGATCGCGTCGATGGCGACGAAGAGGGGGATGAAGGCGAGGAGGAAGGTCTCCACGCCGCCGCGCTCAACCGGCGACGCGTGCGCCGACCGCCGCCTCCGACAGTGCCCACAGCCGGTCCGCCAGGGCCGGGTCGATCGCGTAGGACTTGACGCCGTCCAGCGCGCCCTCGGCGTCGTTCACCTGCGCCACGTGGCAATCCTCGAGGTAGAGGCCGCCGCGACCCTCGAGCTCGGGCGCGGTGGCCGCGAACGCCGAGGTCGCGGCGCCGGCGGGGACGGTCTTCAGGCGGAGCCCGCCGGGGCCGCTGCGCTGCTGCAGGAAGGCCATGTCCTCCGGGACCAGGTGGCGGCCGAGCTCGGTCACGATCGCACCGGGATGGAGCGCGAGCGCATGGATGCCCTGCGCGGAGAGCCGGCGCTCGAGGCCGACGGCGAAGAGCACGTTGGCGGTCTTCGACTGCCCGTAGGCGAGCCACTTGTCGTAGGGCCGCGTCGCGAAGTGGACGTCCTCGAAGACGACGGGCGACAGGTGGTGGCCGCGCGAGCTGACCGAGACGATGCGCGCCGGCGCGCCGCGGCGCAGCGCCGGCAGCAGCAGGCCCGTCAGCAGGAAGTGGCCCAGGTGGTTCGTGCCGAGCTGTCGCTCGAAGCCGTCGGCGGTGTGCGCGAGCGGGCACGCCATGACGCCGGCGTTGTTGACGAGCACGTGCAGCGTGTCCCAGCGCGCGAGGAAGCGGGCGGCGAAGTCGCGGACGCTCGCCAGCGAGCCGAGCTTGACGGACTCGACGACCACGCGCGGGTTCCCCGCGCTCTCGCGGATGCCGGCGGCGACGGCCTCGCCCTTCGCCACGTCGCGCGCCGTCAGGATCACCTCGGCGCCGTGGGCCGCGAGGGCGCGTGCGGTCTCCTGGCCGATGCCGCTCGAGGCGCCGGTGACCAGCACGCGGCGTCCAGTGAGGTCGATGCCCTCGAGAACCTGATCGGCCGTCGTCGCCTCACCGAACCTGGATGCGTCACGCATGTGGACGTGCCCTCCTGGGCGTCGACTATCTACGCCCCGAGGTCATGGCAATCCGGAACGGTGGACACTGCCTGCGCGGCCGCGCTACTCGCTCGGGGATGCAGAGCTTCCGAGGCAAGATCGCGGTCGTCACCGGCGGCGGCACGGGCATGGGACGCGAGCTGGCGAAGCAGCTCGCCGCCGACGGCTGTCACGTCGCCATCTGCGACGTCTCGACCGACAACATGGCGGAGACGAAGGCGCAGGCCGAGGCGCTGGCCATCGCCGGCGCGCGCATCACCACGCACGTCTGCGACGTGTCGGACGAGCCGCAGGTGCTGGCGTTCCGCGACGCGGTGCTGTCCGCGCACGGCACGTCGCACCTGAACCTGCTCTTCAACAACGCCGGCATCGCCGGCGGCGGCAGCTTCGTGCGTGACGATCGTGCGGAGTGGGAGCGGACGTTCGCGGTGTGCTGGTACGGCGTCTACTACTGCACGCGCGCCTTCCTGCCGCTGCTGATCGCGAGCGACGAGGGCTACGTGATCAACACCAGCAGCGTGAACGGCTTCTGGGCGTCGCTCGGCCCGGCGGTGTCGCACACCGCCTACAGCACGGCGAAGTTCGCGGTGAAGGGCTTCACCGAGGCGCTGATCACCGATCTGCGCCTGAACGCCCCGCACGTGAAGGCGGCCCTGGTGATGCCGGGGCATGTCGGCACCTCGATCGTCTTCAACACCGGCGCGGTGCACGGCACCACCGATGCGGAGACGGCGGCGCGGATGCGCGAGATGCTCTCCCGGCGCGGTCTGCCGGCCGACCAGCTCACCGACGAGCAGCTGGTCGCGGCGATGCAGCAGATGGCGACCGCGTTCCGCGACCTCGCGCCGACGTCGGCGGGGCAGGCGGCGACGACGATCCTCGACGGCGTGCGCACCGACCGGTGGCGCATCCTCGTCGGCGAGGACGCGCGCGTCCTCGACCGCATGGTACGCGAGCAGCCCGAGCTGGCCTACGAGGCGCCCTTCGCGCAGGCCCTGAACGACCAGGGCCACATGCGGCTCCTCGAGTAGGCGGAACGACGGCGCGCCGGGGCCCGGATCCCGGCACGCCGCCGCCTCCGGGCTCACGGAACGGTCGTGAGCTCGAAGATGCTGGTCCGTGTCGGCAGCGCCGTGCCCGGTTGGTCGGCCTCGTGGGCGACGAAGAGCAGCGGCTTGCCGGTCCAGCTCTGCGCCGCCGGCACGAAGGCGAGGCCCTCGGGAGCGAGGTCGCCGGCCGGCTGCGCGCCGGCGGTGACGAGGTCGCCGTCGAACACCACCTGCGTGCGCTCCCACTCCTGGAAGATCGGGGCGGCGGGGTCGGTCACGTCCCACACCATGATGCCGTTCGCGCGCTCGAGGCCGACGAACACGAGGGTGCGCCCCTCGGCCTCGCCGACCACGAGGCCCTCGGGCTCGGGCCCCTTGTTGTCGGAGCGCGTGTCGAAGCCGTCGCCGGGCGACTTGCCGACGCCCGAGTTGTGGAAGGCGGGAAGCTGGGCGGCCACGATCTGCTCGATCTGGTCGCCCGAGTCGAAGACGAGCGCGCCGGTGGCCGGGTTCCAGATCGACATCGACCGGCCGCCGAAGACGTAGAGGCTCGCGATCGGATTCGGCGCGGCCGGCAGC
Source organism: bacterium (assembly GCA_026129405.1). NCBI lineage: Bacteria > bacterium. Next base: position 1,408,639 of record JAHCID010000001.1, read on the forward strand.
GGGAACTGGTTCGTGACCTGGAGGCGCGACAGCTCGTCGTTGTCGGCCAGCGCCGGGATGCCGTCGCCGTCGCGGTCGAGACCCGCGAGGCCGCCCGCGAGCGTGCGGCCGGCGAGGTCGCCGCCGCGAACCTCCTCGTTGCCGCCGCAGGCGGCGTAGTCGCCGCGGCTGTCGCCCTCGTTGGCGGTGGCGAGATACGTGACGCCGCCGATCGTGAACGTCCCGATGCCGTCGGGCTGGTACATGCCGAGCACCGGCCAGGTCGCGATGGCCAGGGCAGGATCGTTGCCGCTGCCGTCGCGGTCGCTCGGGTCGAGCGCGTTCCCGGCGAGGCTGTGGTCCTTGTAGCCGAACGAGCGGATCGACGTCAGCGACGCGCTGGCGACGTCGATCGTCGCGTAGGCGTTCGCCTCCTGGAGCGAGGTGTAGAGCGTCGTGCCGTCCGGCGAGAAGGCGACCGACTCCGGCTCGAGGTCGTGCGCGGCGTCGATGCCGAGGCCGAAGATGCGGATGCCGGCGGCCCGCAGCGCGTTCTCGGTGCCGTTCAGCGAGGCGAACGAGACGGTCGTCACGTCGGTCTGTGTGATCGGGTCGGACGACAGGTCGATCAGCGAGATCGAGCCGACCGGGTCGACGTAGGTGGAGCCGTCGCAGCGCGGCTCGCCCTCGTTCGCGACCGCGAGCACGAGGCCGTTCGGGCTGTGCACCACCATGTCCGGGACGGCGCCGACGGCGACCGACGTGATCAGGTTGCCGTCGACGTCGAGGAACACGACCCTGCCGGGGTTCTCCTTGACGCCGTTGACGACGGCGACCGCGACGCGGCCGTTGCGCACCGAGACGCTGGTCGTGTCGCTGCCGAACGCGGCCATGCTGACCGAGGTGACGAGGGTCGGGCTGGTCACGTCGGCGACATCGACGATGTCGACGCGGTTGCCCGCGGCGATGAACATGCGCCGGCTGGCCGGGTCGACGGTGACGATCTCGGCGCCGCGCACGGGCGGGTCGTACGAGCCCTTCCACACGAGGTCGAACCGCGGCGGCGTGGTCGTGGTCGTCGTGGTGCTGGTCGTGGTCGTCGTCGTGGGTGGGGGGAAGAGCGCGCCGTCGACGGCGGCGAGGAAGGCGTCGATCATGCCGGCGATCGCGGCGACGTCGCCGGCGGTCGTGCAGCCGCCCTTGGCTTCGGCGCGCGCGAACCCGGCCGCGAGCGCGCTCGCGCAGCGGGCGGCGCGGGTCGGGGGGAGATCGCCGCCCTGCGCGGCCTGCCGCGCTTCCAGGGCGCCGGTGCAGTAGACCCTGCGGGCAGCGGCACGCAGCTTCTCGGCCTGGCAGGCGTTCGGGATGCCGACCGACAGCTGCGCGCCGAGGTCGGCGACCAACGCCGTCGCGAGCCCGCCGGCGGTCGCGGCGTCGGCGGTCGTGGGGCAGCCGCCGCGGCGATCCCACTTCGCGAAGGCTCCGGCGAGCTTCCCCGCGCAGGCCGCGACCTTGGCCGCGTCGGGGGGGAGCCCGGTCGCGGTCTGCTTGCCGGCGAGCTTCGCGGCGCACGTAGCGGCGCGCACGGTGGCGCGGATCTTCGCCGCGGCGCAGGCGTTGGGTGCCTGCGCGTGCGCGGGAGCCGGAGCAGCCACGAGCCCGGCGAGCGCCATTGCCGCAAGGGTCCACGTCCTGATCGTCATCTGGTCACCTCTCGGAAGTTCGCAGGGCACGCCGGGTGCGGCGGCCGCCGGACTTCTATGAGCGGCGTGTTAGGGGAGGGTGACCGATCGCGGACGATCCGACGAAACGTCGGCCGGCGGGCGACGCGCGGTCAGCCGGCCAACCGGCAGACGAGCGCGCGCCCGACGAGCGACAGCTGCGCGCGCAGCTCCGCGGCGCAGCCGGCACCGAGGGCGCCGCGCGCGCTCTTCTTGTCGACGATGCGCAGGCCCTTCGCGAGTCGGCGTCCGGCGGCGGTCAGCCGCTTCGCGGTCTTGCGCGCGGACTTCACCGGTGCGACCAGGCTGGCCCGCGCCGCGCGGTAGCCCGCCGTCGCGGGCTTCGGCGGCCGCTCGCCGGCGCACGTGGCCTGCGCCGGCAACGCGGCCGCGTCGAGGCACGGCACGGCGCCGACCGCGGCACGCGCGTCGAGCCGGCCGGCGCCGGAGAGCCGATCGAAGCCGGGCGCCTCGATGTCCACCGCCGTCGCCTGCATGAGCTGCTTCACCTGCGCCGGCGACAGCGTCGGGTTCTTCCCGAGCATGAGCGCCGCGACGGCGCCGGCGTGCGGCGCCGCGGCCGAGGTGCCGAAGAACGTCTCGAAGCCCGGCACGCTGGTGGCGACGCCGTCGAACGACGCGAGGTCCGGCTTCTCGCGGATCTCGAAGGCGGGGAAGCGGATCGTCGCGGGTCCCGGCGAGCTCTCGGCCTCGATGGTGTCGTGGCCCGGGTCGGCGACGTCGATCGACGCCACCGCGACCACCTCGGGCGGGGACTGCTGGCCGTAGATCGCCCCCTCGAGCGACACGTGCTCCATGTGGACCGAGCGGAAGCAGACGAGGCGGATCGTGCGCGCCGGGTTGCCGGAGAAGAGCGTCACGACCAGCGACACGACCTGCTCCGTGCTCGTCGGGTTGCCGATCGACACGACCTCGACGGGATCCTGCGTGCCGGTCTGCGGGTTGGTGCTCTGCGCGATGACGTTGGCGGCCGAGCCCTGGACGACGACGAGATCGAGGTCCGTGCCGGCGCCGCCGAACGGCTCGTCCCACTGGAGCGCGCAGGTCGCGCCGCCGCCAGGCGCGAGCCTGATCTCGTTGCCGGGGTCGCCGGGCCCGCCCGCGGCGGCGCCGAAGTCGTGGATCACGCCGAGCGGCGGCCCGTAGAACGCCGGCGCGAGCGCGTGCTCCATGAACTCCCGCCGGCGGTTGCCCGCGGACGTGTGGTACGAGACGCCGCGCCCGACCACCTCGCGGGCCGCGTTCGCCAGCGGGCCGTCCTGGAAGAACGGCTCGTCCGGGAAGGTCACGTCGTCGACGATCACGCGCGCGCCGGCGTCGGCGAGGCAGCGGACGGTCTCGCCCATCTGCGCGCCGCTCTGCCCGAACGACCCGAAGAGGAGCGCGGCGCCGGGCGCGACGTCGTGCACGATCTCGAGCATCGCCGTGCCCTCGTCGCCGCCGAAGGCGTTGCAGCGCGGGTCGCTCGGCACCGTCACCGCCGGCAGCTCGCCCGCCGCCTGCGAGCGCGCCAGCGAGTCGATGCCGTCGGAGATCAGCCCGAGGACGACGCCCGCGCCGGTCCAGCCGGCGGCGCGCACGGCGTCGGCGCCGAGCCCGGCGTCGCCGGCGCTGACGACGGCGCCCGCCTGCGTGATCGGCGGCGCCACGGGGCGGATCATGGTCACGGCCGGCAGGTCGGCGAGCGCGTCCAGCGTCGCGACGTCCGTCCAGCCGTCGACGAGGCCGCCGAAGGCGTCGCTCGCGGTGACGATCTCGAGGCCGCGGCGGCGCAGCGTCTCGAGCGTGCCCGGGTCGACGCCGGTCACGCGCACGTAGACGTGCATGCGGTCGCCGCGGCGCCAGGCGTCGGCGGGGCCGACCCCGGCGCGGGTGCGCGGGACGGGTGGGGCGTGGCGCAGCTCGCGCGCGACCTTGTGGCTCACCGGATCGGGACCGTGCTCGGCCGCGACCGGGCCGGCGAGCAGCGGGCTCGCCAGCAGCAGGGCGGCGAGCACGGCGGTGCACCCCCGGGCCGGGTCGGCCGGCGCGCAACCGGTGTCTGCGATCTGCTCCCGCGTCCCCATGCCGCGTGTCCTCGTAACGACATGCCGGGTGCCGCGGCGAGTTGCGAGCAGCGGCGCCGGCTGCCCGCCGGCGGCTCGCGGGGCGGCGCGAACGTGCCCGCGCGCACGCGTCGAGCGGGTCGCGGCGACGCGGGCACGGGCATCGGCACGTCCTCGCGGAGCGCCGCTACGTCTCGCGGTGCACGTCGAGCAGGGCGCGCTCCCCGAAGCGAACGGCGACCGGGACGTAGGCCGTCGTCGCCAGGGCGAAGACGAGGTGCGCGCCGGGCATCGGTGGTGTCGCTCAGAAGGCGAGCAGGCAGGGCTTATGACCTTTCCTGTCCATTTCAATCCCTCTTGAACCGGATCACATTGAGGCCATCTCGACGGCGGCGGCGTGTGTTCGCCGAGGTGCGGGTGGCAGCCGCGGGTGTCTCTGTGGTACGGCCGGCCGCGCATGTTGCACCCGGAGCTGTCCGTCGTCGTTCCGGTCTACGAGGAAGCGCTCGTGCTGGCGGAGTTGCACCGGCGTCTCGTCGCCGCGCTCGACGGCTGCACCGGTCGGTGGGAGATCGTGTACGTCGACGACGGCTCCCACGACGCGTCTCCGCTCGTCCTGGGCGGCGTCGTGGCCAACGACGCCCGCGTCCGCGTTCTGCGCTTCAGCCGCAACTTCGGGCACCAGGCCGCGGTGACGGCCGGGCTCGAGCACGCGATGGGTGAGGCGGTGATCACCATCGACGGCGATCTACAGGATCCGCCGGAGCTGATCCCCGAGCTGGTCGCGCGCTGGCGCGACGGCTTCCAGGTGGTGTCGGCGGTGCGGACGGTGCGCGAGGGCGAGAGCCCCGTGCGGCTGGTGCTGATCCGCGCATTCTACCGCCTGCTGGGTGCGCTCGCGTCGCTCCCCCTGACGCCCGACTCGGGTGACTACCGGCTGCTCGATCGGCGCGTCGTCGACGTGCTGTGCCGCCTGCCGGAACGGCACCGCTACGTGCGCGGCCTCGCGCAGTGGGTCGGCTTTCGGCAATGCACCGTCGCGTATCGCCGCCAGCCGCGGTTCGCGGGCCAGACGAAATATCCGTATCGCAAGCTCGTCGGGCTGGCGCTCGACGGCATCACGAGCTTCTCGACCGCGCCGCTGCGTTTCGCGACGTACATGGGCTTCGCGCTCTCGCTCGCGAGCCTGGCGCTGATCCTCTTCGCGCTCTGGGCCAAGCTCATTCTCGGCACGGGGCCGCAGGGCTGGGCGTCGGTCGTGCTCGCCGTCGGTCTGCTGTCGGGTGCGCAGCTACTCGCGCTCGGCATCATCGGGCTCTACGTCGGGCGCATTCTCGACGAGGTGCGCGGGCGGCCGCTCTACGTGCTCGCCGACGACGATCCGAATGCAGCGCGCCGGCCGCCCCAGAGCATGGCGCCGAGCACGAGCAGCGCCCCGCCCGTGAGTGCGCCGCCGGCGACGAGACCCGGCGGCCGATAGCGGAACGCGACGCGCGACGCGCCCGCGGGCACCGGCAGCAGGCGGAAGGCGTAGTTCGCGCGCTCGATCGACACCGGTCGGCCGTCGACCGTCGCCGACCAGCCCGGATTCCACTGGTCCGCGAGGACGAGGAAGCCCGGGGCCGGCGCCGTTACCTGTAGCTCGACATGCTCGGGGTCGTCGCGCTCGAACACCACGGTACCGGTCGTGCCGGACGGGGCGATGCCGGGCCCGCCCGCGAGTGGGGCTTCGACGAGCGCCACGGTGGCGAGATCGAGGTCGGCCGTCGCCAGGTGCTCGAGGAGGCGGGTCGGCGGCGTGACGATCTCGACCCGCGGCACCCAGCGTGCGCGCGGCTGTGCGTCCGGATTCTCGTAGATGCGCAAACCGTCGGCCTCCTCGACCAGGTGGATGCCCGAGCCGAGGACGTCGGGTCGATCGACGCTCGCCGCCACTACGATGAAGCGCACGGCGGCGACGTCGAGCAGCTGCGGTCGCATACCGGGCGCGAAGGTCCATGGCTGATAGTACCACTGGTTGATGCTGCGGTACTCGGCTCCCGTCCACAGCTTGATCATATACGGCGCCCAGCGTCCGCCCGGCTGCGGCTCGTTGTCGTGGAGCGAGCGAACGCCGTGTAGCAGCGCCGTCTTGTGCATGAAGGCGAAGCCGCTGGCCCCCGGATTCCGGAACGCCTGGTATATCCGGAACTGGCTTCCGGTCCAGTCGCGCAGCCGCGCGTATGTGTCGGCGTGACGCCAGAGCCGCTCGGAGTCGGCGAGCTCGAAGAGCGTCGGCCGCATGGGCACGAGGCCGACGGCGAGCGCGATCACGACGGCGAGCGCGACGCCGGCGGCGCTGCGCTGCGGTGTCCACGCAGCGAACGCCCCGCACGCGACGACCGCCGCGCCGAGCACGCGCTCCGATGGCGAGAGTCCGAGCGTGAGGTCGGCGATCAGCACGGCGAGCGCCGACGCCGCGACCGCGAGCGTCGTCGCGAGGCGGCCGAGCCGCGTGCGTCCCGCAAGCGCCTCGACGCCGAGCGCGCACAGCGTGGCCAGCGCGAGGCTCACGATCCACGCGAAGCGCTGCGGCAGGCGGAACATCGCGCCGCCGGGAAGCGCCGTGTAGAGGCCGTAGAGCGGCGTCGCCGGCCCGAGCATGAGGGCGCCGTAGAGCACCGCGAGCACGAGATGGAACGCCGCGACCCGTCGCCAGCGCGGGGCGAAGAGCGCCGCCGCCGCGAGGAACAGGGGCACGAGCATCACCGGCTGCCCGTGCGCGGCGCGGCGGGCGAGCTGCCCCAGCCATCCGGTCAGCGTCATCACCTGGCCTGGCATGAGCTCGGCGGCGGTCAGCGGGCCGCTCCGTGCAGAGCCGAGGGCCGACATCGCGTTCGGCAGGAACTGGATCGCCGCCAGCGCCGGCCCCAGCGCGAGCGCGCCGCCGAAGGCGAGGAGGGCGCGCCGCGTGACCGCGTGGCGGCTCGTCAGCACCTCCCATGCGACGCGCAGCGTGACGACCTGATAGGTGAAGAAGACCGTCTGCGGATAGCCGGCGAGCAGGCCGAGGCAGAGCATGACGGCGAGGCCCGCCGCCGGGCGTGTGCCGCCCCGCCGCAGCAGCCGTTCCGTGCACCACAACGCGCCGGCCATCCAAGGATACGGCGCCAGCATCTGCGGCGCCCAGCTGGCGAGCGCGATCGCCGAGTTGCCGAGCTCGAACGCCAGCGTGCCCGCGACCGCCGCGGGGACGCCGAGGCTCATCTCACGGCAGAGGAGATAGAAGAAGAGGCCGCCGGCAGCGAGGTTCAGGAGGATCGCGAGGCGTACGGCGAGGTCGACGTCGGGCAGCAGCGCGAGAAGGCTCGTCGGATAGAGGAGGCCCTGCGCGGCGTAGAGAGGCTGTCCGGCGTTCAGGAGCGGCGACCAGAAGAGCCCGCTGCCGCCGGCGACGAGCGCGCGGCGGAGCTGGATCATCTGCGGCAAAAAGTAGGCGTAGAGGTCGTGCGAGGCCGTGCGGCCGTCGGGGGCGACGAGCGGCGGTTGCGCCGTGTCGAGCCCGTCGCCGACCCAGAGATCGAACGGCACGGCGCCGGCGCGCACGAAGGCGAACCAGGCGCCGGCAGCGAGTACGACGAGCAGCGGCACGAGGCGTCTCACGTTCGTGGCCGGCCCTTCAGGTAGACGAGCTCCCAGAGCGTCACGCCCCCGATTCCGAGGGGAAACGGTTCGACGACGACCGGCTCGAACGCCTCCGCGAAGAGCGCCCGCCAGGCGGCGAGCGGCCGCGGAAAGCGGCCGCGGTCGAGGCGCGCCATCAGCCGCGGCAGCCCACTGCGCTCGGGCAGCACGAGGTCGATGACGTGCACGTGGCCGTCGGCGTCGAGGAGGCCGGCCAGACGTCGCAGGATGCGGCTCACGCCGTCTGTATCGACGTGGTGGAGAAAGCTGTTCACGAGGATGCAGTCGAAGCGCGCGCCGGCGCGTGGGACGAACGACACCGCGTCGGCGGTGACGAAATGCGGCCCGTAGCGCGCGGCGGCCCATGCGGTATAGCGCGGGTTGACGTCGAGCCCGGTGTAATCGGCGTGATGGAAATGCGGCGTGTTGCTGCCGGGGCCGCAGCCGACGTCGAGCACGCGACGCACGCGGCCGAGGTCGGTGTGCGCGCGGACGGCGTCGAGCTTCCCCTCGACGAACGGACCCTGCCACAGACGATAGACGGTCTCGTGCTCCAGCAGGCGGTCGACGAAGCGTCGCAGCATCGTCGCGTCGCGCCTCAGGCGGACGCCGTCGTCGCGGCCGGCTTCTGGGCGGCGGCGAGCAGCGACGTACCCATCGGCGGCCGTCGCACGACGGCGGTCTCGCAGCGCATGAGCTGCAGAAGGGCGCGGTTCATCCAAGCGGCCGGCGGCTCGAAGCCGCTGCGGATGACGTCGCCGGTCCCGTCGCGCGTCGCCGTCCACACCGTGCGTGCCAGGAGGACGGGCACCAGCGTGAGCCCCCAGTAGCGCAGGTCGCGCACGACGAGGCCATGGGGCGCGAGCGTCGCGCGCATCGTCGGGCGGTCGTAGCGGCGCAGGTGGCCGGTGGCGCGATCGTAAGCGCTGCGAAGCGCCTCCAGCGCGGGCACGTTCACGAAGAGCCATCCGCCCGGCTTCAGGTGGAAGAGAACCGAGTCGAGGAAGGGTCCCGGCTCGTGGACGTGCTCCAGCACGTCGAAAAGCACGATCGCGTCCCAACGATCGGCGAAGGCCGGCAGCCGGTCGTGCACGTCGTAGAAGAGGGTCTCGCCCCGCGTCGCGACGCTTTGCTCGAGCGCGGTCGTGTTGAGGTCGGTGCCGTCGGTGGTCCATCGCGTCGCACGTTCCAGCTGACGGCGCAGCACACCGTTGCCGCAGCCGACTTCGAGCACGTGCAGCGGCACGCCCACGTCCACGCCGAGCGCGCGCAGCTGCCGGACGAAGGCCGCGACCCGCCACGCCATCCAGAAGTGCTCCGCCGTCGCGAGGCCGTACCACTCGCTCGGGAACTCGGATGCGACCGGGCGTGAGAGCACGCGGATCCGCGGTGACGGCATGGGTGACCCGCCGCGAGGCGAGCTTCGCCATCGTGCGCGGCCGCCGTCGAGGGTGTCAAGGTCCGCGGCTCCACGGCTCGCGCCTTGCCGCGTGGCGGCGCGGCTTGGTACTGCCGGCGCATGTCCGGCCCGCTCGCAGGTCTGCGCATCCTCGACCTCGGCACGCGCATCGGTGCGCCGTTCGCCGCCACCCTGCTCGGCGACCTCGGTGCCGAGGTCATCAAGGTGGAGCTGCCGGGGCAGGGCGACTTCATGCGCACCATCGGCCCCTTCGTGGGCGGCCACTCGCTCTTCTGGGCGGTCGAGGGGCGGAGCCGCAAATCGATCACCCTCGACCTGCGCAAGCCGGACGGCCAGGCGCTCCTGAAGCGCCTCGTGCCGCTCGCCGACGCCATCGTCGAGAACTTCCAGCCGGGCACGCTCGAGGGCTGGGGGCTCGGCTACGAGGTCCTCGCGCAGCTGAACCCCGGCATCGTGCTGACGCGGGTCTCGGTCTACGGCCAGACCGGGCCGTACCGCGATCGCCCCGGGCTCGATCGCAACGGCATCGCCATGGGCGGGCTCATGTACGTGACCGGCTATCCGGACCGCCCGCCGGTGCGGCCCGGCGTCATCGTCTCGGACTACCTCACCGGCGTCTTCAACGCCTTCTCGATCCTGGCCGCGATCTACGAGCGCGACCGCCGCGCACGCGAGACCGGGGCGCCGCCGCGCGGGCAGTGGGTCGACCTGTCGCTCTACGAGTCGATCCTGCGGATCATGGAGCACACGCTCGCGACCTACGACCGGCTCGGTGTCGTGCGCGAGCGCGAGGGCAACCGGCTGCGCAATTCGGCGCCGCTCGACAACTGGGAGACGGCCGACGGCAAATGGCTGTGCATCATCGCCGCCGGTGACGGCCTGTTCCCGCGTCTCTGTCGCGCGATGGAGCGTCCCGACCTGCTGGAGGACCCGCGCTTCCGCTCGATGGCGACGCGGGCCGAGCACGGCGACGTGATCAACGCGATCGTCGCCGAGTGGGTGCGGGGCCGCACCTCGGCCGAGCTGCAGGCGATCCTCGAGCGGCACGAGGTGCCGTTCGGCGTCGCCTACTCGGTGGCCGACATCTTTGCGGACCCGCACGTCGCGGCGCGCGGCGCGATCGCGACGGTCGACGATCCGGTGATCGGCCCCACTCGCATGCAGGGCGTCTATCCGCGCTTCTCGCGCACGCCGGGCGACGCGCCCCACGGCGCGCCGACGCTGGGCGCCGACAACGACGCCGTGTACGGCGAGCTCCTCGGGCTCTCGGCCGAGGAGCGGGATCGGCTGCGCCGCGACGGCGTGATCTAGTGTCCCGAGTCCGAAGCTCGTTGCCGGAGATCGGGTGGGATCGCGCCGCCCGGCGCGACCGCGGCCTTGCGGAGCCCCGCGCCGGGACGCGACCGGCGGTCTCGCACGGGGCGATTTGTCGCCGCGCGCCGACCCTGGTAGCGAGCCCGAATGACGAATCCGTCCGCGGTCGAGAAGGGCAAGGTCGTCGGCCTCCGCTACACGCTCCGCAACGCCTCCGGCACGGTGCTCGACGAGTGCACCGACGAGGCGCCGATGGAATACCTGCACGGCGCCGGCAACATCGTCCCCGGGCTCGAGCGCGCGCTCGAAGGCCGCTCGCTCGGCGACAAGCTGCGCGTCCAGGTGCCCGCCGTCGACGGCTACGGGGAGCGCCAGAGCAAGGGCCCGCAGGCGGTGCCGCGCAGCGCCTTCCCGTCCGACGCCCCCATCGAGCCCGGCATGCAGTTCATCGCCGACGAGGGCGAAGGCCGGCAGGTGATGCTGTGGGTGACGAAGGTCGACGCGACCACCGTCCACGTCGACATCGACCACCCGCTCGCCGGCGTCGACCTCGACTTCGAGGTCGAAATCGCTACCCTGCGCGACGCCACCTCGACCGAGATCGAGCACGGGCACCCGCACGGCGGCGACCACGATCATCATCACTGAGGCGCGCCATGCGCATCGACGCCGGTCTCACGATCACCCAGCTCGCGGACGTGCCGCAGCGCGCCCGCGAGCTGGAGGCGCTCGGCTACGACGGCCTCTTCACCTTCGAGGGCCAGACCGATCCGTTCCTGCCGCTGGTGCTCGCCGCCGAGCACACGACGCGGCCGCAGCTGATGACCGCCGTCGCGCTCGCGTTCCCGCGCAGCCCGATGACGCTGGCCTACGTCGGCCACGACCTCCAGGTGCAGTCGAGCGGGCGCTTCGTGCTCGGGCTCGGCGCGCAGATCCGGGTCCACGTCGAGAAGCGCTACGGCGCGGCGTGGAACCCGCCCGTCGCCCGCATGCGCGAGTACGTGCTCGCCCTGCGCGCCATCTGGCGCTGCTGGAACGAGGGCGAGCGTCTCGACTTCCGCGGCAAGTACTGGACGCACACCCTGATGACGCCGATCTTCGTGCCGCCGCCGTCGCCGTGGGGGCCGCCGAAGGTCTTCCTCGCCGCCGTCCAGCCGCGCATGACCGAGGTGGCGGGCGAGGTCGCGGACGGCGTCTTCGTCCACCCGTTCCACTCGACGCGCTTCCTCGACGAGCGTCTGCTGCCGGCGCTCGGCCTCGGCCTCGCGAAGAGCGGGCGCGCGCGCGGCGACGTCGAGATCGGCGCCCAGGTGCTGCTCGTCACCGGCGTCGACGACGAGGCCATGGCGCAGAGCGCCGTGATGGTGCGCCAGCAGCTCGCGTTCTACGCCTCCACGCCGGCGTACCGTCCCGTGCTCGAGGTGCACGGCTGGGGCGATCTCCAGACCGAGCTGCACGCGCTCACCAAGCAGGGGCGGTGGGTCGAGATGGGCGATCGCATCACCGACGACATGCTCGACACCTTCGCCGTGCGCGGCACCCCCGAGGAGCTGCCGGCGAAGCTACGGGCGCGCTACGGCCGCCGCGTCGAGCGCCTCAGCCTGTCGACCTACTCGGGGCTCGAGACCAGCGACCGGGCGCGGTGGCGCGCGGTCGTCGCGGCGCTGCGCTAGCGCTCGTGGCCACGTCACCGGCCGGCCGCGTCGCGGCCGCCGGGCCGAGCCCGGCGACGACGAGCGCTCGCCGGACCGCGTAGACCCTGCCACGCCGGCGCGCCCGTCTGCACAATGTACAGCCCCTCCGTGCCGCCGCACGCGGGGCGCCACGCGCCGCCGTCCGGCACGCGGTGTGCACCGTGTGCTCGCGAATCGATCGCTCGCGACACGGAGCACGCACATGGCGCCATCCGATCTGCACGACGTTCCCCCGACGCTCGCGGCCCGCGGCGTTCCCCGTCCGGAATCGCGTCCCGGCGACGACGGTCCCGGGGCGCCGGCGCGACGGCGGCGCCTCGGCCCCCTCGGCCTGTCGCTCGTCCTCGTCCTGGCGGGGACGTCGCTGGCGTTGATGATCGCCCCCGCGGGCATGCTCGTGGTCGGAATCGGAATCGCGCTCGGCGCGTGGAGCCTGCTCGCCGGCGCCACGGACGGCCCCGGCGGACGCACGCGCCGCCGCTGACGCCGAGCCCGCGACCCGCGAGCGGGGCGTCGTCGGCCCGGGGCGGACCTCAGCGCCACGGGCCGTCGCGCAGCGCGCGCTTCACGATCTTGCCGCTGGCGGTGCGTGGAAACGCGTCGACGATCGCGAGCCGCTCGGGCAGCTTGCGCTTCGACAGACCGCGAGCGAGCAGATGTGTCGCGAGCTCCGCGAGCGTCGGCGACGGCGCGCCGGGATGGAGGCGCAGCACCGCGCCGATCAGCTCGCCCGCGGCAGCGTCGGGGACGCCGACCAGCGCCGCCTCGGCCACGGCGGGATGCGTGACGAGCAGCTCCTCGACCTCGCGCGCGCTCACGTTCTCGCCCTTGCGGATGAGGATGTCCTTCTTGCGGCCGGTGATGCGCAGGAAGCCGTCGGCGTCGGCGACGCCGAGGTCGCCGGTGCGGAACCAGCCGTCGGGCGTGAAGGCCTCGGCGTTGGCGGTGGCGTCGAGATAGCCGAGGAAGCACTCCGGCCCGACGGCGACGACCTCGCCCTCGGCGCCGGCGGCGACCGGCGCGCCGTCCTCGTCGACGACGCGCATCTCCGCGGCGCCGATCGCGCGGCCCTCGGAGTCGACGCGGCGCGCGGGCGGGTCGTCGGGCGCGGTGGTCGTGATCGTCGGGAACTCGGTGGAGCCGTAGACGCGCTTCGCGACGCAGCCGAGGCGTGCGGCCGCCTCGGCGACGAGCGCGGGGTCGACGTCGGCGCCGCCGCACGAGAAGAGGCGGAAGGACGTGACGTCGGTGTCCGCGAGCGCCGGATGCGAGGCGAGGTCGCGCAGGAAGGTCGGGGCGCCCACCATGTAGGTGACGTGCTCCGCCGCGATCAGCGCGAGCGCCCGCGCCGGATCCCAGCGCGGCATCAGCACCGCCGTCGTGCCGAGCGCCGCGGGCACGAGCATCGCGTGCACGATCCCCGAGACGTGCGTCAGCGGCGACGGCATCAGCGTCACGTCGCCGGGAGCGAGGCCGTGCACCGGACCCAGGCTGTGCGCCTCCGCGAGCAGCGTCGCGTGCGTGTGCAGCACGCCCTTCGGCTCGGCCGTCGTGCCCGAGGTATAGATGAGGAGCGCGACGGCGTCGGGATCGTGCGGCGGGGACGGCGCCACGGCAACGCCGGCGGCGACGACGTCCCACGTCTCCATCGCGGCGGACGGTGCGTCGCGCACGACGACGACGTGCGCGAGCGCGGGCAGGTCGGCGCGGACCGTCGCGACGAGGGCGCGATGGTCGACGTCGCGCCAGCGGCCCGGCACGAAGAGCGCGCGCGCGCCGCTCTGGCGCAGCATGAAACGCAGCTCGTGCGCGCCCGCGATCGGCAGCACCGGCTGCGCCGTCGCACCGAGGCGGGCCGCGGCGAAGAAGACGACCACCGTCTCCCACCAGTTCGGCAGCTGAAACGCGACCACGTCGCCCGCGCCGATGCCGCGCGCGGCGAGGCCGGCGGCGAGCCGCTCCGCGCGCGCGGCGAGGGTCGCGAAGTCGAGCCGGTGCGCGTCTTCGATCAGTGCCGTGCAGGCGGGCGCGCGCGCGACCGTCGCCGCGAACGCCTCCCACAGCGTCTCGTCGCGCCAGGCCCCGCTCGCGCGCCACGCGGCGGCGCGCGCCGGCGGGCGGGTCGAGCGAAGCGGCGGCACGAGGCTCGTCATGCGGCAGCGTCCGGCATGGGGTCAAGGAACGAGCTGACGCGCCGTTCTGTTGACGGCCGAGTAGCGCGTATGTAACGACCCCCACCGATGCGGCGTCCGTGCGCCCGGGTACTGGTGTGGGGGCTGCTCGTCTGTGCCCCGGTGCTCGCCCATGCGGCCGACGTGCGCGACAACTTCTATGGCGTGAAGGCGCTGTCCGCCACGGAAGCCTGGGCGGCCGGCAACTTCGGCACCCTCTATCGCACCGACGACGGCGGCAAGTCGTGGACGCTCGCCGAGAGCGGCACGAAGCTCCCGCTTTTCGGCATCGACTTCGCCGACCAAACAGTTGGTTGGGCGGTCGGCAAGTCGGGCGTCATCCTGGGGACGAGCGACGGCGGCAAGCGCTGGAAGCTCCAGGAAAGCCCCATTCCGACAGACAAACACTTGTTCAAGGTCGAGGCGATCGACGCCAGGACCGCCTGGGCGGTGGGCGATTGGGGCGCCATCGCGGTCACCGACGACGGCGGCGCCACCTGGCAGGACCGCTCGCTCGGCAAGCTCACGGTGGCTCCGCCGGCGGCCGCGGGCGACCAGGCGCCGCTGCCCGTCTCCGACGACACCATCCTCTACGACGTCTCCTTCCCCGACCCGAAGCACGGGTTCATCGGGGGCGAGTTCGGCACCGTGCTCGCCACCGACGACGCCGGGGCCACCTGGCGCCAGCTGCGGACGCCGACCGAAAAGACGCTCTTCGGCCTCCACTTCACGACCCCGCGCGAGGGCTGGGCGGTCGGCATCGACGGCCTCGTGCTCCACACCACGGACGGCGGCGAGACCTGGAACGTCCAGCGCGGGCATCCCGAGGCGGCGGCGGTCGACGAGATCAGCTTCGTCGAGTCGATGCAGAACCCGGGCATGTACGCCGTGCGCGTCGACGGCCGCAACGGCGTCATCGTCGGCGACGTCGGCATGCTGCTCGTGTCGACGGACGGCGGACGCACGTGGCAGCGCCGCGAGCTCCCCGGCAAGGATCAGCTGCTCTGGCTGCGCGACGTTAGCTTCGCACCGGGGATGGGCGGGTTCCTCGTCGGTGCGGGCGGATTCGCGGCGCAGGTGCAGGACGGCACGGTCACGGTTCCCCGAACGGGTAAGGCAGCCGTTCCAGCGTCGTAGGCGTCGCGAGGTCGCATGCTCTCCCGTAAGACGATCGAGGCCTATCTCTTCTTCCTGCTCCGCCACAAAGTGGCGGTCTCCCTGGTCGTCGCGGCGATGACCCTCGGCCTGGCGTGGCTCACCTACACGCGGATGCACGTGCGGCCGGACTTCGCGAGCCTCTATCCGCCGAAGCATCCGTACATTCAGCTCTACAACGCCTACCGGCACATGTTCGGGACGGCGTTCACGGTCCAGATCGTCGTCGAGGTGAAGGACGGCACGATCTTCGACGACCCCGAGACGGTCCGGAAGGTCGACCGCATCACCGTCGAGCTGCTCCAGGAAGTGCCGGGCGTGAACGGCGAGCAGATCATCTCGATCACGCACCCGAAGCTGAAGACGACGATGACCGCGGGCTCGGGCATCAAGGTCGTGCCGCTGATGTATCCGCGGCTGCCCGAGACCGCCGAGGATTTGGCCTTCCTGAAGCAGAAGGTCTACACGACCGAGGGCGTCCACGGCTTCTTCGTCTCGGAGGACGACAAGGCCACCCAGATCGTCGCCGGCTTCTGGGAGGAGTACTTCGACGTCGAGACGATGTGGAAGAAGCTCCAGGCGATGAAGGAGCGCGAAGAGGACGCCAATCATCACATCTACATCACCGGCATGCCGGTGCTGTTCGGCTACTTCCAGGAGATCATGCCGCAGATGGTGAACGTCCTCGCGGCGTCCATCGTCATGATCCTCCTGATCCTCTGGATCGAGTTCCGCAGCTGGCAGGGGGTCGTCATCCCCGCCTTCTCGGGCGCGCTGTCGGCGATCTGGGGGCTCGGATTCGCGGCGATGTTCGGGATCAACCTCGATCCGCTGGTCCTCGTGATTCCGCTGCTCATCACGGCCAGAGCGCATTCGCACTCCGTGCAGTCGATGGAGCGCTATCACGAGGAGTACCATCGCCTGCGCGACAAGAATCAGGCGATCGTCAAGTCGTACACCGAGATCTACGCGCCGGCGATGGTGTCGCTCGCCGCCGACGGCCTCGCGGTCCTGACCCTCCTCGTGGCCCGCATCCCGATCATCCAGAAGCTCGCGTTGCTGTGCTTCTTCTGGATCGCGTCCATCTTCGTCAGCGTCGTCACGCTGCACCCGATCATCCTCGCCTACACGCCGCCGCCCGAGGAGGCCGACATCGGCAAGCCGGGGCCGCTCGAGCGCTTCATGTCGTGGATGGTGCTGGTGTCGATCGGGTGGATCGTGTGGCTCTACGGCTGGATGCCGGGAGAGCCGCTGGTCGCCATGCTGGCCTTCACGGCGCTCGGTGCGCTGGCCGACTTCCTCGGCTTCGTGCTGCCGGTCTACAGCCATGTCGGCCGCGCCGTCAGCCTCTTCCTCGACGCGTTCGGGTCGCTCTGCGGCATGCTCTACCTCCGGATCGAGCGCTCCCTCATCTGGTGCTCCGGCGGCTGGCGGCGCATCGGCATGGGGCTCTCGCTGGTCGCCCTGCTCGTCGTCGGCCTCTACTACCAGCACCAGCTGAAGGTCGGCGACACCACGCCCGGGGCGGCGCTGCTCTACGCCGACCATCCGTACAACGTGGCCTTCGCGCGCGTGAACCAGAAGTTCACCGGCGCGAGCCAGCTCGTCATCATCGCCGAGGGACTCGCGTACTGCACCGTCGGCGAGAAGCCCTGCGAGGGCGACGCCTGCACGCAGTGCGATCCCGACGTCGCGGGCGTGTGCGGGGCGACGGAGAAGTGCGTCCAGCGCGAGGGCGCGATCAAGAACGCCGACACGCTCGACAACCTCGACCTGTTCGCGCGCTACATGGGGCAACGCGACGAGGTCGGCGGCACGGTCACCGCGGCGTCGCTCCTCAAGAAGATCTTCCGCACGTTCCGCGAAGGCGATCCCAAGTGGGAGATGCTGCCGACGCGCAACGACCACATCGCGCAGCTCTTCTTCCTGCTGACGTCGAACACGCGGCGCGGCGAGATGGACCGCTTCTTCGACGCCGACTACAAGAACGCGACCGTCGCGATCTTCTACAAGGACTACACCCACGAGACGATCATGTCGTCGATCGCCCGCGCCAAGGAGTACATCGCGGCGCACGCGAACGACGAGCACCACGTCCGCTATCGTCTGGCCGGCGGCCTCATCGGCATCCTCGCCGCGGTCAACGAGGAGGTGGAGTGGTCGTACAAGGTCAACCTCCTCCTGATCCTCGTGGTGGTGTTCCTCTTGAGCTACGCGACCTACGTATCGGTGGTCGGCGCGCTCATCGTGATGCTGCCGTCGCTGGTGGCGCAGCCGCTCAGCGAGGCGATGATGTATCTGCTCGGCATCGACTTCAACATCAACTCGCTGCCCGTCGCCGCGGTCGGCATCGGCATCGGCATCGACTACGGCTACTACGTGCTCTCGCGCATCGTGGAGGAGCTGAAGGCGGGCGACGAGGAGGGCTTCGACAGCGCCATCCGCGCGATGTTCGAGACCACCGGGAAGACGGTGCTCTTCACCGGCGTCTCGCTCACCGCCAGCATCATCTTCTGGTGCTTCTTCCCGATGAAGTTCCAGGCGGACATGGCGCTGCTGCTGGTGCTGCTGCTCGGCTTCCACCTTCTCGGCGCGCTCATGTTCATCCCGCCCATGGTGTCGCTCTTCAAGCCGCACTTCGCGGTGAAGTACGCCGAGGAGCGCCGCCGGATCCAGCGCGCCGAGCACGCCGCGGCCGAGGCGATGACCCCGCGCATGGGCGCGACGGGCGCATAGGCCGCGCGCTCGCGGCGCTCGTCCGGGTGCCCACGGGCGGCCCGGCTTGCTAGAGGCGGAGCCAAGGAGGGTTCCGCATGCGCGCGTTCGTCCGGACGATCGTCACCATCCTCGTTGGTGGACTGCTCTTTCTCGTTCCCGTGGTCCTGAGCGTCCTCGTGGTCAGCCAGGCCCTGCGGCTGGCGGCGAGGGTTCTCGCGCCGATCGCGCACGTCCTGCCGCTCGGCAGCGTGGCGGGCTTCGCGGCGGCCAACGTCATCGCCGGCGTGCTGCTGCTGGTCGCCTGCTTCGTCGCCGGGCTCGTCGCGCGGACGCGACCGGGCGTCCTCGTCGGGCGGCGGCTCGAGCATGCGGTCCTGCGCAAGATGCCGGGCTTCACGTTCCTCAAGAGCGCGGCGCAGGGATTCGTCGGCCTCGAGGGCACGTCCGAGGTGCAGACGGCGCTCGCGCGGGTCGAGGACGGCTGGGTGCCGGCGTTCATCGTCGAGCGCCACCGCAGCGGGCTCTGCACGGTCTTCGTGCCGAGCGTGCCGACGCCGGCGGCGGGCACCGTCTACCTGCTTCCGCCGGACCGCGTCCGGCCGCTCGACGTGCCGGTCGCGACGATGGCCGGCGTGGTGATGCGGCTCGGCGTCGGGCTCCGCGATCTCGTGGAGCCCGACGGCCGCCCGGCTCAGGGCTTGTCGACGGCGATCGCGACCGCCTCGGTGTAGGTGATCTCGAGCAGGTCGCCGGCCTTCACCTTCTCGAGGTTGGCAGGGTCCTGGACGTCGACGGTCGTGGTGCTGCCGTCGCCGCCCTGGAGGGTCAGCGTCTGCCGCTCCTTGTCGACCTTCTTCACCTTGGCGACGATGGTGAGGGTGGTCGCGCCGGCGCCGCCGGGCTTCTGTCCGGGCGGGGCGGTCTGGATGTCGTCCGTGGCGACGATGCCCGGCTTCACCTCGCCGGGCTTCTTCACGCTGACGGCGAGCGATTCGTAGTACGCGGCGGTGACCTGGTCGCCCTTGCGGACCTGGGCGAGGTTCTTCACCTCGTCGCCGACCTTCAGCGTGGCCTCGTTGCCCTCGGGTCCGCGCAGCGTGACCGTGCGCTTCGCCTGGTCGATGGCGACGACCTCGGCCGTCATGGTCGTGATCTTGCGCTGCTCGATGCCGGTCTGGCTCGTGCTGCTGGTGACGGTGGTCGTGGGCGCCGGCAGCGCCTCGGGCTGCCTCTTGGCGCAGCCGGCGGCGAGGACGGCGGTGAGGGCGAGGGTGGAGGCCGCGAGGTGACGGGTCATCGTCTCGCGCCTTATGCGGATTCGGCCGAGCTGTCTACGCTGTCTGGCGCGACGCCGCGCCGCCATCTATCGAGAGACGATGTCCGCCGAGCACGAGCGACTCGAAGCATGCCGCCGCGAGGCGGTCCCGTGGCGCCGCTGGGGGCCGTACCTCAGCGAGCGCCAGTGGGGCACCGTGCGCGAGGACTACAGTCCCGACGGCTCGGCCTGGGAGTCGTTTCCGCACGATCATGCGCGCTCGCGCGCGTATCGTTGGGGCGAGGACGGCATCGCCGGCTGGTCCGACGACCAGCAGCGGCTCTGCTTCGCGCTCGCGCTCTGGAACGGCAAGGACCCGATCCTGAAGGAGCGCATGTTCGGGCTCGCCAACGGCGAGGGCAACCACGGCGAGGACGTGAAGGAGTACTGGTTCTACCTCGACGGCACGCCGACCCATTCGTACATGCGCTGCCTCTACAAATACCCGCAGCGCGCCTTCCCCTATGCCGACCTCGTCGAGACCAACCGCGCGCGCACGCGCACCGAGCTCGAGTACGAGCTGCTCGACACGGGCGTCTTCGCCGACGACCGCTACTTCGACGTCGAGGTCGAGTACGCGAAGGCGTCGCCCGAGGACACCCTGGTGCGCATCACGGCGCACAACCGCGGCCCCGACGCGGCGGTGCTGCACCTCCTGCCGACGCTGTGGTTCCGCAACACGTGGTCCCATCGGCCCGACGCCGAGCGCCCTCTCCTCTGGGACGCGGCCGGCGTGGTGATCGCCGAGCACCCGGCGCTCGGCACGATGCACCTCCACGTCGAGGACGTCGCGACGCTCGTCTTCACCGAGAACGAGACCAACACCGCGCGCCTCGGCGGACGACCCAACGCGACGCCGTGGGTGAAGGACGCCTTCCACACCTGGCTCGTCGACGGCCGTCCCGGCGCGGTGAATCCGGGCCGCCGCGGTACGAAGGCGGCGGCACACCGCCGCGCCGAGGTGCCGGCGGGCGGGACGATGGTGATGCGCCTGCGCCTGCGGCGCCCCGACGCGACCGACCCGTTCGCCGACTTCGACGCCAGCGTCGCGACGCGCCGGGCGGAGGCCGACGCCTTCCACGACACGCTCGCGCCCGCGGCCCTCGGCGAGGACGGCCGCCGCGTGCTGCGCCAGTCGGTCGCCGGGATGCTCTGGGGCAAGCAGTACTACTACTTCGACGTCGACCAGTGGCTGCGCGAGCACGGCGCCAGCCCGTCGCTGCCGCGCCGCCTCGGGCAGCGCAACGGCGACTGGTTCCACATGCTCAACGACGACGTCATCTCGATGCCCGACAAGTGGGAGTACCCGTGGTACGCGGCGTGGGACCTCGCCTTCCACGCGGTCGCGCTGGCGCCCGTCGACGTCGACTTCGCGAAGAGCCAGCTCACGCTCATGCTGCGCGAGCTGTACCTCCACCCGAACGGCCAGATGCCCGCCTACGAGTGGAACTTCGGCGACGTCAACCCGCCGGTGCACGCGTGGGCCGTCTATCACGTGTGGGCGATGGAGCGGGCGATGCGCGGCACCGGCGACCACGCCTTCCTGCGCGACGCCTTCCACAAGCTGCTCGTCAACTTCACCTGGTGGGTGAACCGCAAGGATCCGACCGGGCGCAACGTCTTCGAGGGCGGCTTCCTCGGGCTCGACAACATCGGCGTCTTCGACCGCTCGAAGCCGCTGCCGACCGGCGGCCACCTCGAGCAGGCCGACGGCACGGCGTGGATGGCGCTCTTCTGCCAGAGCATGCTCCAGATCGCGCTCGAGCTGGCTGCCGACGATCCGTTGTACGAGGATCTCGCCCTCAAGTTCGTCGAGCACTTCCTGTGGATCGCCGCCGCGATGGACCGCATGGGCGAGGCGCACGACGACCTCTGGGACGACGAGGACGGCTTCTTCTACGACCTGCTGCGCCTGCCCGACGGCACGGCGATGCGCCTCAAGGTGCGCTCGCTCGTCGGGCTCCTGCCGCTCTGCGCGACCACGGTCTTCCCCGCCGGGCTCGAGACGCGCTTCCCGAACCTGCTCGCGCGCATCCGGCGCTTCCTCGCGCGGCGGCCGGAGGTCACGGAAGGCATCGCGCCGCTGGCGCCGGGGCTCGGCGGGCGGCGGATGCTCGGCATCCTCGGGCCCGACAAGCTCCGCCGCGTGCTGGCCCGTCTCCTCGACGAAGACGAGTTCCTCTCGCCGCACGGCATTCGCGCGCTCTCGCGCCACCACCTGCGCCACCCGTTCGTCTTCGTCGCCGGCGGCGAGGAGCACCGCGTGGCCTACGAGCCGGCGGAGTCGACGTCGGGCCTCTTCGGCGGCAACTCCAACTGGCGCGGTCCGGTGTGGATGCCGATGAACCTCCTCATCGTGCGCGCGCTGGTGCAGCTGTACGCCTACCACGGCGACGATTTCCGGGTGGAATGTCCGACCGGCTCGGGGCGGATGTGCACGCTCTACGAGGTCGCCATGGAGGTGGTGCGCCGGCTGAACGGCATCTTCCTGCGCGGCGCCGACGGCCGCCGTCCCGTGTTCGGCGGCGCGGAGAAGTTCCAGGCCGATCCGTACTGGCGCGATCACCTGCTCTTCTACGAGTACTTCCACGGCGACGACGGTGCCGGCATCGGCGCCAGCCACCAGACGGGGTGGACCGGGCTCGTCGGCCGCCTGATCGCACTCTCCGCGGACATGACGCCCGAGGCAGCACGCAGCCACGAGGGCGTGGTCGCCGTCGTGCGGCCGGCGCTGCCGGGGCGGGCGTAGGCGCAATGCGCGCGCCCGACGGTGCCAGCTCATCGCCCTTGCGTCCTGGTTCATCCTTACAATTCCTGAAGCTCCCCGGCCGGCGGAAGCCGTGGGCCATCGAGATCAAGCGCGGTCTCGCGCCGAGGTTCGAGCGCGGCTTTCAGCTCGCCTGTGAAACGGTGCGCCCGGATCGGCGCCTCATCGTGTATGGCGGCACCGAACGCTTCCCCATCGCCGACGGCGTGGAGGCGGTGCCGCTCGTCGAGCTGTGCGAGGAGGTAGGCGGCGTGAGGCGTCGAGCCGCTTTACGGAGCACTGCGGCCGGCGCTCGAGCCGTGGCGTGAACCTGAACGCCGCGTTCTCCTGCAGGTCGCCACGTTCGGAGTGATAGGCGCCGCAATTGCCGTCGGACCGCTCGTGTCCCGCAAGGTCGACCCGGTCCGTCGCTACCGCCTACGGCACGTGTGGCTGTCCGATGGAGTCATATCCAGGAAGAGGCAAGTCTGACGTCACGCCGAGGGCAAGCCAGGCCGCGGTTGTCGCGGACGGCTCTGCGCGCCGCCGCTGAACCGCAGGGTCGTTGGCGCACCAGCAACCCCAGTACCCGGTTGTCGACTCGGAAGCTCGATGCCGCCATGCGCTTCCGAGTTCGTTGCCGAGCGCCGTGGACTTGGTCGAGATCCTCGAGCGCCCCGAGGGCAAGACGCTGGAGTTCAAGCGTGACCTGTTCTCCCCGGACGGGGCGCTCAAGACCATCGTCGCCTTCGCCAACACGTCGGGCGGCACGCTCAAGCACTTCACGCTCAAGACCAAGCGCATGACGCGCGCCGACCTCGACGAGTTCGTCGCGTGCTACCGCCCCGGAGATCGGAACCAGCGGCAGGCGACGTGGTCCGAGGCGACGCCGGACGGCCGCTGGCGACCGTACGCCCACGACGAGATCCTCGCCCGCGACAAGGTGAGCCTCGACCTCTTCTGGCTGCGCGACGAGAGCCTGGAGGATTCGGCGAGCCTCCCCGAGCCGCACCTCTTGGCGCAGGAGATCGCCGACGACCTGCGCTCGGCGCTGGCGCAGATCGAGGACGTGCTCGGGGATCTGGAGCAGCGGGTGGATGCCGGCGCCAGCGAGGAGGCATAGGCGGTGGGCATCGCACGCCCGGTGCTCGTCGATGAGCTTCGGGCAACGCGCTGACCGACGGTTGCGCTGGGCGGTTCGATGCCCGAGTCCGACAGGGGTTCCTCGGGGGCGTTCGTCGAGGGCTACGGTGCAGGGTCCGGCCACGGCGGCGGCACTGCGACGCCGTCGCGGATGCGATCGGAGAACGCCGGGTCCTGGTCGGCCGCCTTCGCCCGCGCGTCGATCGAGGCGTTGGCACGCACCAGCTCGAAGGGGCGGCTCGTGTCGATCGCCTCGCGCTCGTAGAGGAGCTGGTCGGAGTAGCCGTTCGCGAGCAGGCGGTAGTCGAGCGGCATCGAGCCGCCGATGTGCAGGATGTGCGTGCGGATCGTCGTCGTGCAGTTCTGCGTCAGGGTGTTGTAGAACGCCGGCTGGGTGACGAGGGCGTTCATGCGCGCCACGTAGTCGAGCAGCACCTTGCGTGCGCGCGAGGCGGGCATGCGCAGCGGGTAGACGAAGACGTTCTCGCCTCGATAGTTGGTGCGCAGGCGCACGAGATCCCGCTCGTCGGCGACGACGTAGTACAGCTCGTAGTGCCGGAAGAAGCCGGCGATGGGCGAGTACACCTCGCCGACCTCCTTGCGCAGCTCGATCGAGATCGCGAGATGCTGCCTGTCCGAGAACCGCCAGCTCATGATCGTGTGCGCGATCGCGGGCGACCCCCAGTAGGAGAGGAACAGGTCGACGCCCTCGAGCTTCGCGAGGTCGTAGGTGCGCGTCTCCCAGCGCTCGGTCCAGTCCGTTTCGGAGCGATAGTCGAAGTCGCGGACGTCGTGGAGCGTGAGCAGGTCGCCGTGCACCTCGCCGTGGGGCAGGCGGGCGACGTCGGGCGACCAGTTGCGGTCGTTGCTCGGCAGGACCGTGGCCCACCAGCCGAAGAGGAGCGCGACGGCGAGCCCGAAGGCCACCATCTTGCGGCCGAAGGGCCGTACCGCGCCGAGGATCGCGAGCGTGCCGGCGACCCAGACGCCTGCCAGCACGTCGGGAACGTGCCCGCCGCCGGGTCCGGCGAAGTGCAGCGCGCCCGCGCCCCACGCGACGACGGCGAGGGCGACGAGGACGACGAGTCCCCGCCCGACGACGCGCATCACGACGGCGACGCGCCCACGTGCTCGGGCTCCGGCGGCGTCGTGCTGCGGTGCTCGTACTGGTCGAGGTGGAGCTTCAGGATGCGCCGCACCTCCGCGATCGTCGCCGGATTCGACTGGCACGAGTGCGGCGAGCGCACGACGATCTCCGAGTCGACGTCGGTGCGGTGCGCGCTCTGGTACTCGACGACGCCGTCGTCGCCGTTCTCGACCGGCCCGTTGCCCTGTACCGCCACGATCGAGTGCGAGGCGATGCCCGGCGCGACGGACATCTTGCCGAGCGCCTTCACGAACGGATTCGTGGGCGTCATGTTGTCGACCGCGGTCGGGGCGCGAAACGACGCCAGCTCGGGGTTGCCCTTCACCACCTCGGCGACCGAGTTCATCACGCGCGCGGGCATCTGGATGAAGCGCGCCACCTGGTGCGCGATCCAGTTGCCGGCGATGTAGCTGCCGCCGTGCGGCGTGGCGATGAAGATCACGCGCGTCACGAAGGGCAGGGGCCGGAGGAAGAGGATGCGGCGGAAGTACTCGCGCGTCTCGGGCTTCATCTTCAGCTGATCGAGCGGCGTCTTCCAGTAGTAGAAGGCGTCGCCGCTGTCGATCGCGGTGGTCTTCGTCAGCAGCCCGCCCTGGCTGTGACCGATGACGACCATGTCGCGCAGCGCGGCGTCGGTGCCGTCGGGATCGAGGCGCTCGACGGCCTCGCGCAGCAGCTGGCGGAGCTGGTCGGCGGTGAACAGGATCGGGTTGCCGGTGTCGTAGCCGAAGTACCAGAACTGGAAGTGGTCGCGGATCTGCGGATCGTTCGAGAGATCGTTCACCATGTCTGCCCAGCGCGCGGGGCTCGACGCGGTGCCGTGGACGAAGACGACGGGGATGCGGCCGCGGCGGTAGGGCTGGACGGCCCGCAGCCGCGTGGGCTCGGTGATGCCGGGGAGCGCGCCGCCGAAGAAGCCCTTCAGCTCGAGCTCCCAGGGTCGCTGCTCCGTCAGCATGTAGGCGAGCGCCGCGGTGGGCTCGACCTCGAGGGGCACGTCGCGGTCGCCGACACGCACGGTCTCGGTGACCAGGGCGTCGAGCAGCTCGAGCGTGCCGTGCACCGTGCCGCTCGCGATCTGCTTGCGCGGCTCGGGGATGCGCAGCAGCGCCGTGACCGGGACGCGCGTGCGCGGCGGGATGAACTGGTCGGGCTCGCGCGCTGGGTCGAGCGGCACCGTGCCGGCGGCGAGCGGCGCGCCGAGACCCGTCCGCCGATACCGCTCCGCGAGCCCGTGTACCTGGAGCTCGGCGGCGGGCGCGAAGTCGGCGAGCTTGCGGTCGCCCCAGTGGAGCTGGGATTCGTCGAACGTGACCTCGAGCGTGCCGAAGGGCAGCGGATACGTTCCGGCCTGGATGGCGACGTGCTTGCCGCCGTCCGCCTCGAGGCCGTTCGTGAGCCCGAGGTTGTAGAGGTCGGCGGCGAGGCGGACCCGCGGGTCGAAGCGGTGCGGCACGAAGTCGCGGCGCACCGGGAACAGGAACGCCCAGGCGTAGACCGCGGACGCCAGGTAGTGCGACGGGGCCTTCGCCCGCTCCGCGTGGGCGAACGACAGCTCGGCGAGCGCGAAGACGACGTCGGGGTCGCCGTCGCCGCCCGCGACGTCGGCGTGCAGCGCGGTCATGACCGCCACCGGGTCCTTCTCGAACTGCTCGATCATGCCGAAGCGATGGAGGACGTTGTGGGTCGGTCCGCTCAGCGCGCGGCTGGTCAGCACGCTGCGCGTGAGCTCGCGGTGGACGGTCCTCGGGTCGCCGCGGTGGACGCGGACCGGAGCCGCGCACGCGGCGAGCAGGACGAGCGCCAGGCCGACCGTCGCGACGCGGGCGTGTGCGAGTCGTGGCACGTGCTGCCTGTAGCGAAGCCCCGGACGCGCGGCAATGCAGCCCCACACCCCATGCGCGAGAGGATCGTCTGACTGGATTGCGGAGTGACCAACAACCCGTCTAGGAGGGATCCGAGACCTCGACTCGCGGTGAGGAGAAGGGCCGATGACGACGAGACGATGGCAAAGGCTCTTCGCGGCGGCGGCCGTCCTGCTGCCGCTGCTGGCGGGCGTCGCCCGAGCGGCCGACGGCGCGAAGCTGACGAACGACCAGCTCGACGAGCTGGTGGCCCCGGTCGCCCTGTATCCCGATTCGCTGTTGAGCCAGGTGTGCATCGCGGCCACGTACCCCCTCGAGATCGTCGAGGCCGACCGCTGGGCGAAGCAGTCGAAGCTCACCGGCGACGCGCTCGACGAGGCCCTCGAGGGACAGGACTGGGACGCGAGCGTGAAGTGGCTCTGCCACTTCCCCGACGTGCTCGAGCGCATGTCGGCGAATCTCGACTGGACCCAGGCGCTCGGCAACGCCTTCCTCGACCAGCAGGCCGCCGTCATGGACGCCGTACAACGCATGCGCGCCAAGGCCGACGCGGCCGGCACGCTGAAGAGCGACGCCAAGCAGACGGTGGTGAAGGAGCAGCAGACGATCGTCATCCAGCCGGCCGATCCGCAGGTCGTCTACGTGCCGACGTATCCGCCCACGGTCTACGGCCCCACCTACGCCGCCGCTCCGGTCGCCTATCCGGCCCTCTATCCGCCGACCGCGACCTGGGGCGGGACGCTGCTCACCTTCGGCGCCGGCATGGCGACCGGCGCTCTCATCGCGGGTGCCTTCGACTGGCACGACCACGACGTCTACGTGAACAACCACTACGGCGGCGGTGGCGGCGGCAAGAACAACGTCAACGTCAACAAGAACGTCAACGTCAACAACGTCCGCGTGAACGGGAAGAAGTGGCAGCACGACCCGGAGCACCGCCGCGGCGTCGGCTACGACAACGCGCGGGACCGCGACCGCTACGCCGCCAGGGACCGCGCGGCGACGCGCGATCGCGCGCAGCGCGACGCGGCCCGCGGCTTCGGCGAGGCGGGCCGCTCGCGGCCGGGGCAAGTCCCGGTCGCCCCGAGCGACAGGCGGACGTCCCGAGACCGGGCGTCCCGGCGGCGGGCGTCCCGAGGCGGGCGGCGGTGCGGCCGGGCGGGCGTCCCGAGGCGGGCGGCGGTGCGCGGCCGGGCGGGCGTCCCGAGCGGCCCGGCGGCAATCGTCCGAGACCCGACCCGGTGGGCGTCCGAGCACGGCGGCGGCGTTCGGCGGCTACGGCGACGGCAACCGCACGCGCGAGGCCAGCAACCGCGGCGCGGCCAGCCGCGGGCGGCCGTCCTACTCCGGCGGTGGGGGCGTGCAACGCGGGGGCGGGGGCGGCATGCACCGCGGGGGTGGCGGTGGAGGCGGTCGCCGCGGCGGCGGCGGCGGGAGGAGGCGCTGATGCGCACGTCGATGCTCACGCTCGTGCTCGTGCTCGGGGTCGCGGCCGGCGTCCGGGCTGCCCCGCCGCCGGGCCAGCCGCACTACAAGACTCCCGAGCAGGCGATCCGCGCCCTGGCTGACGCCGCCCGCAAGGGCGACGCGGCGAGGGTGGCGGCGATCCTCGGGCCGGAGAGCGAGGACGTCGTCGCGTCGGGCGACCCCGTCGCCGACAAGGCCGCCCGGGTGCGCTTCGCGAACGCCGTCGGCCAGCGGGTCCGCATCGACGAGGTCGACGCCACGCACCGCGTGGCCATCCTCGGTCGCGAAGACTGGCCGTTCCCGATCCCGCTCGTGAAGGACGCCGGCGGCTGGCGCTTCGACACCGCCGCGGGCCGTGACGAGATCGTCAACCGGCGCATCGGCAACAACGAGCTGGGCGCCATCGACGTCGCGCGCGCCTACGTCGAGGCGCAGCGCGAATACGCGGCCGCCGATCGTGGCGCCGGCACGGGCGTCTACGCCCAGAAGGTGCGCAGCACGCCCGGACAGCGCGACGGCCTCTACTGGGACGACCCCGACGGCAAGGCCCCGAGCCCGCTCGGCCCGTTCCTGGCCGACGCCGACGCCGAGGGCTATCGGGCCGCCGAGCCCGGCGCCGCGCCGCGGCCCTACCACGGCTATCTCTTCCGCATCCTGACCGCCCAGGGCGCGAGCGCACCGGGCGGCGCGCACAGCTACGTCGCCGACGGCAAGATGACGGGCGGCTTCGCGCTCGTCGCCTGGCCGGCCGAGTACGGCGTCAGCGGCATCCAGACGTTTCTCGTGAACCAGCAGGGCATCGTCTTCCAGAAAGACCTCGGCGCGCAGACCGCCGAGCTGGTGCCGAAGATCACCGCCTTCGACCCCGACGCCACCTGGACGCCGGTGCGCTGATCCCGCCCCGACGACCCGCTTCGACCAGAGAGGGAGGACCGCCATGAACGTCCAGGAAGTGTGGACCGCCACCGCCGCGGTGCTCGTGGCCTTCGGGCTGAAGGTCGTCGGCGCGATCGTCGTCTGGATGCTCGGCCGCTGGCTGATCGGCCTGGCCGTGCGCCTGCTCTCGCGCGCGCTGACGCGCCAGCACGTCGATCCGACGATCATGCGCTGGGTCGGCAACGTCATCACCGTCGCGCTGAACATCATCCTGGTCGTCGCCATCCTCGGCTACTTCGGGGTCGAGACGACGTCGTTCGCGGCCCTGGTCGCCGGCATCGGCGTCGCCATCGGCGCGGCGTGGGGCGGCCTGCTCTCGAACCTCGCGGCCGGGACGTTCCTCATCACCCTGCGGCCGTTCAAGGTCGGCGACTACGTCAGCGCCGGCGGCGTCGAAGGCACGGTCATGGAGATCGGGCTGTTCGCGACCCACATCAACACGCCGGACAACGTCGTCACGCTGGTCGGCAACGCGAAGATCTTCAGCGACACGATCCAGAACTACTCCGCCAACCCCTATCGGCGCGTCGACCGCACGGCGCAGATCGCGCACGGCGTCGACGTGCAGGACGCCATCCGCCGCCTGCAGGAGGCGCTCGCCAAGATCCCGAACGTGGTGACTTCGCCGGGGCCCGACGTCTCGGTGATCGACTTCACCCCAATGGGCCCCGTGCTGGCGGTGCGGCCCTACACCCACACCGACCACTACTGGCAGGTCTACTTCGACACCAACCGCACGATCGTCGACACCTTCGGCGGCGCCGGCTACCCCGTGCCGGAGACGCATTACCGCTTCCACCAGACGACCTGAGCTCGTCCGGTCTCGACCGGCGCAGCGGTGCGACGTACAGGAGGGCTCATGCGCATCGGACGACTGGCGCTCGCGTTCGCCTCCGCCCTCCTTGCGGCGGCGCCTGTGCACGCGCTCCTCACCCGCGAGGACTTCGTCGTGAAGACGACGCAGGACCTGATCGCCCTCTGCGAGGTCGCCGACGACGACCCGCTGCGGCTCGCCGGCATCGGCTTCTGCCACGGCTACCTCGTCGGCGCGTACCAGTACATGCAGGCGCTCACCGACGGCCCGAAGGCGAAGCCCTGGGTCTGCCCGCCCTCGCCGCCGCCGACGCGCGTCGAGGCGGTGAAGATGTTCGTCGCGTGGTGCAAGGCGCATCCGCAGTACCTGGGCGACGTGCCGGTCGAGACGCTCGGCCGCTTCCTCGGCGAGACCTGGCCCTGCCCGCAGGAGAAGCGCCACGAGAAGGGGAAGAAGTGATGCGACGCTCGACGTGCGGCGCGCTGGCGCTGTCCCTCGCCCTCACCGCCGCCGGCTGTGCCGGCATGACCCAGACGCAGCAGCGCACGCTCTCGGGCGCCGCCATCGGCGCCGGCGGCGGCGCGATCATCGGCGCCATCGCCGGCGACGCCGGTCTCGGCGCTGCGGTGGGCGCGGGCGCCGGCGCGCTCGGCGGCTTCCTCTACGGCAAGCACGAGGAGTCGCAGAACCAGGCCTACCAGCAGGGCTACCGGGCCGGGCAGCAGTCGCGATAGCGCCGGCCGCGGCTTGACGCCGTGGCCGTCCATCGCCGACAACCGCCGGCGCGATGGACCTGCGTCTCAGCCCGGCCGAGGAGGCCTTCCAGCGTCGCGTCGGCGAGTGGCTGGCCGCGCATCTTCCCGCGGGCTGGGGCACGCCGGCCTGCCACAAGCCCGAGGAGCCGGCCGAGAAGATCGCCTTCGCGCGCCGCTGGCAGCGCACGCTGCACGACGGCGGCTGGGCGGGGCTGCACTGGCCGCGCGAGTACGGCGGCCGCGGTGCGACGCCCGTCGAGCAGTTCCTCTTCGCCGAGGAGTACACGCGGCGCGGCGCGCCGCCGATGATCGACATCGGCGTCGGCCCCGGGCTCACCGGCCCGACGCTGATCCACCACGGTACCGAGGCCCAGAAGCGTCGCTTCCTGCCGCGCATCCTCACCGGTGACGACGTGTGGTGCCAGGGCTTCTCCGAGCCGAACGCCGGCTCCGACCTCGCCGCCTGCCGCACGCGCGCCGAGCTGGTGGGCGACGTCTTCCACGTGACGGGCCAGAAGATCTGGACCAGCTACGCGCGCTTCGCCGACTGGTGCATCCTCATCGTCCGCACCGACCCGCAGGCGCCGAAGCACAAGGGGCTGACGTTCCTGCTCGTCGACATGAAGAGCCCGGGCATCACCATCCGGCCGCTCGTCGAGATGACCGGCGTCGCGTGGTTCAACGAGGTCTTCTTCGACGACGTGCGGGTGCCGCGCGAGCACATGGTCGGTGGGCTGAACCAGGGCTGGCACATCGCCATCACGACGCTGGCGCACGAGCGCGGCGGCTCGGCGCCGCACGCGCGGCTCGCGGGCGAGCTGCAGGGCGTGCTCGGCCTCGTGCGCGGTCGCGACCGCGTCGCGTCGGATCCGCTCGTGCGTCAACGCTGCGCGCAGGCGTGGATCGAGACGGAGATCGTACGCCTGGTCGCCTGGCGGCAGGTGACGGAGATGATGCGGAAGGGCGAGCCGGGACCCGAGGGCTCGTACCTGAAGCTGCTGTGGAGCGAGACCGACCAGCGCATGAAGGATCTCGCCATCGAGGTGGAAGGCGCCTACGGCGCGCTCGAGCGCGGCGATCCGCGAGCGCCGGACGGGGGGCGCTGGCAGTACGAGTACCTGTGGGCGCGCGCGGCGAGCATCTATGCCGGCAGCAGCGAGGTGCAGCGCAACATCATCGCCCAGCGCGTGCTGGGCCTGCCGAGAGGATAGCCAAGAGCCATGTCCACACACGGCATCGTCGACGTCTGGACGCAGTACATCTCCCCGACCCCGCCCGGCGTGAACCCGGCCGGCGAGAACGTCTTTCGCAACTACGGCATGCTCGACGTCTTCCACCACGGCACCGACGTCGCGAAGATGATCGACACCATGGACCGCCACGGCGTGCAGGTGGCGCTCATGGCCGGCGACAACGAGCTGGTCGCCAAGGCGCAGAACGCGCATCCGGGTCGCATCTTCGGCCAGTACCACGCCGACCCGCGCCACATCATGAAGGCGGTGCGCGAGCTCGACCACTACGTCCGCAACTGCGGCTTCGTGTGCCTGCGCATCGAGCCGTTCATGTGGAAGAAGGTCCCGACCGACCGCGTCTACTACCCGCTCTACGCCAAGGCCGCCGAGCTCGACGTGGCGTTCCAGACGCAGGTCGGCCACACGGGCCCGCTGTTCCCGTCCGAGACCGGCCGCCCGCTCTACATCGACGAGGTGGCGCTCGACTTCCCCGAGCTGCGCATCGTCTGCGGCCACATCGGCTGGCCGTGGACCGAGGAGATGATCGCCGTCGCCTGGAAGCACCAGAACGTCTGGATCGACACCTCGGCGCACGTGCCGAAGCACTACCCGCCGGCGTTCGTCCACTTCATGAAGACCTTCGGCAAGACCAAGGTCTGCTTCGCCACCGACTACCCGCTGCTGCAGTGGGAGCGCGTGCTGGCGGAGGTCGACGGTCTCGAGCTGGGCGAGCAGGCGAAGCAGAACTTCCTGCGCGACAACGCGCTGCGGGCCTTCAAGCTGAAGATCTGAGCAACCCGCTTGCGGCCAGGCCGCGGCCGGACGTACTGACGACGCCCATGAGCGACACGCTGCGCTTCACGATCGAGGACGGGGTGGGTTGGATCGTCCTCAACCGCCCCGAGGCCCGCAACGCCCTGAACGCGGAGATGCGCGAGGCCTATCTCGCGGCCCTCCAGACCTGCGCCGAGGATCCCGAGATCCGGGCGGTCGTGCTGACCGCCACGGGGAAGGGCTTCTGTACCGGCGCCGACCTCTCCGGCTCGCGCGCCGCCACCGGCGCCGCCGGCCCGCCGCATCCGGGCGGTACGCGCGACGCGATGAAGCCGAGCCAGCGCGTCATCCGCGCGCTGTGGGATCTCGAGAAGCCGATCGTGTGCGGCGTGAACGGCGTCGCCGCCGGCCTCGGCGCGCACCTCGCCTACGCCTGCGACCTCGTGATCGCGTCCGAGGAGGCGCGCTTCATCGAGGTGTTCGTGCGCCGCGGCATCGCGCTCGACGCGGGCGGCGGCTTCCTCCTCCCGCGCCACCTCGGCCTGCACAAGGCGAAGGAGCTGGTCTTCTTCGGCGACGACCTCACGGCGCAGGACGCCGAGCGCCTCGGCCTCGTCAACAAGGTCGTGCCGGCGGCGGAGCTGGAGGCGACCGTGCGGGCGTGGGCCAAGCGGCTGGCCGAGGGGCCGACGTTCGCCCTCGGGCTCTCGAAGCGGATGCTCAACCGCTCGCTGCAGGCCGACATGGACACGCTCTTCGCCGAGGAGGCGTTCACCCAGGCCCTGGTCGCGAACAGCGACGACATGCGCGAGGGCATCCGCTCGTTCATGGAGAAGCGTCCCCCGGCGTTCAAGGGACGCTGACGACCCCGGGGGGGCAGGCGCGCTTGCAGAAGAGGCCGCGGTCGCGGATGACCGCGGCCGCCGCCGCCGGCACCTGTGCCTCCCAACGCGCGTCGCGCGTGCCGATCAACTGGCAGACGGCGTCCTGGTCGATGTCGAGCAGCGCGGGATCGCTCGGCGCCGTCGCGACCAGCTGGCCGGTCTCGACGAGGTAGGCGAGCAGGTGCTGCGCCGGACCGGTCAGGGCGAAGTCCGCCAGCCCGGTCACCCTACCGCTCCCCGCGTCGCGGCGCGGGTAGACGAACGCCCGCACCTGGTTCGTGAACAGGCGCCCCGCGGACTCGATCAGCCCGCCGCGCAGGTCCTGGTAGAAGCGGGCATCGGCGAGCTGCTCGAGCGTGGGGATGCCCATGGCCAGGCCGATCGGCCGGTTCGTGTAGTGCGCGAGGTACTGCGACAGCGCGTAGTAGGGCGCGAAGCGCGAGATGAGGACGTGATGGCCGAGCGCACCCAGCGCGTCGGCGCGCGAGAGGAAGTCCTCGTGGTCGATCTGCTCCGCGACCGTGAGATCGCGCAGCGTCATCTCGAGCACGACCAGCGGCTCCTCGCCGGCGACGTCGGGCAGCGCCTTCAGCGCCTCGACGCCGCGGTGGAGGATGTCGTGCGTGAGGCGCGTGATCGGGCGGAACTGCCCGCGCTCGACGACGACGGGGCGCTTGTAGAGGACGTCGGCGGGCTGCACGACCTCGCCGGCGGCGGTGAACAGCGCCGCGTCCGTACGCTCCTGCTCGACCAGCTGGAGTGCCATCAGGCGGTTGTCCACACCGGCGAACGCCGGGCCGCGGAAGTCGATGACGTCGACCTCGATGCGGTCGCGTGAGAGGTCGTCGAGCAGCTCCTGGATGATGCGCGCCGGCTCGGCGTGGTGACGCAGCGCCGCCCAGAGGAGGTTGACGCCGAGCACGCCGAGCGCCTCCTGCTCGCGGACCGTCTCGCCGTCGCGGCAGAAGGCGTGGATGATCACGTCGGACGGCTCGGCGCCCGGCGCGGTCTGGAAGCGCACCCCGACCCAGCCGTGCCCGTCGTCGTGGCGCGACCAGCTCCGCTGCGCCACCGTGTTCGCGAACACGAAGAAGCTGGTGTGGTCGCCGCGCTGCGGGCCGAGCTTCTCGACCAGCTTGTCCCACTCCTGCGCCAGCATCGCGCGCAGCCGCTTGCGGGTGACGAAGCGCGGCGTGGCGCCGTAGCGCAGGTCGCTGACCGCCTTGTCGTAGGCCGAGATGGCCTCGGCCACGGTCCCGGCCGCCCCGCCGACGCGGAAGAACCAGCGCGCCGTCTCCTGGCCGGCGCCGATCTCGGCGAAGGTCCCGTACCAGCTCTTCTCGAGATTGATCTCCAGCGCCTTCTGATGCGTCGACGGCATGGCAGGTGCTTTAGCGCCGGGCGCGGGCCGTGGGCAACGCGGGGCCGTAGGTGCCTACGGGTTTCTCCGTGGTTGACCCCTACGGATTCGCCCGGAATCCTGGCCGGACACCATCGATCCGGCGGCGTCCATCCCGTCGGGCAGAAGGAGCGTGATCGTGACCGTTCGCTGGAAGACGTTCGTCGGCGCCGCCGTGGTGGCGGCGCTCGTGATGGGGCCCGTCGCCGCCGGGCCTGCGCTGGCCAAGAAGAAAAAGAAGGAGTCGATGAAGGCGTCGCTGAGCGCCGGCGGCAAGTTCAACGGGCAGAAGAAGTTCCTATTCGCCGTCTACAGCGCGCCGGGCAACGTCGTCACGCTGAGCGGGACGTCGATCAAGAGGCGCGGCCGCAGCGTCCTCACGCGCATCCTCAACATGGGCTGCTCGGCCGACATCAAGGGACCCCTGCCGGTGACGGTCGGGTGCGCGTCCCAGTATGCGGAGACCGGCTTCAAGGGCCGCACGGTGATCGACAAGGGCTGGGGCGGAGAGGGCCTCTCGGTCACGTTCACGTCCTACGACGGTACGCGCGTCACGGGCACGTTCTCCGGCACGCTGGTGGCCAACAACGGCGGGCTCGCGCCGCTCACCTTCAGCAACGGCTCGTTCTCGCTGATCCTCGACGCGCAGTGACGGCCGGGGGGCGCCGCCGGCTCGGCGGTGCCCCCCGGGTCACGCGGCGCCTTCGACCTGCGGGAAGAGGTCGTCGACCGCCGGTGCCAGCGCCGGCAGTGCCGCGTGCGCCGGCAGCGTCGCGCCGAGCCCGTACGTCGCGTCGCCCTCGGGCGTGACCACGACCACGCGACGCTCGTCGACCAGGACGATCCACACGACGCGCGTCCCGGCGTCGAGGTACCAGCGCGCCCACCACGTCCGCGCCCGTCATCTGCGGCAACGTCCCGCCAGGCGGCGCGATCCCACCCGATCTTCGGCAACGAGCTTCGGACTCGGGACACTAACCCGCGACGACGCCGTGGTGGCGGCCGACGAGGTCGGCGAGCCAGCGCGTCAGCAGGCGGTCGTCGTCGGTGAGCTCGGGGTGGAATGTCGCCGCCCAGATCGGGCCCTGGCGCACGAGCACCGGGTCGCCGCGGTGGCGGGCGAGGACGCAGACGCCGTCGCCGACGCGGGTGATGCGCGGCGCTCGGATGAAGACGCCGTGCAGGCCGGCGAGGTCGGGCGTGGTCTCGAGCGGCGCGGCGAACGAGTCGACCTGGGTGCCGTAGCTGTTGCGCTCGATGGTCACGTCGAGCGCGCCGAACGAGCGCTGCGCCGGGTTGGTCACCTCGCGCGCCAGCAGGATGGCGCCGGCGCAGGTCCCGAGCACCGGCTTGCCGGTGCGCAGGAAGGCGGCGAGCGGCGCCTCCATGCCGTCGCGTGCCAGGCCGTGCAGCATCGCCGTCGACTCGCCGCCCGGCAGCACCAGCGCGTCGACGACGGCGAGGTCGCCCGGCCGCCGCACCCACGCCGTGCGCACGCCGAGGCGGGCGAGCGCACGGGCGTGGGCGGCGAAGTCGCCCTGGACCGCGAGGATGCCGGTCGTCACCATCCGCGGCCCGCCAGCCGTTGCGCCTCGGGGATGGCGTCCATCGCCAGGCCCGGCATCGGCGCCCCGAGCCCGCGCGAGGCGTCGAGCACGGCCTTCGGGTCTTCCCAGTGCGTGACGGCGCGCACGATCGCCTTCGCCCGCGTCATCGGATCCTCGGCCTTGAAGATGCCCGAGCCGACGAACACGGCCTCGGCGCCGAGCGCCATGCACAGCGCCGCGTCGGCCGGCGTGGCGACGCCGCCCGCGGCGAATACCGGCACCGGCAGCTTGCCCGCCTCGGCCACCTGCGCCACCAGCTCGAGCGGCGCCTGCAGCGTCTTCGCGTGCGCGGCCCACTCGTCGCGCGACGCCGACGCGAGCGCGCGCAGCTCGCGCCGCAGCTGGCGGAGATGGCGGACCGCCTCGACGATGTTGCCGGTGCCGGCCTCGCCCTTCGAGCGGATCATCGCCGCGCCCTCGCCGATGCGCCGCAGCGCCTCGCCGAGCCCGCGGCAGCCGCACACGAACGGCGCGCGGAAGGCGCGCTTGTCGACGTGGTGCTCGTCGTCGGCCGGCGTCAGCACCTCGCTCTCATCGATGAAGTCGACGCCGAGCGCCTCCAGCAGCTGCGCCTCCGCGAAGTGGCCGATGCGGCACTTGGCCATGACCGGGATCGACACCGCGGCGCGCACCTCCTCGATCTTCTCGATGGCGCACATGCGGGCGACGCCGCCCTCGCGACGGATGTCGGCGGGCACGCGCTCGAGTGCCATCACGGCGGCGGCCCCGGCCTCCTCGGCGATGCGGGCCTGGTCGGCGTCGACGACGTCGAGGATGACGCCGCCCTTCAGCATCTCGGCCAGGGCGACCTTCAGGCGGAAGGGCTCGTTCTCGGCGGTCATGGGTATGCTCTCCTCGGTTGGGTTTCAGACGTGGACGGTGAGGCCCTCGGCGGGCGGGGTGGCGCGCCCGCGGGCGCGGGGCAGGGCGGCGCGTGCGACCTCGCCGAGCGCGCGGATGCCGCGCTCGAGATCGGCCGGGCCGGCCGCGGCGATGGACAGACGCAGCGCCGACGAGCGGCGGCCGTCGGCGAAGAACGGGCCGCCGGGCGTGTAGACGACGCCGGCCTGCTTGGCCGCGGGCAGCAGCGCCGACGAGTCGAGCGCCTCGGGCAGCGTCACCCAGAGCGCGAGGCCGCCGTCGGGGCGGGTGAAGCTCGATCCCTTCGGCAGGTGCCGCTCGAGCGCCGCGCGCGCGGCCTCGTGTCGGCGGCGCAGCTCGACCTGGATGCGGCGCAGGTGCTTGTCGTACTCGCCCTCGGCGATCAGCCGGGCCAGCGCCGCCTGGAGCGGCGCGCTGCCGGAGAGGTCGCTCGCGCGCTTCAGCGCGATGACGGCGCGTGCGATCGGCGGCGGCGCCACGATCCATCCGACGCGCACCCCGGGGAACAGCGCCTTCGAGAACGTGCCGATCGCGACCACGCGACCGCTCGGATCCAGCGCGCGCAGCGACGGCTCGGGCCGTCCCGCCATGCGCAGGTCGAGCTGGAAGTCGTCCTCGAGCACCGGCACGCCGTAGCGCGCCGACAGCGCCAGCAGGCGGCGGCGGTGCTCGAGGCCGGTCGTGAGGCCGGTCGGATTCTGGAACGTCGGCATGGTGTAGACGAGCCGCGCCCCGCTGCGGGCGAGGAGGCCTTCGAGCGCGTCGAGGTCGAGCCCGGCGGCGTCCATCGGGACCGGGACGGCGCGCAGCCCGAGCGCGGCGAGCGTCGCGAGCGCGCCGGGGTAGGTGGGTGACTCGACGGCGACGGCGTCGCCCGGGTCGCAGAACGCGCGTACGCCGAGCGACAGCGCCTGCGTCGAGCCGCTCGTGACGACGACGTCGTCGACGTCGGCCTCGATGCCGGCGCGCGCGAGCCGCGCGACGAGCGTGCGGCGCAGGCCGTCGTGGCCGCGCGGGTCGCCGTAGTCGAGGAGCGCGCGGCCGTCGCGGCCGAGCACGTGCGCGAGCGCCCGGCGAAACGGCTCGACCGGGTAGAGCGACGGGTCGGGGACCAGGCGCTCGAGGTGCACTGCGCCCGCCGGGGCCGTGTAGTCGACGGCCGGCAGGCCCGCGGTCGCGACCGCGGCGCGCGAGAGCAGCGGCAGGAACGGGCGCTGCACGACGGCGCCGTCGGCGGGCGGCGCCGCGGCGCCGCTCGGCCGCTCGACGACGAAGGTGCCGCGCCCCACGCCCGAGGTGGTGAGCCCGAGGGTCTCGAGCTCGCGGTACGCGGCGGCGACCGTCTCGCGGTTGACGTTGAGCTCGCTCGCGAGCTGGCGGATCGGGGGCAGCCGGGCACCGGCGGGCAGCCGGCCCGACTCCACGGCGCGCCGGAGGTAGTCCACGATCTGACGGAACACCGGCCGCGCGCCGCCCCGCTCCAGCGGAATCAGCACGCCGGAGCCTTAGCCCGGTCGAAATGGCCCGGTCAATTGGGGCAATCCCCGCCGGGAATGGCCCGGTATTGTCCTGGTTGGAGGCGGCGCGCTCATCCGACGAGCACCATCGCGTCTGCCGGCCAGGGGCTCGCGCCGGCGGACGGCGAGCGCACGACGCGCGCAAACCTCGGTGCGCCCTCGCGCGATCCGCAGCTCGGCGCGAGGTCACGCCGCCGTACGGCGCGCAGCTCCTCGCGGAGCGGGTCCGCGCCGTGCGCCGGGGATCGGCTGCGCTGCGCCCCGCCGATTCTTGCACTCCGGCCGGGGGGCATCGTAGCTTCCGCCGACCATGGTCGGAATCACCGCGTACGGCGCCTACGTCCCGATGCTGCGTCTCTCCCTGTCCGCCATCGGCGGCGGTGCGCCGAAGCCCGGCGGCCCGGAGAAGGCGGTCGCGAACTGGGACGAGGACGCCGTCACGATGGCGGTCGCCGCCGCCACCGACGCGCTGCGCGGGATCGATCGGAGCACCGTCGACGCCGTGCTCTTCGCGTCCACGTCCTACGCCTTCAAGGAGAAGCAGGGCGCGGCGATCGTCGCCAAGGCGCTCGACCTCCGGCGCGACGTCTACACCGCCGACCTCGGCGACACGCTGCGCGCCGGCACCAACGCCCTGCGGGCGGCCTACGACATGGTGAAGGCCGGCTCGGCGAAGCGCGTGCTGGTGACCGTCGGCGAGACCCGCATGGCGGCGCCGCGCACCGGGCTCGAGGCCGCCATCGGCGACGGCGCCGCCGCCTTCCTCGTCGGTGACGAGGGTGTGGCGCTCGCGATCACCGCCGCGCACTCGATCAGCGACGAGATCATCGACGTCTGGCGTACCGAGGGCGACCCCTTCGTGCACGCCTGGGAGGACCGCTTCGTCGTCGACCACGGCTATCGCACCTGCGTGAAGGAGGCGGTCACGGGCCTCCTCCAGAAGGCGGGCCTGACGCCGAAGAGCGTCACCCGCGCCGTCTTCTACGGCCCCGACGCGCGTTCGCTCGGCACCGTCGCGAAGGAATGCGGGCTCGACCCGAAGACCCAGCTCGCGGATCCGCTCTTCGGCAAGGTCGGCAACTGCGGCGCCGCGTTCGCGCCGCTGCTGCTCGCGTCGGCGCTGGCGCAGACGAAGGCCGGCGAGACGCTGCTGCTCGCGAGCTACGGCGACGGCGCCGACGCCTTCGTGCTCGAGGCCACGCCGCAGGTCGAGCGCCTCGAGGGTCAGCGCGGCGTCGCCTGGCACCTCGCGCGCCGCGGCGAGTTCCGCAGCTACGACATGTACCTCCGCTTCCGCCAGCTGCTGGCCACCGAGCACGACCGCCGCGCCGGCGCCGGCCTCTCGGCAACCAAGCACTTCCGCGACCGCGACTCCGACGTCACGCTCCTCGCCCAGAAGTGCACGCAGTGCGGCCAGGCGCAGTTCCCGCGCCAGCGCGTCTGCTTCCAGTGCTACGCCAAGGACGCCTTCGAGCCGATCCGCCTCTCGGACCGCGTCGGCACGGTGAAGTCGTTCACCTTCGACAACTTCGCCGGCAGCCCCAATCCGCCGCTGGTCGCCGGCATCGTCGACGTCGAGGGCGCCCGCCTGTACCTCCAGATGACCGACGTCGATCCGAAGGAGGTGAAGCTCGGCATGCCCGTCGAGCTGACCTTCCGGAAGATCCACGAGGCCGGCGGGACGCCGAACTACTTCTGGAAGTCGACGCCGCTGCGGTGAGCAAACCCGCGCTGCGCCTTGCACTTTCCGGACCCCGGTCGTAGCCTCCCGCCCGCCATGAAGCCTGACGCCATCCGGGACAAGGTCGCGATCGTCGGTATGGGCTGCTCCAAGTTCGGCGAGAACTGGGACAAGGACCCGCAGGACATGATCGTCGAGGCCGCGTTCGAGGCCTACGCCGACGCGAAGATCGAGGATCCGCAGCGGCAGATCGAGGCGGTCTTCTGCGGGGCGCAGTACCCGTCGAAGGGCACGGCCGAGGTGGCGGACGCGCTCAAGCTCTACGACCGGCCCGTCAGCATGGTGGTGAACTACTGCGCCACCGGCACCGACGCCTTCCGCTACGGCGTCTTCGCGGTCGCGTCGGGCATGTACGACACGGTGCTGGTCGTCGGCTTCGACAAGCCGAAGGACCGCGGCGTCTCGGGGCCGAGCGTCGCGGTCACCGGCGTGCGCGGTCTCCCGGCGACGCCCGCCGGCTGGTTCTCGCTCTGCGCCGCGCAGTACTTCCAGACCTACGGCGCCGGCCGCGAGGACCTCGCCAGGATCGCCGTCAAGAACCACCACAACGGCACGCTCGCGCCGAAGTCGATGCTGAAGCGGGAGATCACGGTCGAAGACGCCCTGGGCGCGCGCATGATCTCCTGGCCCTTCGGCCTCTACGACTGCGCCGCGCAGTCCGACGGCGCCGCCGCGGCGATCATCACCAGCCGCGAGCTCGCGAAGTCCTACCGCGACGACTTCGTCCTCGTGCGCGGCATCGGCATCGCGCTGTCGCCGAACCCGCAGGAGGATCCGGCCTTCGACTTCCTGCGCTGGCGCGCGAGCGAGATGGCCGCGAAGCAGGTCTACGCGCAGGCGGGCATCACCAACCCGCGCAAGGAGATCGACGTCGCCCAGGTGCACGACTGCTTCACGCTGACCGAGCTGCTCGCCTACGAGGATCTCGGCTTCTGCGAGAAGGGCTCCGCGAAGGAGCACATCCAGAGCGGCACCTTCGCGCTCGACGGCGAGCTGCCGGTCAACACCGACGGCGGTCTCAAGACGTTCGGTCACCCGACGGGGGCCACCGGCGTCCGCATGATCTACGAGAACTACAAGCAGCTGCAGGGCAAGGCCGAGAAGCGTCAGGTGAAGAACGCGACGGTGGGCCTGTCGCACAACATCGGCGGCGCGCCGCAGGCGTGCGGCATCTGCATCGTCGCGATGCCCTGAACGGGCGTCGCGCCCGCCGTCGGTTGTGACGGCGGTGGCCGCCATCTAGATCGGGCGGTCACGCATGCGCGCGCCCTCGCTTCCCCGGGCCGGCTCCGGTCCCGTCTCGCTCGCCGAGGAGCTGGCCGGCGCCCCGTGGCCCGCCCGGGCGCGCGCCACCTGGGGCCTCGCGTGGCCGGTCATCCTGGCCTTCTCGCTCGAGTCGATCGTCGGGCTGATCGACGCCCTGCTCGTGGGGCGGCTCGGGGCCAATGCCACGGCCGCGGTCGGGCTCGGCGTCCAGATGCTGTCGGCGATGAACCTCGCCATGTTCGCCGTCGGCACCGGGGCGCTGGCGATCGTCG
Organism: bacterium; assembly: GCA_026129405.1. Lineage (NCBI taxonomy): Bacteria > bacterium. The sequence continues at coordinate 1,450,302 of JAHCID010000001.1, forward strand.
CGCGGCACGTGGGGGCGGGCGAGCGCGCCGCGGCCGAAGCGGCGGTCGGACAGTCGCTGCTGGCGGCGGCGGGGCTCGGGCTCGCGACCGCGGCGGTCGTCGTCCCGTGTGCGCCGCTGCTGATCGGCCTCTTCCGCATCGAGCCGGGCGTCGCGGCGGAGGCGGTGCCGTTCATCCGCCTGCTGATGCTGGGGCTGGCGCCGTCGGCGGTGGTGTTCACGGTGTCGGCGAGCCTGCGGGCGGCGGGCGACACGCGCACGCCGCTGCTCATCGGCGCGGTCGTCGGCCTCACCAACGTCGTTCTCGCCTGGGGCCTCATCTTCGGGCACTTCGGCCTGCCGGCGCTCGGCGTGCGCGGTGCGGGTCTGGCGACGGCGTCGGCGTTCACGGTCGGCGCGGCGCTCGGGGTGGGGCTTCTCCTGCGCGGCCGGCTCGCGCTCGCCGTGCACTGGCGCTCGCTGCGGCCGCGGCCGGCGATCGTCGGCCGCGTGCTGCGCGTCGGCTACCCGGCGGCGATCGAGCACGCGATCATGCAGGCCGGGTTCCTCGCCTACATGGCCTTCGCGGCGCACTACGGCACCGGCGCGGTGGCGGCCTACTTCATCGGCGTGCGCGTCCTGGCGCTGGCCTTCCTGCCCGGGCTCGGGTTCGGCGCCGCCGCCGGTGCGCTCGTCGGCCAGTCGCTCGGCGCGCGTCGCGCCGACGACGCCACGCGCGACGGCTGGATGGCCGTGTGGCTGTCGATGGCCTTCATGACGACGGGCGGCCTCGTGCTGTTCGCGGTGGCGCGCCCGGTGGCGCAGCTCTTCGTCGACGACGCCGCGGTGGTCGACGCCGCCGTGCCCTTCATCCAGGTGCTGGCGCTCGTGCACCCGCTCATGGCCATCGACTTCACGCTGAGCGGCGCGCTGCGCGGCGCCGGCGACACGCGCTTCCCGCTGCTGGTGGCGCTGCTCGGCTTCTACGTCGGGCGCCTCGGCGCGTCGTACGTCGTGACCTTCGTGCTCGGCCTGCCGATCCTGTGGCTGTGGCTGACCCTCGTCCTCGACTACATCGTGCGCGCGAGCCTCAAGAGCTGGCGCTTCCGCTCCGGCGCCTGGCAGCGCATGCGGGTGTGAGTCGCCCTTGAGGCGGCCGCGGCCCGCGTGCTAGCCGGCAGCCCGTGCGCGCGCGCCTCCATCGGCTCCTCGGTCCGGACGGCAACTGCTTCGACGTCGCGATCGACCACGGTGTCTTCAACGAGCCGACGTTCCTCGGCGGCATCGCCGACATGCCGCGGGCCGTCGCCGCGATCGTCGCCGCGGGGCCCGACGCCATCCAGCTGACCCCCGGCCAGGCGCCGCTGCTCCAGAACGTCCCGGGCAGGACCAAGCCGGCGCTCGTGCTGCGCACCGACGTCGCCAACGTCTACGGCACGACGCTGCCGCGCGCGCTCTTCTGCGAGCCGATGACCGACGCGGTCGAGCAGGCCGTGCGGCTCGACGCCGCCGCCGTCGTCGTGAACCTGCTGTTGCTGCCCGACCAGCCCGAGCTGCACCGGCAGTGCGTGCGCAACGTGGTCGCGCTGAAGCCGGTCTGCGAGCGCTTCGGCATGCCGCTCATGGTCGAGCCGATCGCCATGAAGCTGCCGTCGGCGCAGGGCGGGTATGCGGTCGACGGCGACGTCGCGAAGATCGTGCCGCTCGTGCGTCAGGCGGTCGAGCTCGGCGCCGACCTCATCAAGGCCGATCCGCCGGACGAGCCCGCCGACCTCGCGCGCGTCCTCGAGGTCGCGGGGGCGGTGCCGGTGCTCGTGCGCGGCGGCGGCAAGGCGGACGAGGCGGAGATCCTGCGCCGCACCCACGCCGTCATGCGCGCCGGCGCCCGCGGCATCGTCTACGGTCGCAACGTCATCCAGCACCCGAACCCGACCGCCATGACCCGGGCCTTCATGGCCATCGTCCACGACGGCGCCACGCCCGAGCAGGCGCTCGCGATCCTCCGGGGGAGCCATGCGTAGGCTCGTCCTGCTGGTCCTGGTCCTGCCAGTCGCCATCTTCGGCGCCTTCATCGGCGCGCTGCTGCTGGCGTCCGAGACGGTGGGCGAGGTCGTCGTCGTGCACAGCAGGGCCGCCGACGGCGGCGAGAAGGCGACGCGCCTGTGGATCGCAGAGGACGACGCCGGCACCCTCTGGCTGCGCGGCAAGGACGGCTCGCCGTGGCTCGTCCACATCGCGACCAACCCGGTGATCCAGGTGGATCGCGGCGACGGCTCGACGGTTCCGATGCGGGCGACGGCGGTGGACGATCCCGCCACCCGCGAGAAGGTGCACGCGCTCATGCAGCGCGACTACGGCGCGGTCGACTCGGTGATCGCGGCGATGCGGGACCCCGACACCTCGGTGCCCGTCCGGCTCGAGCCGGCCTCGTAGGGCGCGGCGTGAGCCAGCCCGTCCTGGGCGGCGCCGCGTCCGCGAAGCTCGCGAGGCCGACGGCTACGCCGTCGTCGCCGCCCGCGAAACGCATGCGGTGAGGCTGGACGCGGTGCGGCGCGTCCGATAGCCCGAGGGCATGCTGCGTGCCCTCGACGTCGCGACCTCGGTCGGCGCCTCCGCGGCGCGCGTCTTCACCGGCGCCTGGGTCGGCCCGCTCGGCCCGCGCCCCGCGCGTCCTCTCGAGCTCTACGAGTTCGAGGCCTGCCCGTTCTGTCGCAAGGTGCGCGAAGCGCTCTCGATCCTCGATCTCGAGGCCTTCGTCTATCCCTGCCCGAAGGGCGGCTCGCGCTACCGCGACGAGGTGGTGCGCTGGGGCGGCAGGGCGATGTTCCCATGGTTCCACGACCCGAACACCGGCGTGCGGATGTACGAGTCGAGCGACATCGTCCAGTACCTCTTCGCCAAGTACGGCACCGGCTCGGTACCGCTGCTGCTGCGCCTCGGCCCGCTGACGGTCGCACAGTCGAGCCTGGCGTCCGCCTGGCGTCCGCTGCGCGGCGCGCGCGCCGTCGCCTCGAAGCGCCCGATCCATCCCCTCGAGCTGTGGAGCTTCGAGGCGTCGCCGTTCTGTCGTCTCGCCCGTGAAGCCCTGTGCGAGCTCGAGCTGCCGTACCTGCTCCACAACGTCGCCCACGGCAGCCCGTCGCGCGAGGCGTTCGTCGCCCGCTCGGGCAAGATGCAGGTGCCGTACCTGTACGATCCGAACACCGGGAAGGAGATGTTCGAGAGCGCGGGCATCGTGGCGTACCTGCGCGGGACGTACGCGGCGGGCTGACCGGGCGGGTGCCTCGCTCGGATCGCGTCGCCGCCGCCCCACCGCACGGACCACATACGCACCGCCGTGCGCACAGGGGCGGCATTCCCCCCGGCGCGTGCGCCGGGAAGCGCCGGGTGCGCAGTGCCGTGCGGAAGTGCTTTGACCGGGCCGACCGGCGCGTGGTACCCGCGCGCGGATGGAACGGGCCGTCGTCATGACCGGGCTCGGCGGCCAGGGGATCCAGCTGGCGGCCAAGCTGCTGGCCGAGGCGGCGATGCTCGAGGGCCGCGAGGTCATGATGTTCGGCATCTTCATGGGCATGATCCGCGGCGGGTCGAGCGAGTCGACGGTCGTGATCGGGGACCGGCCGATCGAGACGCCGCCCATCGTGCCGAGCGCCTGGGCCGTGCTCGCGATGCACGGCGACGGGCTGGCGAAGCTGGGGCCGAAGCTGGAGCCCGGCGGCATCGTCTGCACGAACCGGAGCCTCGTGACGTCGCCGCCGGCGTGGCCAGGGGTGCGCCAGGTGGACGTCGCGGCGACCGACCTCGCCAAGGAGATGGGGCAGCCGCTCGGCGCGAGCATGATCGCGCTCGGCGCCTTCGTGCGCGCCACCGGCATCGTCGGCCTCGAGGCGCTCGGGCGCGCGCTCGACACCGTGCTGCCGCCGCACCGGCGCAAGCACGCCGAGGCCAACCGGCGGTGTCTCGAGCGCGGTGCGGATGCCGTGGCGGCGCCGGCCGGCGAGACCGCCTGGACCTGAGCCCGGTGGCGGCGAAGAAGACGGGCGCCCAGCCGGCGAAGAAGTCGGCGAAGTCGGGGCCGGCGAAGCAGGCGGGGAGCGGCGACAATCGCTTCCTGCGCGACATCGTCCAGGTCTTCGGCGGCAACGTCGCGATGATGATCATCGGCGTCGGCACGGGCGCGATCACCGCGCGCGCCCTGGGCCCGCACGATCGCGGTCTCTTCCAGCTCCTCGTGCTGCTGCCGGTGACGCTCGGCAACTTCGCCAAGCTCGGCATCCCGCAGGCGAGCGTCTACTTCATGCGCCGCCGCGGCGCCTCGGCGTCGCAGGTGGCGTCGAACGCGTTCTGGGCGGCGCTGGTCATGGGCACGCTCATGGCGATCGCCTGCTGGTTCGGGCGCGACTGGATCCAGGAGCGGCTCCTCAAGGATGCGCCGCGCGACGTGCTGCTGCCGATCCTGATGCTGATCCCGGCGATCCTGCTCCAGACCTACTTCCTCGGCATCGCGCAGGCGCAGCAGCGCTTCCACGAGTACAACATCCAGCAGGTCGTCCCGAACCTGCTCGCCCTGGTCGGCATGTTCGTCGTGCTGCTGGTGCTCGACCTCGGGCTGATCGGCGCGGTGCTCACCCACGTCGCGATCAACCTCTTCATGACGGTGTGGCTCGCGCTGCGCATCCATCGCGTGGCGCCGCTGCGCTGGCGCGTCGACACCACGCTCGCGCGCGACATGCTGGGCTTCGGCGGCAAGTCCTACGTGCAGACGCTGGCGGCGACGCAGCACCAGAAGATCGACCAGTACCTGATCGGCTACCTGCTGACGCCGGACCAGGTCGGCCTGTACGCCATCGCCGTCAACATGACGAACATCCTCACCCGCATCTGGGAGGCGACGGGCACCGTGCTGTTCCCGCGGCTCGCCGCGTCCGACGACCGCACCGCCCATGCGGCGACGGCGCGCGTCGCCCGGCACACGGTGTTCATCACGGTGGTGGGGGCGCTCGGCCTGCTCGTCGCCGGGCCGATCGTCATTCCGCTGATCTACGGCCGGGACTTCGCGGGCGCCGTGCCGGCGTTGCTCTGGCTCCTGCCCAGCCTCGTGATGATGGCGCTCTACCAGATACTGACGCGCAACTTCACCAGCCGCGGCAAGCAGGAGATCAACATCATCGCCGCGGTGCTCGCCCTCGTCCTGAACGTCGGCTGCAACCTGTGGCTCATCCCGCGCTACGGCATCGTCGGCGCCGCGATCGCGAACAACATCTCGTACTCGGTCGCCGCGATCCTCCTGCTCGTCGCCTTCGTGCGCGAATCCGGCCACGGGCTCGCCGAGGCGACCGTCCTGCGCGGGAACGAGGTGCGCGCCATGCTCCAGCGCATCCAGCGCCTCGGTCTCCAGCTCGTCGGCCGCGCCGGCGCCTGACGCGACGCGCAGACCGCGCGCGCGTTGTGTCCCGCGCCGGGGCCGTGTTAGCGGTCGAAGCCGATGCCGCGCCAGCCCGCGACGGTCACCATCGACGTCGAGACCTGCAAGGGGTGCGCCCTGTGCGTCGACGTCTGTCCGCCGAAGGTGCTGGCGATGACGACCCACGAGGTGAACCGTATCGGCTACCGCTACCCCGTCCTCTCGGACGGGTGCACGGGCTGCGAGCTGTGCTTCCGGATGTGCCCGGACTTCTGCTTCGAGGTGTACCGGGGGACCGAGGCATGAGCCGGCGCGTCCTGATGGAGGGCAGCCACGCGATCGCGGAGGCCGCGATCCAGGCCGGCTGCCGCTTCTACGCCGGCTACCCGATCACGCCGTCCACCGAGATCCTCGAGTACATGTCGCACCGCCTGCCGCAGGTCGGCGGCGTGTGCATGAACGCCGAGAGCGAGATCGAGGCGATCAACATGGTGTGGGGTGCCGCCGCGACCGGGGCGCGCGCCATGATCGCGTCGACGGGGCAGGGCATCAGCCTCATGCAGGAGTCCCTCGCCGAGCTGGCCAACGCGCAGCTGCCGTGCGTCGTGGTCAACATGATGCGCGGCCAGAGCGACTACTATCAGGCGACGCGCGGCGGCGGGCACGGCGACTATCGCCACATCGTGCTGGCGCCGCACACGGTGCAGGAGGCCGTCGACCTGGTCGGCCTCGCCTTCCACCTCGCCGATCGCTGGCGCGTGCCGGCGAACGTGCTCGGCGACTTCGTCCTGTCCCACACCTCGGAGGCGGTGACGTTCGCGCCGCGCGACGAGTCCGACCTGCCGCCGAAGACGTGGGCCGCGACCGGCGCGCGCGGCCGGCGCGCCCACAACGTGACGCCGCTCGGCGCGCCCGAGAAGCTGAACCTCGACCCCGGCACCCACCACGCCGCCGTCGCCGAGAAGTACCCGAAGATCGCCGCTGCCGAGGTGCGCGTCGAGACGGGGCTCTGCGACGACGCGGAGGTGGTCGTCGTCGCCTTCGGGACGCCGGCGCGCTTCGCGAAGCACGCCGTCCGCCGCTGCCGCGAGCGCGGCATGAAGGTGGGCTGGGTGCGGCCGATCACGCTCTGGCCGTTCCCCCAAGCGGCGATCGCCGAGGTGGCCGGGCGCGCGCGCGCCGTCGCCGTGTTCGAGCAGAACGCGGGGCAGATGATCGACGACGTCCGTCTCGCCGTGCTCGGGCGCTGCCCCGTCGTGCCGATCGGCGGCATCAGCCACGACCACTCCGGCTTCGGGGTCGGCCCGATGCTCGACACGAACGTCGTCGCGGAGCGCATCGCGGCGGTCTGGGAAGGACGAGCGGCCGCATGACCGAGAAGCTGAAGAAGGTCTCCGCGAAGTCGGACCTGCTGCTGTCGACGGAGCACTCGCTGTGCCCCGGCTGCGGCGAGCCGCTCGCGCTGCGCACGATCCTCGAGCTGCTGACCGAGCTCGGCCAGCGCGACCAGACCGTCTGCGTGTGCGGCATCGGCTGCTACACGGCGTTCCCGTCGATCATCGACGTCGACGTCGTGCAGGCGCTGCACGGGCGCGCACCGTCGGTCGCGACGGGCGTGAAGCGCATGCTCCCCGACCGCTTCGTCTGGACGCTCCAGGGCGACGGCGACATGGTGAACGAGGGTCTCCAGGAGATCCTCCACTGCGCCGCCCGCGGCGAGAAGTTCACGGCGGTGCTTCTAAACAACGGCGTGTTCGGCGAAACCGGTGGACACATGACCGCCACCAGCGTCCTCGGTCAGAAGACCAAGACGACGATGGCGACCGGCCGCGTCCCCGAGCTGCACGGCTGGCCCATCAAGATCGCCGATCTGATCGCGCAGATCGACGGCGCCGTCTACGTCGCGCGCGGCGCGATGCACACCGCCGCCGCGGTGAAGTGGACGCAGCAGTGCCTGCGGGATGCGTTCCGGGCGCAGATCGAATCGCGGGGCTTCTCGTTCGTCGAGATCCTGACCATGTGCCCCACCGACTGGTACGTCGATCCGACGGAAACGCCGAGCTGGGTCGAGCAGAACTTCTCGCCGACCTATCCACTGAAGGTTCTGAAGAGCCCGTCGTGATGCGCCGGCGGTGGTGGGGTGGGGTGGCCGCGGCGCTGGTCCTGGGATGGACGCAGCTGGCCGCGGCCCAGGGCAAGATCCTCCTCTCCGAGGTGCTCGGCAGCTGGCAGGGCGACGACACCGTCCAGTTCGTCGAGCTGCAGATGATCGCCGCCGGCCAGCACATGCTGGCCGGCGTCGGCGAGCTGGTGTTCGACGATGCCGCCGGCGACGCCGGCACGCGTCGCTTCTTCACGCTGACGGCCAACGTCCCGCGCGGCGTGATCAACGCCACGATCCTCGTCGCCACGGCGCGCTTCCGCCAGGTGGCGCCGAGCGTGGCTCCGGACTTCACGCTGCCCGACGGCATGATGGCGACGCGCCACGGGCGCGTCTGCTACCAGGTACGGAGCTCGAACGGCGGCGCGACGCTGGTCGACTGCATCGCGTACGGCAGCTTCACCGGTCAGAACGGCTCCTTCGGCCGTCCCGAGGTCACGCCCGACAACCGCTCGCTCCAGCGCGTCGACCTCACCGGCGTGAACCGGCCCGACTGGATCACGGCGCTCACCCCGGCGCCGCAGAACAACGCCGGCGCCATCACCACCATGGCCACGCTGTGCGGCGACGGGCGGATCTCGCAGGGGGAGGTCTGCGACGGCAGCGATCTCGGCGGGCAGACGTGCGCGAGCCTCGGCTACGCCAGGGGCAAGCTCCGCTGCGTCGAGTGCCACCTCGACACGCGCAACTGCACCTTCTGCGGCAACGACGAGAAGGGCGACGACGAGGAGTGCGACGGCTCCGACTTCGGCGACACCACCTGCGGCGCGCTCGGCTTCACCGGCGGCACGCTCGCGTGCAGCGAGAAGTGTCGCATCTCCACGGCGGGCTGCGATCCGACCTTCCACATCCCCGGCGGCGGGCCGGCGAAGACGGACTGTACGGCCGAGTGGCGCATCACCAACGTCGCGCAGAAGCCGGGCAGCACCGGCAAGACGGCGCTGAAGCAGCGCTGTCGCGACGGCGACACGGGCTGCGATCACGACGCCGTGGCGGGCCAGTGCACGTTCGCCCTCGCGGCGTGCTTCGTGCGTGACGACGCGCGCCTCGCCAAGTGCACCGCGCCGGCCGTCGGCGACTGGACGCTGCTCGCGCCGGCGATCGACGTCGCCCCCGCCGCCGACCTCGTCGCCGCGGTCGCGGCGCTCGCACCGTCGACCGTCGTCGGCGGCGCCGTCACCTTCGCGACGCCGCTCGAGACGCCCGAGACCTGCACGGAGACCGTCGCCGTCGTGCTGCCGGTGGGCGGCAAGCTGAAGCTGCGGGCGCGCACCTCGGCCACCGCCGGCAAGCCGCGCGACCAGGACACGCTGAAGCTCCTCTGTCGGCCCTGAGCGGCCGGCGCCGGCCGGTGCCCGGGTGGGGCTTGCGTCCGGGCGCCGCACGGGCGAAGAGAGGGCGAAGTGACCGCGCCGCCGCTTCGCCCCCGAGGCACCACCGCCGCCCCCGGCAACCGCTACGAGCAGCTCCGCGTCGAGCGCGACGAGGAGCCCGACGGCAGCGAGCCCACCCGCTTCTACCGCGACGCCAGCAGGACGATCCTGGCGGAGAACCGGAGCCCCGACGTCGGCTTTCGCTACAGCGTGAACCCGTACCGGGGCTGCGAGCACGGCTGCATCTATTGCTACGCGCGTCCGTCGCACGAGTACCTCGGCTTCGACGCCGGCCTCGACTTCGAGAGCCGCATCATGGTGAAGGACGACGCCCCGGCGTTGCTGCGGCGCGCGCTCGCGTCGCCGAGGTGGGAGCCGCAGGTCGTGGCGCTCTCGGGCAACACCGACTGCTATCAGCCGGTGGAGCGGCGGCTGCGGCTCACGCGACGCTGTCTCGAGGTGTTCGCCGACTTCCGCAATCCCGTCGGCGTGATCACGAAGTCCGCGCTCGTCGCGCGCGACGCGGACCTGCTCGGCGCCCTGGCGCGCCACGGCGCCGCGCAGGTCGCGGTCTCGGTCACCACGCTCGATCCGGAGCTCGCTCGCCGCATGGAGCCGCGGGCGGCGCAGCCTGCGAGGCGGCTGGAGGCGATCGCGACGCTCGCGGCGGCGGGCGTGCCGGTGACGGTCATGGTCGCGCCGGTGATCCCGGGTCTCACCGACGAGGAGATGCCGCGCATCCTCGCCGCGGCGGCGGCCGCGGGTGCACGCAGCGCCGCGTGGACGCTCGTGCGGCTGGCGCAGCCGCTCGACGCACTCTTCGACGAATGGCTCGCGCGGAGCTACCCCGACCGGCGTGCGCGCATCCTCGGCCGCATCCGCCAGACGCGCCGGGGACGCCTCAACGACACCACGTTCGGGCAGCGGCACCGCGGCGTCGGGGCGCATGCGGCGCAGATTGCCGCGTTGTTCGCCGTGTCGGCGCGCAAGGTCGGCCTCGATCGCGCCCTGCCCGCGCTGTCGACGGCCGCCTTCCGGCGTCCACCGGCGCGCGGCGACCAGCTCGCGCTCTTCTAGGGTCCCGAGTCCGAAGCGCGTCGCCGGATCTCGGGGAGCGCCGCGCGGGCTTGCGACTCACGCACGGTGCGCGCTAGCTTGATTGCCGAGTCCCGGAGCCGCCGATGCATCGGGAAGCAGGCGGAGGAGGCGCGCACGCTGGTGCGCAGGACGCTCGAGGGGAAGGGCAGGGCCCTCCACAACACGCAGGCGAAGGTCGCGACGGCGCCGGGCGCGCTCGACGCCGCGGTCGCCGCGCAATGAGGACGACCGGATGGGGATGTGGCGGACGACGGCGGCGGCGCTGCTGCTGCCGGGGATGGCGCAGGCGCTGACGTTCGCCGTCACCAGCACGGCCGACGAGGAGGACATGACCCCGGGCAACGCGGTCTGCGCCAGTGCCACGGGGGCCTGCACGCTGCGGGCGGCCATCCAGGAAGCCAACGCGCTCGTCGGCACCGACGTGGTCACGGTGCCGGCCGGCACCTACGTCCTCACGCTCACGGGCGACGGCGAGAACGACGGCCTCACCGGCGACCTCGACGTGCGCGACACCATCGAGATCGAGGGCGCCGGCCGCGACGCGACGATCATCGACGGCGGCAGCGCCGATCGCGTGTTCCACGTGCACGCGAGAGCCGGGTTCACGCTCTCCGGCGTCACCGTCCGCAACGGGCTCGCGGACGCCGGCGGCGGCATCCGCCACGAGGGCGAGGCACCGCTGGTCGTGCGCGCGGCCGGCTTCGACGCCAACACCGCCACCCAGGGCGCGGCCATCTTCCACGGCGACGGCGCGCTGACGGTCACGGACGTGGTCTTCTCGGACAACGTCGCGACCAACGTGGGCGGCGGCATCGCGAAGTTCGCGGGGAGCCAGGAGGTGAGCGGCTGCGCGTTCCGCGGCAACGTCGGCCTCGGTGCCGGCGGCGCGATCTACCACGCCGGCACCGGGTCGATCGCCGTGGCGGGATCCACCTTTCGCGACCACTACGGCAACGCCGGCGGATGCCTCTTCGTGCAGACCGACGGCGGCGCGCTGACGCTGACCGGATCGCGCTTCGAGCGCTGCTTCGCCTCGGCCGGGGCGCCGGGCGGCGGCGTCTACTTCGCGAGCACGAGCGGCGGGCTCACCGTCGCCGACAGCGCGTTCACGGACGGCGTCGCCGTCGTCGGTGCGGGCGTCTTCGCCGATACCGCGGCGGGAATCACCGTCACGGGCAGCACGTTCGCCGGCAACTTCGCGTCGTCGGGCGGCGGCGGTCTCTTCCGGGACGGCGAGGGCACGACCACGCTCCAGGGCGTCCGCTTCGCGGCGAACCGCGGCGGTACCGGTCAGGGAGGAGGCGCCGCGTTGCGCGCCAAGGGCGACGTCACCGTCGCCGGTGCCGAGCTCGTGGCGAACCAGGCGAGCGGCGGGGCGGGCCTCCTCGTCACCACCGACGCCGGCCTCACCGTCGCGGGGGCGCGGTTCGCCGATCATCTCGGCACCGGGGGCGCGGGGGGCGCCGGGCTCCTCGCCACGGCCGGGGTCGGCATCGCGCTCCGCGACGCGACGTTCGTCGGCAACACGACGATCAACGCCGCCGGCGGCGGAGCGAACCTCCAGGCGCCGACCTTCGTCACCGTCGAGCGGACGACCTTCGCGGGTAACGCCGCGCAGGGCGCGGCCGGATTCGGCGGCGGGCTCGCCGCCGCCGCCGCCGCGGTCACGATCACCAACGCCACCTTCTCGGGCAACTTCGCCGGCGCCGGCGGCGGGGTCTTCGCGCCGTCGCCGACGTCCGTCTCGAGCAGCACGTTCGTCGGCAACCGCGCCATCACGAACGGCTCCGCGATCCTCAACGACGGTACGGTCACGCTGCGCGGCACCGTCGTGGCGGCGTCGTCGGGCGCCGCCGCCTGCGGCGGGTTTCCGATCACCAGCGCCGGCGACAACGTCGACCAGGACGGCGCTTGCGGGCTCGCCGGGCCGCGCGATCGTGCGGGCATCGACCCGCAGCTCGGGTCGCTCGCGGACGCCGGCGATGGGGCGCTCACGCACGCCCCGCTGCCGGGCAGCCCGCTCATCGACGCCGACGGCGGTGCATGTCCGCCCGTCGACCAGCGCAACGTCCCGCGCCCCGCCGACGGCGACGGTGACGGCACCGCGGTCTGCGACGTCGGCGCCGTCGAGTTCGTCGACGAGTGCCCGAGCGACCCCGGAAAGGTCCTGCCCGGCATCTGCGGGTGCGGCGTCGCCGACCTCGACGCCGACGCGAACGGCGTGGCCGACTGCCTGCGCAACGCCGAGATGAAGCTCCGCATCGGCGGCCTGCGTGGACGGGTCGGCGAGATCACCGGCGCCAAGGACGACGCGCAGAAGCAGCTGAAGGCCGCGGTGAAGGCGGGGGCGGACGACGTCGTGGCCTATGCCGAGGCCAACGCCGGCGCGCTGGTGCTGGCCGACCCGGTGGCGGACCTCACCAAGCTCGGTCGCAAAGCCCGCCTCGCGGTTCGCAAGACGCTACGCGGCAAGGGGAAGAAGCTCCGCAAGAAGCAGACCAAGGCGACGGCGGCCCTCGACGCGATGGACGCCGCCGTGGCGCCGCAATGAGGATGCCGATGACGAGGACGAAGCGATCTCTCCTGGCTCTCCTGGCAGCCCTCGCGCTGCCGGCGGCGGTGCCCGCCGCCACGTTCACCGTCGACAGCACCGCCGACGCGGTCGACGCCAACCCGGGCAACGGCGCCTGCGCGACCGCCGCCGGGGCCTGCACCCTGCGCGCGGCGATCCAGGAGGCGAACGCGCTGGCGGGCGCCGATACGGTGAACCTGCCCGCCGGCACGTATCGTCTCTCGCTCGTCGGTGTCGGCGAGGATCTCGCAGCCACGGGCGATCTGGACGTGACCCAGGCGCTCGAGGTCGTCGGCGCCGGTCGCGACGAGACCGTCATCGACGGTCTCAGCAACGACGGCATCTTCCACGTCCAGGCGACGGTGCCCTTCACGGTGCGTGGGGTGACGCTGCGCAACGGCTTCGGCGCGACCGGCGCCGGCGGTGCCATCCTCCATCTGGGCGACGCCGCTCTCGTCATCGAGAGTGCGCGTATCGAGCGCAACCTGGCAGCGAATGCGGGCGGCGTGCTGCACTCGTCCGGCGCGCTCACCGTCCGTGACACCGTCTTCGTCGCCAACGTGGCGGCCGGCACCGGCGGCGCGCTGTACCACCCCGACGGACCGACGACGATCGCGGACTGCGAGTTCCGCGACAACTCGGCGTCGGGACCCGGCGGCGCCGTGTACCTCACCGGTGCCGGCAACGCGACGATCACGAACACGACCTTCACGCGTCACAAGTCCGCCCTCGGCGGGAGTCTGTACGCGAACCTCGTCGGCGGGCTCTCCGTGGCCGGCTCCCGCTTCACGTCCTGCACCGCCGGCGGGGGCGCGGGCGGGTGCGTCTACGCGGTGCTCACTGGCGGCGGGTTCACCTTCGCGGACACCGTCGTCGAGGATGCGAGCGCGACCGCCGGGGGCGGCGTGCTCGCGGTCACCGATCAGGACGGGTCGATCACGAATTGCAGGTTCACCGGCAACGCCAGCAACGGCGGCGGCGGGGCTATCTACTCCCAGGCGGCCGGTACGTTCGGCATCACCGGCTCGCGCTTCGAGCGCAACGACGGGGGCGCGGGTCCGGGCGGCGCCATCTACCACGCCGGCAACGGCGGCGTGACGCTGACCGACGTGGCCTTCGTCGACAACGGCGCCGCCGTGGGCGGGGCCATCCTGGTCGCGACGGACCAGGCGCTCGCCATCACGCGGGGCACGTTCCGGGACAACGTCGCGGCGCCGGGGCCGGGCGGCGGGATCTACGTGACCGCCGCCGGCGCACTCACGCTGGCGGAGAGCGCCATCGAGGGCAACGTCTCCACGCTGACGCCCGGGGGCGGCGCGTACGTCGTGTCGGTGGCGGGCGCGGTGACGGTCGAGCGCAGCACGTTCGCGAACAACGCGGCGCTCACCTCCAACGGCATCGCCGGCGCGCTGTTCGCCGCCGGCACGGGCCTCACCGTCGGCAACTCCACCTTCTCGGGCAACACGGCCGGCGGGCAGGGCGGCGCGCTCTATGCGGCCGTGCCCACGACCATCGCCAGCAGCACGTTCGTCGGCAACGGCGCGGCTGTGGAAGGCAGCTCGATCTTCAACGGCGCCGCCGTCTCGATCCGGGGCTCCGTCCTGGGCAGGCCGGCGTTCGGCGCCGGCTGTGCCGGCGTGGCGCTCACCTCGGACGGCGACAACGTCGACCAGGACGGCGGCTGTGCGCTCGCCGGCATCCGCGACCGCGCCGACCTCGACCCGCAGCTCGGGCCGCTCCAGGACAACGGCGGACCCACGCCGACGCACGAGCCGGCGCCGACGAGTCCGCTCGTCGACACCAACGGCGGCATCTGCCCGCCGACCGACCAGCGCGGCGTCGCCCGGCCGACCGACGGCAACGACGACGGCACGGTCGGCTGCGACGTCGGCGCCGTCGAGTTCGTCGACGAGTGCCTGCAGGATCCGGCCAAGACGCTGCCCGGGGTCTGCGGCTGCGGCGTCCCCGACGTCGACGCCAACGGCAACGGCCCGCTCGACTGCCTGCACAACGCCGAGCTGAAGGTGCGCATCGGCGCCCAGAAGGCCAACGTCGCCGCGATCACCGGCAGGAAGGGCGCCGACCAGAAGGCGCTCAAGACGACGGTGAAGGCGGGCGCCGAGGACATCGTCGCCTACGTCGGCGCCAACGGCGCCGAGCTGGTCCGGACCGATCCGGCCGCCGACCTGGCCGCCCTGGCCGAGGCCGCCCGCAAGGCGGCCGGCAAGACGCTCAAGGGGAAGGGCAAGCCCCTGCGCAAGAAGCAGGCGAAGGCGGCGATCGCGCTCGATGCGCTCGACGCGGCGGTCGCGCCGCAGTGAGCCCGGCGGCGGCCGGGGCCCGATCTGGGTTCCGGCCGCCGGCTGTCTCCCGCGGATCGTCGTGCTAGCGTCGCAGCGAGGAGATCATCCCATGCCTCGCCTGCTCGCGTCCCTGCTCGTCGCTGTCGCGCTCGCGCTCGTCGTTGCGCCTGCCCGGATGGCCCACGCCCAGTGCTACGGCTACCCGTGCAACCTGTATCCCCAGGTCCAGGATGGCTCGCCGTACTACCAGCCGCCCCCGCCGCTGCCCTACGGCCCGCCGGCCTACGGATACGCGGTGCCGACCTACCCCTATCCCGTGGTCCCGAACTATCCGCCGTACTTCCCGCCCTCGGGCTTCTACTTCGGGTCGGGCTGGGATCCGGACTATCGGGACATGCGCTACAACCGCTACTTCAGCCGGCAGCAGAACCAGGATCCGCCGGTGCAGGGGTACACGTTCCCCGGCGCCAACGACTGAGTATCCCGCCACCTTGACAGGGCGGGGGCCGAGCCGGCTTGTGGCGCCCACCATGCATCGTCTCGCCGTCGTCGTCGTGCTCGCGCTGGGAGTCTCCGGCTGCGCGCTGTTCGGTCCCAGCCCGGAGAAGCAGGCCGCGAAGATCGAGCCCATGCTCGCCGCGGCGGGCTTCCGGTCGATCCCCGCGGACACGCCCGAGAAGCTCGCGGCGCTGAAGAAGCTGACCCCGATCCGTCTCACCTATTCGATCCGGGGCGGCACGCCGCACTACTGGTACGCCGACCCGTATCGCTGCCAGTGCATCTGGCTCGGCGACGAGGCGCGCTACCAGAAGTACGAGACCCTGAAGGTCCAGTCCGACATCGCGCAGAGCCAGCTCGCGACGGCGCGCATGGAGGAGGGGGCCGCCCAGGTCGACGAGCAGATGGCCTTCTTCGCCCCGTGGGGCTACGAGGGCATCTTCGTCGAGCCCTGAGGATGGACCTCTCGTACACGCCGGAGGAGGAGCGTTTCCGCACCGAGCTGCGCGCGTGGCTCGAGCGGAATCCGCCGCCGGGCGAGCCGGACGAGCTGTCCGCCTGGGTGGCCACCGGCAAGGCCTGGCAGCGCAGGCTCTGGGAAGCCGGCTGGTGCGGCATCGCGTGGCCCGCGGCCTACGGCGGCCGCGGGGCTTCGCTCGTCCAGCAGATCGTCTTCATGGAGGAGATGGCGCGCGCGAAGGCGCCGCAGCTGATCAACCTCGCGGGTCTGACGATGGGCGGTCCGGTGCTGATCGCGCACGGCACCGAGGTGCAGAAGCAGCGTCACCTGCCGCGGATCCTCGCGGCGGACGAGATCTGGTGCCAGGGCTTCTCGGAGCCCAACGCCGGCTCCGACCTCGCTGCGCTGCGCACGCAGGCGGTCGTCGACGGCGACCACTTCGTCGTCACCGGCCAGAAGGTGTGGACGAGCTTCGCGCGCTACGCCGACTGGTGCATGGCGCTCGTGCGCACGGACCCGCAGGCGCCGAAGCACGAGGGCATCACCTTCCTCCTGATCGACATGCACGGCCCCGGCGTCACGGTACGCCCGCTGCGCCAGATCGACGGCGACGAGGGCTTCAACGAGCTGTTCTTCGACGAGGTGCGGGTGCCGCGCGCGAACGTCGTCGGCGCCGTGAACCAGGGCTGGGACATCGCCATCACCTGCCTCATGCACGAGCGGCAGACGTTGACGTTCCAGCGCCAGCTCCAGTCCCGCGTCGCGCTCGACGACATGCTGGCGTCGGCGCGCGCGCGCGGCGCCACGGCCGATCCGCTCGCGCGCCAGGCGCTCGCCCAGTCGGTGATCGAGTCGCGCGCGATGCAGTACACGGCCTACCGCAACCTGACGGCGGCGCTGCGCGGCGGCGTCCCGGGTCCGGAGGGGTCGATCGAGAAGCTGTGCTGGAGCGAGATGTACCAGCGCCAGCTGGACACCGCGCTGGCGCTGATCGGCCCCCATGCGCAGCTCATGGAGGGGTCGCCGCACGCGGTCGACGACGGGCGCTGGCCGCACCTCTTCCTCTACTCGCGCGGCCGGACCATCGCGGCGGGGACGTCGGAGGTGCAGCGGAGCATCATCGCCGAGCGGGTCCTGAAGCTGCCGCGGGGATAGGGCGGCCGCCCGCCACCCCGCGGCTCAAGGTCCCCGGCGGTCGCGCCGATAGCGAGGCGTGCTGCTGCGCCTCCCGCCGGCCCTCCTGCTCGCCGCGCTCCTCCTCTACGCCGCGTCCGCCCACGCGCAGTCCGGCATCGACGTCGAGGTGCCCGTACGGCTCCGCCACGCGCGCGTGGTCTTCAACACCGACCAGCGTCTCGAGAACGCGGCCGGCAAGCCGACGGTGTTCGTGTGGCTCGACGAGATGCTGCTCCACTTCGAGCAGTGGCGGACGCGCCGCAAGCTCATCGTCATCGTCCACGGCCCGGCCGGCGACTGGGGGCTCGGCGACGCGGCCTGGAATCGCGTCCACGGCGTCACGACCGGGAACCCGCACGCCGCCCAGATCGCCTATCTGCAGTCGAAGAACGTGCGCTTCGAGATCTGCGCCTACACCATGCAGCTGAACGGCTGGACGAACGCCGACCTGCTGCCGGACGTGAGGCCCACGACCGGCGCGATCGCGCGCCTCATCCAGCTCCAGCAGCGCGGCTGGACCATACTGCAGCCGTAGCGCGCGGCCGGGATCCGGCGGGGACGTTCGCAGGCGCCCGTGTGCAGGGGGACTTGCCCCATCCCGGGTGCCGGCTACGGATGGAGCATGCGTCGGCGCGCCTTCATCGCCGCCACCATGGGCGGCGCCGTCGCCACGCTGCTGGCGTCGCGCGCGCGCGGCGCCGCCCCGAGCGACGCCGCCCGGCGATCCCGGCGAGCGCCGCGGCGACATGCTCTATCGTCCGCTCGGCTCGACCGGCGTGCGCGTCTCGGCGATCGGCCTCGGCGGCTTCCACATCGGCAAGATGCCGGATGGCGAGGCGAGCGTGCGCCTCGTGCGCGCGGCCATCGACCGTGGCATCACCTTCCTCGACAATTGCTGGGACTACAACGACGGCGCGAGCGAGGAGCGGATGGGAAGGCGCTGCGCGACGGCTACCGCGACAGGGTCTTTCTCATGACCAAGTTCGACGGCCGCACACGGGCCGCGGCCGCGAAGCAGATCGACGAATCGCTGCGCCGGCTCGGCACCGATCACGTCGACCTGTTCCAGGTGCACGAGGTGATCCGTCTCGAGGACCCCGATCGCGTCTTCGCCGACGACGCCCACTTCCGCAGCTTCGAGCGCGAGGTGGTGCCGCGCCTCGTGCGCGAGCGTCTCGGGGTCCTCGGCATGAAGTCGATGGGCGACAAGCTCATTCTCGAGAGCGGGACGGTCACGCCGATCGAGTGCCTGCACTACGCGCTCGCCCTGCCGACCTCCACGGTCGTCACCGGGATCGACAGCCCCGCGATCCTCGAGCAGGCCTGCGAGGCCGTGCGTACGTTCGAGCCGCTGGACGAGGCGCAGGTGCGCGCGCTGCTCGCGAAGACGGCCACGGCGGCGGCCGACGGACGCTGGGAGCGCTTCAAGACGAGCGACCGGTTCGACGGGACGGCGCGCCATCCCGAGTGGCTGGGCTGAGCCGCCACGGCAGCAGCCCGTCCACTGCACCCGCCCCCCGCCTCCCGCAGCCTGCCGGCTGCGCCCCTCGCCCGAGATCCCCGTTTACGGGCGCCTCCCGCCTCGCGTACACCTGGCACGCGCGCTTGGCACGGTCGTTGCCTCAGGAGACGGAAACCCCATGATCGCCCTCGGGCTCATCGTCGCGATCGCCTTGCTGGTCTACGTGAAGCGTCAGGCCCGGCTGCGGCTCGGGGGGCTCGAAGAGGGGAGCTGGGACGACGTGAAGACGCACATGCGGGCGAAGTGGGCCAAGGTGAATCGGCACTGGGCCGAGGAGGCCGAGCGCCACGGCCAGCGGCATGCCGAGTGGCATCGGCGCTGGGCGCAGCAGGCTGAGCGCAAGCACGAGCGGGATCGGCGGCGCGGGGCGCGACAGGCGCAGAAGTGCGGCACGCAGAAGCCCGCCGCCACCGAGGCCGAGGCGCTGCGCCGCGCGCGCCGGCGGGCCGGGGCCGAGGCGGGGTTCTACGCCCACTTCACCGTCTACCTCGGCGTCGTCGCGCTGCTCGCCGCCGTCAACCTGATGACCACCCGCTACCCGTGGTTCCTGTGGCCGGCGATGGCCTGGGGGTTCGGCATCTTCTCGCACTGGATGGGCGTGTTCGGCTCGAAGAAGCTGCGCGAGCGCTACTTCGACCCGGCCGTCGAGCGTGAGCTCGCGCGCGAGAAGGTGTTCATGGAGTCCGAGAAGCAGCAGCGGCTTGACGAGCTGTCGTCGACGATCGCGCACGAGATCCGCAATCCGATCGCCGCCGCGAAGAGCCTCGTGCAGCAGATGGGCGAGGATCCGCAGTCGGTCGAGAACGTCGAGTACGCGAAGGTCGCGCTCGGGGAGCTCGACCGCGTCGAGCGCCGCATCGCCCACCTCCTCAAGTACGCCAAGGAGGAGGACTACGCGATGGCGCCGGTGAACGTCGCCACCGTCGTCGACGCCGCGCTGACGCAGATGCGCGCGCGGCTCGACGCCGCGAGGATCGCCGCCGTGCGCAACTACATCACCGGACCGACGGTCGTCGCCGACGCCGAGAAGCTCCAGCAGGTCTTCACCAACGTGCTCGCGAACGCGATCGACGCCTTCGACGGCGTCGCCGAGAGCCGCCGCATCGAGTGCTTCGTCGAGAACGGCGGCCGCCAGGCCACCGTCCGCATCCGCGACAACGGTGCCGGCATGTCGCCCGAGGTCACGGGCCGCATCTTCACGCCGTTCTTCACCACCAAGGAGCAGGGGACCGGGCTCGGGCTCGCGATCTCGCGCAAGATCGTCGAAGCGCACGCCGGGACGATGGACGTCGCCAGCGAGGTCGGCCGCGGCACCGAGTTCGCGATCACCCTGCCGCTGCCCGCCAAGTAGCCGGAGACGAGACGCATGCCCGGACGCATCCTCATCGTGGACGACGAGAAGGCGATGCTGCTCGCCCTCCGCGGCCTCCTCACCAAGGAGGGCTTCGAGATCGAGACGGCGTCGAGCGGCGAAGAGGCGATCCCGAAGATCGACTCCGGCAGCTTCCACCTGGTCGTCACCGACCTCTCCATGAAGGGGATCAGCGGCATGGACGTGCTGGAGCACGCCCGTCGCGTCGACCCCGACCTCGCGGTGGTCATGATCACGGCGCACGGCTCCGAGACCGCCGCCGTGCAGGCGATGAAGCTGGGCGCGGCCGACTACCTGCCGAAGCCCTTCGACAACGACGAGCTGCGGGTCGTCGTGCGCCGCGTCCTCGAGGGCGCGATGCTGCGCCGCGACCATCGCCGGCTGCTCGAGCAGGTGCACGGCGCCTACGGCTTCGAGCGCATCATCGGCACCAGCCCGGCCATGCGCCGCGTGTTCGAGACCATCGACAAGGTGGCCGACACCGACGTCACCGTCCTGATCCGCGGCGAGAGCGGCACGGGCAAGGAGCTGGTCGCGAACGCGCTCCACTACCGCAGCCCGCGGCGGAGCCGGCCGTTCGTCAAGATGAACTGCGCCGCGCTGTCGCGCGAGCTGGTCGAGAGCGAGCTGTTCGGCCACGAGAAGGGCGCCTTCACCGGTGCCAGCGCACGGCGCGAAGGCAAGTTCGAGGCCGCCGACGGCGGCACGCTCTTCCTCGACGAGTGCGGCGACATGCCGCAGGAGACCCAGGCGAAGCTGCTGCGCGCGCTGCAGGAGAAGGAGTTCGAGCGCGTCGGCGGCAACCATCCCATCCGCGTCGACGTGCGCGTGCTCGCCGCCACCAACCAGGACCTCGAGACGGCGGTGCAGGAGGGCCGCTTCCGCGAGGACCTCTACTACCGCCTGAAGGTCATCGAGCTGGTGATCCCGCCGCTGTCGGAGCGTCGCGAGGATATCCCGCTGCTGATCGACCACGTCCTGCGCGACGCCGCCGAGCGCTTCGGGCGGGCGCGCAAGCCGCTCACCGCCGAGGCGCTGCGCGCAGCCGTGGGCCGAACCTGGCGCGGCAACGTGCGCGAGCTGAAGTCGGCCATCGAGCAGGCGCTGCTGCTCGCGCCCGGCGACGAGATCGAGCCCTCGGATCTGCCCGGCGCGGGCGACGCCGGCGTCCCGGACGGCGCCGAGCCGGCACTCGCCGCAGCCGACGGCTTGCCGTTCCGCGAGGCGAAGGAGCGCGTCGTCGAGGCCTTCGAGCGCGACTTCCTGCTGCGTGCGCTCAGGCGCCACGCCGGCAACATCACCAAGGCCGCCGAAGAGGTCGGCATGTACCGCCAGAGCTTCCAGCAGAAGATGCGCGAGCTGGGCCTCACCGTCGAGGACGCGACGCGCGACGGAGGTTTGCGATGACCATCGTCTCCCGCATCCGCAATCTCGCCCGCGGGCTGGCCACGCGCTGGATCGGCGCCCGCGAGCGCCGCCATCCCGCCGCCGTCTACGAGGCGGCGATCCAGGAGCGCCTCGTGCGCTACGGCAAGCTGCGCGAGGCCGCCGCCGGCGTCCTCTACCTGCGCCAGAAGCTCGAGCGCGAGCTGGCGCGTCGCGCGAGCGAGCTCGCCCAGATCCGCCGCCATCTCGAGCTGGCGGTGGCCCAGGACGACGACGACGTCGCGCTGGCGCTCATCGCCCGCCGCGACGCGCTGACCGACGAGGTCGCACACGCCGAGAACGAGCTGCGCGCGCTGACCGCCGAGGCGGAGGCCGCGAAGCAGAACCTCATGACCTTCCAGGACGAGATCGTCCGCCTGCGCGACGAGAGCGTGCGCATGCTCGCCCGCCTCGCGAACGCGAAGGCCCGCCTGCGCTTCCACGAGACGCTGCGCGGCCTCGCGCCCGAGGCCGACATCCAGGCGCTCGAGTCGGTGCGCGACCACGTGCAGCGCCTCGCCGCCGAGGTCGAGCTGGTGCGCGAGGGCGCCGACCCGGCGCTCGAGCGGCGGCTGCGCGGCATCCGCGACGCCGAGGCCCAGGCCGCGGCACGGGCCCAGCTCGGCGAGCTGAAGCGCGCGCGGCGCGAGATGCTGGACGGGGCGGCGGTGCCGGTGGGGTGACGGCTCGCCAGGCCGTTACCCCGGACGGCGCGCCGCGCGGAAGGTGAGGAGTCCCAGCACCCCCACCGCGAGCAGCAGCACCGCCCACACCGCGCCCTGCTCGAGCCAGCGTCGCGGGCGGCCGCTGCCGGTGAGCCGCGCCGCCTCGCTGAAGTCCGGGTTGGCCTCGGCCGGGCCTGCGGACGCGTCGGTGGCGGGGACGGCGAGCACGACGTCGCGGGCGCGGGCGACGTCGTAGCGCGGCGCGGTCGCGTCGGGGTCGCCGAGGAGCAGCGTGTACGTGCCGGCCGGCGCGGCGACGAACAGGGCCGGCACGGTGACGAGTGCCGACGCCCCGAGGAGCGCCAGCGGCGCCTCGTCGCCGTCGTCGACCTCCAGCTCGAGCGCGTCGGCGCGAGCGGCGGGCAGGCGGACGACGAGCGGCTCGGGACGGCGGGCGTCGCGCACGAGCGGCCCGGTGACCAGCACGCGCTCGCGGCCGTCGGGGTCGCGTACGAGGATGCGGGCCGCCCGGTCGAAGAACGGCGTGTCGACGTCGAGGCGCAGCTCGCTCGCGGCGAGCGGCGTCGCGGGCGGCGTGAGGCGCCAGCGGGTGCGGCGCTCGCGCGTCACCGGCGTGCCGACGGCGAGCGGCAGCCACTGCGTCGCCGCGGCCGGCTCGAGCAGATACGGCCACTGGCGGCGCTCGGCGTCGACGACGCGCACGTCGGCGAGGTCGGGACGCAGGCGGGCGGCGTCCTCGGGGGCGAGGCGGACGCGCACCAGGCCCTCGCGCGCCGCCGGGATCGGCAGCGGCCGGCGCCATGCGAACGTGCGCGCGTCGACGACGGTGCCGGGCCGCATCGCGAACGCGAGCGCGGGCGCATCGTCGAAGGCGGGATTCGCGCGCACCGGGCCGAGTCGCGCGGTGCCCAGCTCGGCGGGATCGTAGAGCCGGCCGGCGACGCGCGCGGCGTCGCCCGCGGCAGGCAGGTCGTGCAGCAGCGCGGCCAGGTCGTACTCCGGCGCCGCGGCGCGGCCGCCGCCGAAGCGCAGCACGCCGGCGGGGGCGTCGCCGTTCGGTGCCAGCAGGAGCAGCAGCGCGGGCTGCGGAAAGAGGGCCTGGAGGCGCAGGTTCGCGAGCGGCGGGCTGTCGCCGTCGGCGATCTCGAGGCGCAGGCGCGTGCCGCGGGCGGCGTCGAGCTCGACGTCGGGCTGCACGAGGGGCGTCTTCGTGCCGACGCGGAGCACGCGGCCCGAGCCCAGCCGCACGTCGGGGCTGCCCGGGCGCACGTCCCATACCGTCACGCGCCGGTCGAACGACGGCGTGTCGGTCTCGATGCGCAGCCGCTCGGGCACGAGACCGACGGGGCGGTCGATCTCGAGCACGGTCGTGCCGGGCTTCGCCGTCCCCGGCTGCGGCGCCAGCGGGACGCTGGTCAGCGTGCCGCCGGGGCCGAGCGTGCGCCGCGCCTCCAGTGTGAAGGCGGGCTCGAGGAAGTCGGCCTCGTCGCCGCGGACGACCACCGTCAGCACGCCGCGGACGCCTGCCGGCAGCGGCACGCGCGTGTGCTCGGCGCCGTCGATACGCACGAGCGGCGCATCCTCGACGAGCAGTCGCGGGCGCCCGTCCTCGCCGGCGCCGGACACCGTGATCCGGCGGGCGAACCCGGTCCGCGGCGTCGTCACGACCAGCTCCCAGGCGGCGTCGGTCGGGGCGTCGGCCGGCACCGCGAGGCCGTACTCCTCGCGGGCGCGCTGCGGCTCGTTGGCGCGGGTCTCGTGCCAGCGGCGGACGTCGGTCACGCGCGGCGTGACGGTGAGCGTCTCCGCCATCCCGACGCCCGGGGCGCGGCCGCGATCGACGAGGTAGGGCGTCTCCTGGCCGTCGCGGTCGAAGAGGCGCACGTCGGACAGATCGGGACGGCAGGCGGCGAGCACTGCGGGCGGCAGCGGCAGGCGCGCGAGCCGCGCGTCGCCGACGTAGACGTCGGCCTCCTCGGGGAACAGGCGCACGAGCGCGCTCGGGTCGCCGGCGCGTGCCACGCTCGCGAGCAGGAGCAGCAGCGGGACGGCGCGCGTCATGCCTTCGGCTCCTCCGCGTCGTCGCGGCGCAGGACGAAGCGTTGGTAGGCGAGCGAAACGGCGATCAGCGACACCGCGAGCCCGAGCAGCGAGGCGACGCGATAGAGATCCTGGAGCTCGCCCAGGTCGTAGAGGAACACCTTCGCGATCGTCACCATCATGAGCCCGAGGCTCACCCAGCGCAGCCCGCCGCTGCGGCGCCGCACGCCGAGCGCGAGCAAGAGGAGCGCGTACAGCGCCCAGGCGATCGAGGTCGCCAGATCCCGCGCGGGGAGGCGCTCGAAGTCGACGCGGAGCACGTGGCCGGTGGCGAACCAGTCGGCGATCATGAGGTTCAGCCACACGAAGACGACGGCGAGCCCCGCGAGCCCCGCGGCCATGGCGCCCATGGGTCGGTCGCCGACGTAGAGCTGCCGCTCCGCCGGCCGCAGGCGCGGCAGCTCCAGCGGCTCGAGCAGGCGCGCGGCGCCGAAGAGCGCGGCCGCGGGCACCATGTAGGTGTAGGTGATCCAGTTGACGATGCGCCAGCCGGAGCGCGGCCAGTAGACGAGCACCTCGGAGTTGGCGACGAGCCGCACCGTCACGGCGCCGAGGAGCGCCAGCCCGAACCACTTGAGGCCCGGGTGGTCGAGCCGCTGCCACAGCGCCAGGACGGCGACGCCCTCGAGCGCCCAGGCGATGGTCAGCCACGAGCGCTCGAGCTGGATCGGCACGGCCACGGTCACGAAGCCGAGCGCCGCGGCCAGCAGCCACGCCAGGGCCGAGACGCGGACGGGATGCGCGTCGGCGAACAGCGCGCGCGCCCGCGTCGCCACGGCGACGAGGATGATCGCGAGCAGGATCGGGACGAGGCCGATCGCGACGTCGCCGAAGCGGTGCGTCCAGGTGGCGAGCAGCGACGGCATCCACGGCAGGGCCGCGAGCGCCGCCGCGCGCCAGGCCCAGCGGTCGTCACGCAGCCGTGCGGGCACGAGGATCGGCCAGGCGGTGAAGAGGGCGACGCCACCGAGCGTGAGGAGGAGCTGGCCGACGCCGTCGTCGGGTAGGCTCGCCTGCACGATCGGCACCACGAGGACGGTGGCGAAGAGCCAGGCGCCGCTGCCGAGCCGGGTCGCCGCGAGCGCCGCGAGGGCGCCGAGGAGCAGCGTGCCGCCCAGGCGGACCATGCCGGCGGCGTCGCCGCCGAGCGTGCACACGAGCGGCACGCTCGCCAGCGCGACCAGGGCCGCGGCGCGCAGGTGCCAGCGCCGCGCGCGCTCGTGTCGGCGCAGCAGCGCCGTCGCCTGGAAGCCGATGGCGACGGCGGTGGCCGTCGCCAGCCACGCCTGCGGCCCGAGCCCACCGGCGCTCGGCTCGTGGACGAGGCGCAGCACCAGCATGCCGAGCGCGACGCCCGCGGCGCCCGCGAGCTGGAGCGGACCCATGCCCGCGCGCGCCCCCTGGCGGACGAGCATCGCGGCCAGGCCGAGCAGCGCCGCGAGCACCGGCCAGGACGCGGATCGGCCGCCGCGACGCCGGCGCCGAGCTGGAGCGCCACGTGGCCGAGCGCGGCGACCGCGGCCGCCGGCGCGACGCCGCGCCAGCGCGCGTCCTCGGGCTCGCGGCTGACCGCGACGTGGAAGGGCAGCGCGAGCGCGATCGAGACCAGCGCGAACGTCCAGCCCGTCCCGGGCGGAACCCCGTGCTGGCCGAGCCACATGAGGAGCACGCCGAGCGCCGCCGTCGCCGCCGCGAGGCCGATCGCGGGCGCCGACTGCACGCGCGCCGTCCACGCGGCCGCCAGCGACAGGATCGCGAGCAGCGCGCCGAGCGGCAGCAGCCCGGGCAGGTCGGCCCGTGCGGCCAGATGGATCGCGAAGGTGAACGGCACGAGCACGCCGCCGGCCTGCGCGGCGAGCCAGCGCCGATCGCGCGGACCGCCGCGCGGCGTGGCGACGGCGAACGTGAGCGCGAACGTCGCCAGCACCGTCAGCCCGAGCAGCAGCTGCCCGGGGCCCATGCGGACGCCGATCCACAGCCCCTGGTAGATCGCCGTACCGGCGAGCCCCAGCACCGCGAGCCACGGCCAGCCCTGCTGGCGTGCAAGGTAGAGGAGGCCGAGGTCGAGGAGCAGGAGGTAGCCGAAGAGCCCGAGCGGCCGGTCGGCGTCGCTCGCCGTGAAGACCGGCGTGAGGAAGCCGCCGAGCAGCCCCAGCACCGCGATCACCTGCGACCGGTGCCGCGTCGCGAGCACGCCGCCGGCGACGGTGACGAGCGTCAGCAGGAAGAACGTGGGGAGGTTGCCGACGATGCCGTAGCGCGGCCCCGCGGCCCAGAACGAGGCGTAGAGCAGGACCACGCCCGCACCGGCGAGCGCGTCGGCGGTGCGGCCGTAGTCGCGGCGCAGCCCGCGCTCGGCCGCGACGATGCAGCCGAGCCCCGTGAGCGTGCCCATGACGACGCGCAGCCACGGCGGGATCAGCCCATGCTCGATCGAGTAGCGGAAGAAGAAGAGGCCGGCGAGCGCGAGCACGCCGCCGCCGAGCACGGCGGCGCCGCGCACGCCGATCCAGCGCTCCCAGTCGATCTGGCTCCACGCCGAGGGCGGCGGCTCGGGCTCCGGCGCGCCGGGCGGGGCGTCGCCGTCGGCGTCGGACGCCGCCTCCGAGCGCGGCGCGTCCTCGGGCGCGTCGACCGTCGGCGGTGCGCCCGCATCCGCGCTCGGCGGCTCCAGCGCGGTGGGAGCGCTCCAGCCGTCGGGCGCCGGCGTCGCATCTTCCTGCGCATCGCCCGCGGGGATCACGGCCGCGCCACGCAGCGCCGCGACCTGGGCTTCGAGCGCCTCGAGGCGCTCCCGCAGCCGCGCGTGATCGCGGGTTCGCCGGAGGGCGAACACCGCCAGCGCGAGGGCGGCGAGCGTCAGGAGTTCCACGCGAATGCGCATATCGGCGCATTCGCGGATCGCTGCAAGCGCAGGGCGCGACGACGGCGTCGCCGGCGGGCGCCCGCACCCGGAGGTAGCAAGGTACGCTGCCATCATATCGCCGCGGGTGGCATCGAAACCGGGTTGCGACGTCCCCGGCCGCCGGACTACAACCCCGCCGCGTGGTCGTTCGGGACGTGTGTGTCGTGTCCGCGGTCCCGGGACGCCGGGCGTGTCGTTCGCTCGTCCGGAGCGCGTTGCGTGCGAGCCTCGTGCTCCTCGCCGCCGGCTGCGGCGGCGACGCGGACAGTGCGCGGCCGCAGGGGCCGCCGGCGCCGGTCGTCGAGGTGGCGGTGGTCGAGCGCGGCCGCGTCGACGAAGGGCTCAGCCTCGTCGGCCAGCTCGAGGCCGACGAGGTCGTCATGCTGCGGCCCGAGACCGAAGGCGTCGTCGTCGAGGTGGCGTTCGACGAAGGGGCCGAGGTGGTGCGCGGCACGGTGCTCTTCCGGCTGCGCGACGATTGGCAGCGCGCGCGGCTGCGCGAGGCCGAGGCGCAGGTGGCGCTCACCGAGCAGGCGTGGCGGCGCGCCCGGACGCTCGCCGGCGAGAAGATCCTGTCGGGCGCCGAGCTCGACCAGGCTACCGCGAACCGCGACGCCGCGCGTGCCCGGCTCGACGTCGCGCGCATCGAGCTCGAGCGCATGACCATCCGCGCGCCGTTCGACGGCGTCGTGGGCACGCGGCGCGTGTCGCCGGGCGACCGCGTCACGGCCGCGACCGACCTCGTGCAGATCGACGCCGTCGCCACGCTGAAGCTCGCGTTCCCGCTCCCCGAGCCGATCGTCGACTGGGTGAAGCCGGGCATGACGCTCGCCGTGTCGGTGGCGCCCCATCCGGGCGAGCGCTTCCCGGGCACGGTGTACTTCGTCGCGCCGGCGCTCGATCCGCGCAATCGGCAGCTCCTCCTGAAGGCGCACGTGCCGAACCCCGATCGGCGCCTGCGCCCGGGGCTGTTCGCGACCGTCAAGCTCGATCAGGCGGAGCCGGTCGAGGTCGTCGTCGTGCCCGAATCGGCCGTCGTCTACGATCCGGACGGCACCTACGTGTGGCGCCTCGGCGCCGACGGCGCGCCCACCCGCGCGCCGGTGACGCTCGGACAGCGCACGCAGGGCCGCGTCGAGGTGAAGACCGGGCTCGCGGCAGGCGACCGCATCGTGTCGGCGGGCACCAACAAGGTGATCCCCGGCCTGCCGGTCGCGGTCGCGGGAGGAGATGCGGCCGGGGCCGGGTCGTGAAGCTCTCGCAGATCTGCATCGAGCGGCCGGTCCTCGCAGTCGTGATGTCGCTCGTGATCGTGCTGCTCGGCGCCATCGCGCTGACGCGGCTGCCGAACCGCGAGTTCCCCGACATCGACCCGCCCGTGGTCTCGGTGACGACGGTCCTGACCGGCGCGGCGCCGGAGGTCATCGAGACCTCGGTGACGGCGCCGCTCGAGGACCAGCTGATCGGCATCGAGGGCATCCGCCACATCAGCTCGATCAGCTCCGAGCAGGTGTCGCAGATCACGATCGAGTTCGAGCTCTCGCGCGACGTCGACGCCGCGGCCAACGACGTGCGCGACCGCGTCGCCCGGGCGCGCCAGCTGCTCCCCGACGAGATCGAGGAGCCCGTGGTCGCGAAGCAGGACGCCGACGCGTTCGCGATCATCTGGATCGCCCTCTTCGGGGCGCAAAAGAGCCAGGTCGAGATCTCGACCCTCGCCGAGACGGCGGTGAAGGACCGGCTCGGCAAGCTCCCCGGCGTGTCCGATGTCATCATCGCCGGCGAGCAGCGCTACTCGATGCGCGTGTGGATCGACAACGCGCGCCTGACGGCGTTCGACCTCACCGTCGGCGACGTCGCCGCCGCGCTCCGGCGTGAGAACGTCGACATCCCGTCGGGACGGATCGAGGGCAGCGACAGCGAGTTCACGGTGCGTACGCTCGGCGAGCTGACGACGCCCGAGGAGTACGGCGAGCTCGTCGTGGCCACGAAGGAGGGCGCGCCGATCCGCCTGCGCGACGTCGCCCAGGTCGCGGTCGGGCCCGAGGACGAGCGCAAGATCGTCCGCTTCGACAAGCAGCCCGCCGTCGGCCTCGGCATCGTGAAGCAGTCGCAGGCGAACACGCTCGACGTCGCCGAGGCGGTGAAGGCCGAGCTGGCCCGCATCGAGCCGACGCTGCCGCCCGGCGTGCAGCTCCTGCTCGCGTTCGACTCGTCGATCTACATCGAGCAGTCGCTCGCCGACGTGCGGCACACGATCCTCGAGGCGGTCGTGCTCGTCGTGGTCGTCATCTGGCTCTTCCTGCGCACGTTCCGCGCCACGATCGTGCCGGCGCTCGCCATCCCCGTGTCGCTGATCGGCACCTTCTGGGTGCTCGATCTGCTCGGCTTCTCGATCAACACGCTGACCCTGATGGGGCTCACGCTGGCGATCGGCATCGTCGTCGACGACGCCATCATCGTGCTCGAGAACATCACGCGCTGGATCGAAGAGGGAACGCCGCCGATGGAGGCGGCGCGGCGCGGCATGGACCAGATCGGCTTCGCGGTCGTCGCGGCGACGGTCTCGGTGCTGGCGGTGTTCCTGCCGCTCGCCTTCCTGTCCGACAAGACGGGACGCCTGTTCCGCGAGTTCGGCATCACCATCGCGACGGCCGTCGGCATCTCCGGGTTCGTCGCGCTCACCATGTCGCCGGCGATCTGTGCGCGCCTGCTGCGGCCGCACGCGAGCGAGCACGGCTTCAAGCGGCTCCTGGCGCGCGGCTTCGACGCCCTCGAAGCCGGCTACGGCCGCCTGCTCCTTCCGACGCTGCGCCACCGCGGGCTCGTGCTCGCGGGCGGCGCCGTGTGGGTCGCCCTCGGCGCGGTGCTCCTGTGGACGCTGCCCCGCGAGTTCATCCCCGTCGACGACCGCGGCGCCATCTGGTCGTTCACCCGCGCCCCCGAGGGCAGCACCATCGAGTACACCGACCGCTACCAGAAGATGGCGGAGGACATCGTGCTCGCCACTCCGGGCGTCGAGAAGACGTTCTCGGTGGTGGCGCTCGGCATCGGCGCGCCGGGGCAGGTGACCGAGGGCGCGATGTTCACGACGCTGGTGCCGACCGCGGAGCGTCGCGGCCAGCAGGAGATCGTCGACGGGCTGCGCGGCGCGTTCGCGCAGATTCCCGGCTTCTGGGCATTCCCGATGAATCCGCCGGCGCTCGCCCAGGGGCAGGGCAATCCGATCTCGCTCGTCATCCAGGGCCCCGACGTCGTGGCGCTCGCGAGGCACGCGAACGAGATCCTCGCCCGCGCCCGCGCCATCCCCGGCGTCGTGAACCTGCAGAGCGATCTCCTCATCAACAAGCCGCAGCTCGAGGTCGCGATCGACCGCAACCGCGCCAGCGACCTCGGCGTGCCCGTGCGCGAGATCGCGACCACGCTCCAGATCCTCCTCGGTGGCCTCGACCTGTCGCGCTTCAAGCTGGGCGGCGAGACGTACGACGTGATCGTCCGCCTCGAGCGCGAGCAGCGCGCGAATCCCACCGACCTCTATCGCCTCTACGTGCGCGGCCGCAGCGGCGCGCTGATCCCGCTCGCGTCGGTGGTGCGCGCCGAAGAGACGGTCGTGCCGCGCGGTCTGCCGCACTTCGACCGCCTGCGCTCCGCGACCATCACCGGCGCCATGGCCCAGGGGTATCCGCTCGGCGCAGCGCTCGAGCAGCTCCGGACGATCGCCGACGAGGTGTTGCCCGAGGGCCAAGGCTACCACGCCGGGTTCTCGGGCGAGTCGGAGGACTTCTTCGATTCGGGCAACGCGCTGATGTTCGCCTACGTGCTGGCGGTGGTGATCGTGTACCTCGTCCTCGCGGCGCAGTTCGACAGCTTCCTCCATCCGGTGACGATCATGATCGCCGTGGTGCTGTCGTTCACCGGCGGGCTGCTCACCCTGTGGCTGCTCGGCGACACGCTGAACCTCTTCAGCCAGATCGGCCTCGTCATGCTGGTCGGCCTGGTCACGAAGAACTCGATCCTCATCGTCGAGTTCGCGAACCAGCTGCGCGCCGAGGGCAAGGATCTCGTGGCGGCGACGATCGAGGCGTCGCAGAAGCGCTACCGCCCGATCCTCATGACCGCGGTCTGCACGATCGTCGGCATCCTGCCGATCGCGCTCGGCAGCGGCGCGGGCGGCGAGTCGCGCGCGCCGCTCGGGGTCGCGGTCGCGGGCGGCATGTTCTTCTCGACCGTGCTGACCTTCTTCGTCGTGCCGGCGGCCTACGTGACGCTCGCCCGCCTGCGCGAGGGCCGTCGCGGCGCCCCGGCGTCGGTCAGCGCGCCGGTCCGGGCCGCGTAGCGTCGGGTAGGAGCGCCCACTCGAGCCCGACGATGCGCGCGCCGCCGTCGCGGCGCGCGATCGCGAAGGCGGCCGTGCCGCGCGCCTCGCCGCGATCGCCGTCGGCGTCGCGCCAGGCGATGACGAACGGCGCCCGCACCGCGACGCCGTCGTCGCTCGGCTCGACGTCGGCGCTCGGCTGCAGGTAGGCGATCTCCGGGGCGTCGGCGGGAAGCGCCGCGAGGCGGCGGCGGGCCTCGTCGGCGGCCTCGCCCGCGAGCAGCGCGCGGATGCGGCTGCCGTCGCGGGCCTCGAAGGCGCTGGCGAACTGGTCGACGAGCGCGAGCGCCTCGGCCGCGGTCGGGCGCGGCTCCGGCGGCGCAGCCGGACGCGCGACGCTTCCAATGGCGTGGCCGGCTCCGGGGCGGCGCAGCTGATGGGCCCGGGGGTCAGACGGCTGCTCGGCGCTCCCTGTCCGCGGTCACTGGGCGTCGTCAGTCATGCCGGCGGTCTGGGCGGGGCCGGTCTGGCGCGGCTCTCGCCGGTGCGCGGGCCGGATCTGCATCATTGTTGCTGTCCGGCAGCCGCCGGCGCTGGTACAGTGATTGGCGCCGAGCGCGCGCGCCGAACGCGAGGTTCATGTCGCGAGCTCGGCGCCGCGGCTGAGTTGCGCCCGGCAGCGGCAGCAGGTCGGACGGCGTCCCGCACGCTCCGGCGCCGGTACGGGGCGCCGGGCGCTGGCGTCGTCCGCGGCCGGGCGGGCGCGGCGGGGCGGTCCGCCGCCTCGCATTAGCGTGGCGGGCGGAGCGGCGCACGAGCGGCGGAGCCGGCGGACGACGGCTCGGGTCGAAGTCGCCCCACGCCTCGTCGACCAGCACCGCCGGGATCTCGCGCACGCCGCCGGCGTACGCCGCGATCAGGGTCGCGTCGCACAGCACGTTGACGACGCGCGGCGTGCCCGCCGACAGCACGGCGATGCGCGCGAGCGCGGCGTCGGTGAAGGGCCCGGTGCCGCTGCCGCCCGCGTGCTCGATGCGCGTCTGCACGTAGGCCCGCACCTCCTCGGGCAGCAAGGGGTTCAGGCGGACCTCGACGGCGATCCGCTCGCGCAGCCGCATCAGCTCGGGCGCGCGCAGCTTCTCCTCCAGCTCCGGCTGGCCGGCGAGCAGCACCTGGAGGCCGGGGCGGCCGTCGTCGGTCGCGAGGTCGGCGAGCAGCTGGAGCTCGGCGAGCGCCGCCGGCTCGAGCGCCTGGGCCTCGTCGAAGAGGATGGCGACGTTGCCCCCCGCGTGCGTGTGCTCGTAGACGAACTCGTGCAGGCGCTGGAGCAGGACGAGCTTGCCGGCGCCCTCGACGGGGATGCCGAGCTCGAGCAGCAGGTGGTCGAGCGTCTCGTCGAACGTGACCGTCGGGTGCAGCACGAGGATCGTGCGCACGGCGCCCGGCAGCGACTCGAGCAGGTGGCGGACGAGCGTCGTCTTGCCCGTCCCCACCTCGCCGACGAGGGTGAGGAATCCCGCGCGCCCGACGATGCCTTCGCCGAGCGCGTCGGCGGCCTCGCGGTAGCCGGGCCCGAGGTAGAGGAAGCGCGGGTCCGGCGTGATGCGGAAGGGCGGCTCGCGGAAGCCGAAGAAGCGTTGGTACATCCGCGAGCGGCCCCCCGGAGCCGCCTAGAAGGTGCCCTCGATGCCGCCGGCCGGGATGACGCTCGAGTTGCGCAGCCCCTCGTCCGTGACGGCGTAGATGCCGTTCACGAACAGCATGAGCTGCTTCCACACGACGACGCGGAAGCCGAACGACAGATCGAGGTAGTCCTTGCGGTCGAAGTCGAGCCCGAGCAGCGGCTCCTGCACCAGACGGCCCGACGGCCGCAGCGACAGGAAGCTGGTCTGGCTCGGCGCCGCCGACTCGTTGAACTCGCTGCGGCCGATGAACGCGAGCGCGAAGCCGACGCGCGGGTGCAGGTCGACGTCGGCACCGATGGCGTAGAGCGCCTGGCTGCGGTCGACGTCGTCGGCGACGAAGTCGATGCCGGTGTTGAAGTACGTCGTCACGCGGTCCCACAGCACCGTCGAGAGGATGATCGACGGCGTGGCCTCGAACGAGCCCGTGCCCTGGAATTCGTCCTTGCGGCCCGACGGCATGCGCAGCGTGAGGCCGCTCGCCGACTGGAGCCAGCCCCAGCGCGGCAGCTGGTACTTGAAGCGCAGCAGGATGTCGCCGACGCCGAAGTTGTTGCCTCCGGTGTTGCCGGTGAGCAGCGGACCCTGCGACGGCGTGAACTGCCCGTCGGGTCCGGCGGCGAAGAGCTGCTGCGTCTGCACGCCGACGTCGAGCTCGGTGTAGATGAGCGGGACGAGCAGGTTGACGTCGAGGTTGTCGAGGATGCCGTACGTGAAGCTGAAGCCCCACACGTAGTCGCGCAGGCCGATGTCGTACTTGAGGCTGTTCGCCGTGAACCCGAGCGTCTGCCCGCCGCTCGTGACCCGCGTGACGATCGGGTCCGGGTTGGTGAGGTCGCCCATGTCCTGGCCGTCGAACGCGTTCAGGTTCACGTACTGGAAGCTGACGTTGACGTTGAACTTGCCCTTGCCGAGCGTGTCGGCGCGCTCCATGAACAGCGGGCCGAGGGTCTGCGACGTGCGCTCGAAGGTCTCGAGCTCCGGGTTGTACGAGTAGGTGAAGCCGGCCGACGCGGCGACGACCGGGATGCTGCGCGCGGCGGTGTCGGCCATGGTGTCGGCCAGCGCGTCGAACGCGGAGCCGCCGCGTAGCCCGACCGTCTCCGAAGCGGTGCCGAGGATGGTGCGGAGCGAGCGGGCCTCGGCCGCGAGCGGGACCGCGGCCAGCACCAGAGCCAGCACGCGGGCGGCGCACAGGGGACGGATGGGATTGCGCACGGAAGGGACCTCCTCGGCGCCGCCGTGCGCCCCCGATGCGGGTCGCCGACGGGCTAGCGGGCGAACGATTGCCGGAGCTTCTGGAGCCGTTTGAGGTCGCGTTTAAGGGCTTTCGTGCCCGTGAGCAAGGTGCGGCCGCGGCGTCTGAGGTCGCGGGCGGTGTCGCGGTCGAGCGCCGCGCGCTGCTTCGCGAGCGTCAGCATCGACAGGAAGGCCTGCGCGGCCCGCGGCGTCTTCTTCACCTGGGCGAAGGCGATCCTGCCGCGGATCCGGGCCGGCGTGTCGGTGATGATGCCGCCGCCGGGCATGTCGGCCCGCGCGCTCGGCACGAGGACGCTCGTGCTCCGCCCCGCGAGGGTGCGCTCGATGAGGACGAGCTGCTCGCGGAGCGTGGCGAGGCGATCGTCGAGCAGCGCGCGCGCCTCGGCGGCCGGCGGTGCGTCGGGCGTACCCAGGCCGGAGAGCCGCCCGTCTATGGCACGTGAGGTATCGAGCAGCCCGCGCACGCGCCGCCAGGGGCCGAGCACCGCCACGCAGCCCTGATAGTTCTCGACGTTGGCGTGCCCGCAGACGCCGTCGCCGCAGCGGTCGTCGCTGCACGGATCGTCGTCCTCGCTGCACTCGGCGCCGTCGGCACGGCTCTCGACCTGCACGCAGCCCGCGGCGTCGGCGCCCGGCTGCGCCGGCTGGCAGACGGCCGTTCCGCACTCGTTCGGCGGCGGGCAGCGGTCGTCGCGCACGACGTGGCGGCAGCCGCCGGCGGTGCAGACGTCCTCGGTGCACGGGATGCCGTCGTCGGTGCAGAGCGTGCCGTCGGGGGCGACGCTCGCGACCACGCAGCCGCGCGCGTCCGCGCCGGGGTCGCCCGGCCGGCAGGCGCCGGTGGCGCACTCGCCGGCGTCGCAGCCGGTGTCGGCCGGGGTGTGGCGGCACACGCCGGCGGCGCAGGTATCGGTGGTGCACGCGACCCCGTCGTTGCAGTCGAGCGGGGTCGCGGCGCAGGTGCCGCCGACGCAGCGGTCGCCGCTGGTGCAGGGATCGGCGTCGTCGCAGACCGTGTCGTCGGGCTTCGCGGGGTTCGAGCAGGCGCCCGTCTGCGGGTTGCAGACGCCGGCGTCGCGGCACTGGTCCTGTGCGGTGCAGACGATCGGTTCGCTGCCTTCGCACGTGCCCGCCTCGCAGCGGTCGGTGCGCGTGCAGGCGTTCTGGTCGTTGCAGGTGGTGCCGTCCGGACGCGGCAGGGCGACGCACTCGCCCGTCTGCGGCGCGCAGGTGGCGGCCTGGAAGCAGCCGGTGGCGCCGGGACAGGCCTTCGCGGTGCCGACGCAGACGCCCGCGCTGCAGCGGTCGCTCTCGGTGCACCTGTTGCCGTCGTCGCACGGGTCGGAGCGGTTGCTGTACCGGCAGCGGCCGGCGTCGCACGAGTCGTCGGTGCAGAAGTTGTCGTCGTTGCACTCGAGGTCGGTGTTGCAGGAGCGGCAGCCCGAGAGCTCGACGTGCTCGCAGCCGTTGGCGCCGCAGGTGTCGACGGTGCAGGCGTCGCCGTCGGCGCAGTCGGTCGGGCCGGTCGCGGTGCAGACGCCGGCGACGCAGCGGTCGCCCGCGGTGCAGGCGTTGCCGTCGCTGCACCCGGTGTCGTCGGGACGCGGCTCGGGTGCGCAGACGTCGCGGGCCTCGTCGCAGACGCCGGTGTTGCACTGGTCGGTGGCGGAGGCGCAATCGCGCGGCGTGCCGGTGCAGATGCCGCTCCGGCACGTGTCGCCGACCGTGCAGAAGGCGCCGTCGGAGCATGGCGTGGCGTCGGCTTTCGGCGGGTCGGAGCACAGGCCCGTCTGCGGGTTGCAGACGCCGGCGTCGTGGCACTGGTCCTTCGCGGTGCAGACGACCGGGTTCGAGCCGGTGCAGACGCCGTTCTGGCAGACGTCGCTCTGCGTGCAGGCGTTGCCGTCGTTGCAGCCGGTGCCGTTCGTCTTCGCGGGGGTCGAGCAGAGGCCGGTGCTGGTGTCGCAGACGCCGGCGTCGTGGCACTGGTCCTTCGCGGTGCAGACGACCGGGTTCGAGCCGGTGCAGACGCCGTTCTGGCAGACGTCGCTCTGCGTGCAGGCGTTGCCGTCGTTGCAGGGTGTGCCGCTCGAGGGCGGGTTCGAGCAGACGCCGGCGGTGCAGAGGTCGGCGGTGCAGGGGTTGCCGTCGGCGCAGTCGGCCGGCACGTCGCAGGAGCGGCAGCCGGGGATCGGCGTGTGCGAGCAGCCGGTCACGCCGTCGCAGGCGTCGGTGGTGCAGGCGTCGCCGTCGTCGCAGGCGTCGGCGGCGCCGGGCGTGCAGCCGCCCGCCTGACAGGTGTCGCCGAGGGTGCAGGCGTTGCCGTCGCTGCAGCCGGTGCCGTTCGTCTTCGGGGGGTCGGAGCAGGCGCCCGTGGACGGGTTGCAGGTGCCGGCGTCGTGGCACTGGTCCTTCGCCGTGCAGACCTTCGGCGTGCCCTGACAGACGCCGGTGGCCGTGCACTTGTCGCCGACCGTGCAGGGATTCGTGTCGTTGCAGTCGGCGCCGGTCTTGGGGATGTCCTCGCACGCGCCGGTGAGCGGATTGCAGACGCCGGCGGTGTTGCACTGGTCGCCGGCGCAGAAGACGGCCGGCGTGCCGGTGCAGACGCCGCTCTGGCAGCGGTCCTGGTTCGTGCAGCGGTCGTCGTCGTCGCACGGCGTGCCGTTCGCGACCGGCGTCGGCTCGCAGGCGCCCGACGACGGATTGCAGACGAGGTCGGTGCAGGCGTCGCTCTCGGGACCGCACGCGACCGGCGTGCCCGCGACGCACGCGCCCATGGCGCTGCCGGGACGGTCGCAGGTCTCGACGCCGTTGCAGGGGTTGCCGTCGTCGCAGAAGACGTCGTCGGCGCAGCAGTCGGGCTCGCCGATCGCGCAGCTCCCGGGTTGCGCCATCGCCGGGGCGGAGACCGCGAGGACCATCACGGCGACCAGCACGTTCATCGCCGTGCGGAGCACACTCACGCGACGGAACATAGCGTGCGGTCGGGCTTCGGCGGAAGCGTCTTTCGGGCGCGCACGTCGTGCATCCATGCCAGAAGAACGCCGCAGCCTACGCAGCGGACGCGTGGTGGTTGCGGAGGGCGGGACGCTCCAGTAAGCGAACGAGCCGTACCGCCCCTCGTCGCCATGATTCGCACGCGCCGCCGGGCGGACCGGCATGTCGTGCCCGCGCGTCGTCGCGCGCCGTGGCTGCTCGCGGCGCTCGTGATGCTGCATGCGGTGCACGCGTCGGCGCAGCGGCCCGGAGCCGACGAGCGGCCGCTCGGTCTCGGCGTGAGCCCGATCGGCGACAAGGTGAAGGTGCGCGTCGGCAGCGTCGAGCGCTTCCGCGTCGAAGCGCTCGGCACCGACGTCCAGCACCGCTGGACGCTCGACGGGCACGCCGTCGGCAGCGCGGCGCAATGGAGCTTCGCGCCCGCCGCCGCAGACGTCGGGCTCCACCGCATCGTCGTCACGGTGACCGCGCGCGAGGGCACGGTGTCGCGCGCGTGGTCGGTGCGCGTGCTGCCGCCGAAGGCGCCCGAGCTCGTCGACGCCAGCCCGCGCGAGACGACGCTCGAGGTGCCGGCCCGTACCTGGCTGCGCTTCCAGATCCGCATCCGCACCACGCCCGCGGCGTCGCTCGAGGAGGTCGCCGTCGCGTGGAGCGTCGACGGCGTCGCGGCGGGCGAGGGCGAGACGCTGCGCTGGCGCCCGCCGCAGCCGGGCTCGTACCGCGTGCGCGCGCTGGCGACGAGCAGCCTCGGCTCGGCGGTGGCGCGCGAGTGGCGCGTCGACGCGACGGTGCCGCCGCCGACCACGACGACGGCGCCGCTGCCGATCACGACGACGACGAGGGCCCCCATGGCGACGACGACCGCGCCGCGCGCGACCACGAGCAGCACGACGGAGCCGTGGCCGACGACCACCACCAGCACGGCGCCGCTCCCCGTCACGACCAGCACGACGGCGCCGCCCCCCGTGCCGCCCACGACCGTCGCTCCGCCGCCCGCGAGCGGCCCCGGCGACGCCGAGATACGCGCGCTCCTCGACCGCTACGCCGCGGCATGGGGTCGCGGCGACGTCGACGAGCTGCGCCGGCTCGGCCAGGTGACGAACGACCAGCAGGCGGCCGCGCTGCGCGCGTACTTCGCGAAGACGGGCTCCATCGAGGTCCGCATCGAGCTCCTCGCCGTCGTGCGCGACGGCGGTCGCACGGTGGTCCGCTTCCGCCGCCGGGACCGCTTCCGCAATCCGGCGGGGGGCGTCGTCGACGAGGCCTCGCCGCCGCTGGAGAAGGACGTCGTCGAGGAGCCGGACGGCCTGCGCTTCGGGCGGGCGCGCTAGGGCACACGAAGCCCGTGCGCGGTGGCGCGCGACCAGGGCGTGCGGGGCCCGGCCCCGCGGAGTCGGACGCCGCGGGCGGTGTCGGCGTGCCGGCCCTACACCCCGACGTGCGCCCGCGCGACGATGCGCCCGACGTCGACCCCGCGCGGCAGCGTGCCCAGCGCCTTGCCGTGCTCGCCCGTCAGCCGCGAGGCGCAGAACGCCTCGGCCACCGCCGGGTCGCCGTGGCGCAGCAGCAGCGACGCCTGCAGCGCCAGCGCCATCTGCTCGACCACCGCGCGCGCCCGGTACTCGATCGCGTCGAGGTCGCCGAGCCCGTCGCGGAGCGCGTCGACCGCACGGTCGAGCCGCGGATCGAGCCCGCCCGCCGTGCCCAGCTCGGTGAAGAACGCCTCGACGCTCTCCGGATCGCGGCCCATGGCGCGCAGGACGTCGAGGGCGATGACGTTGCCCGAGCCCTCCCAGATGCCGTTCAACGGCGACTCGCGGAACAGACGCGGCAGGATCGACTCCTCGACGTAGCCGTTGCCGCCGTGGCACTCGAGCGCCTCGGCGACCACCGTCGGCTGGCGCTTGCACACCCAGTACTTGCCGACCGCGGTCGCGAGGCGGGCGAAGCGCTTCTGCGCGGGGTCGCGGCTGCCCTCGTCGTAGGCGCGGGCGAGACGCAGCATGAGCGTCGTCGCCGCCTCGGACTCGACCGCGAGGTCGGCGAGCACGTTGCGCATGAGCGCGTGGTCGACGAGCGTCTTGCCGAAGGTGCGGCGGTGGTGTGCATGGTGGATCGCCTGCGCCACCGCCTGGCGGATGCCGGCCGAGGCGCCGATCACGCAGTCGAGACGTGTGTGTGTCACCATCTCGATGATGGTCGGCACGCCGCGGCCGTCCTCGCCGACCATGCGCGCCCAGGTGCCGTCCATCTCGATCTCGCTCGAGGCGTTCGACTTGTTGCCGAGCTTGTCCTTCAGGCGTTGGATGTGGATGCGGTTGCGGGTGCCGTCGGGCAGCCAGCGCGGCATGAGGAAGCAGGAGACGCCGCGCTCGGTCTGCGCCAGCACGAGGAAGGCGTCGCACATCGGCGCGGAGCAGAACCACTTGTGGCCGGTGAGCAGGTACTCGCCGCCCGGGCCGCCGGCGCCGGCCGGCACGGCGCGGGTCGTATTGGCGCGCACGTCGGAGCCGCCCTGCTTCTCGGTCATCGCCATGCCGAACAGGACGCCGCGCTTCTCGGAGGCCGGACGCATGCGCGGGTCGTAGTCGAAGGAGCAGACCCGGGTCTCCCAGTCGGCCGCGACCTCGGGCTGCGCGCGCAGCGCCGGCAGCACGGAGTAGGTCATCGAGATCGGGCAGCCGTGGCCGGCCTCGATCTGCGACGTCAGGTAGAACAGCGCCGCGCGGGCGACGTGGGTGCCGGGCCGCGGGTCGGCCCAGGGCAGGGCATGGCAGCCGTGGGCGACGCTCGTCCGCATGAGCTCGTGCCAGGCGGGATGGAACTCGACCTCGTCGATGCGGTTGCCGAAGCGGTCGTGGGTGCGCAGGACCGGCGGAAAGGCATTCGCGAGCCGGCCCCAGGCGTAGGCCTCGGGGGTGCCGATCTCGCGTCCCAGGCGGTGCAGGCGCTCGCTTGCCCAGCCGGCACCCTCGCGCTCGAGGCCGTCGCGCAGGACGGGGTCGGTCGCGAAGAGGTCGTAGTCCTCGAGCGGCGGGACCTGGTTCAGCACCTGGTGGGTCGGCGGCATGGGACGACCCTAGCAGCTTTGCCGCGGAGCCGGCACGGGGACCGGAAGGTCGCGATCCGGCTGGCTGCCGCGAACCGACAGCGGTTGTCCCCACAAAAGTGTATGTAGGAACGGCACGCAGACGAACCGTCGCCAGGCGACAGATAGGGGGCCAATGACCGAGCACGAGGGTGATGAGCAGCAGCCGGAGCGTATCCCCGAAGGGACGCGTGACGACCTGCTGGACGCGCTTCTCGACGATTGGCCGCAGATCGCGGCCACCGCGTGGGACGGCTGGCGGACCCGCGGGCGGGGCACCGTGACCATCACGCCGGGAACGGCGCCGACGATCACGTATCGCCCGGGCCCGCCGTGCGACTGCCACGGCGAGGCCGTGGGGGCGTACGATCCGGAGACGCAGGCCGTGGTCGCGGTGCTGCGGCGCGGGGAGGAGGTGGTCTGGGTGGAGACGTTGTCCGGGTGGCCCACGCCGCCCGATGCCGCGGCGGTGCTCCCGGCCGAAGCCCGGGACGCCACGGTGCAGTAGGTCGCCGGCGGGGGGCGGCCGCCAGAGCCGTCCCCCCGCCGCTCGCTTCCGGGCGTTCGACGCCCGGCCCCGGATCGTCCGTGCTCGATGCGCTCGCGTTCTCGAGCCTGTGGGTGGCCATCGCTGCCCTCCTGCTCGCGCTCGTCACCACGACGGCGCTCGCTCTCCCGGCCGAGGCGCCCCTGCTCGTCTTCGTGTTCGCCGGCACCCTCGTGGTCTACGGCTGCGACCGGCTGCGTGACGTCGCGCGCGACCGGGCGACCACGCCCCGGCGGGCCGCGTTCGTCACCCGGCACTGGACGCCCCTGCTCGCCGGCATGGTCGTCGCCGCGCTCGCGGCGGCGGTCTGCGTGCCGGCGATCGGCACGGCGGCGGTCCTGCCCGCGGCGGTCGCCGCGGTGCCCGGCCTGCTGCACCGGCGGCTCAAGCACCTCGCCTGGAAACCCCTCTACGTCACCGCGGCCTGGCTCGCGGTGACGGTGGCGCTGCCGGTCGCCGCGAGCGCGCGCGGAGCGGCTGCCGGCCGCGTCGCCTGGGTCGGGGCGGTGCAGGGGCTGACGCTGCTCGCCAACGTCCTCGCCTCGGGCGTGCGTGACCGTGAGGGGCTCGCGGCGCGGATCGGGGCGCGGCGGGCGCTCGGCGTCGCGCGTGCCGTTGCGGCGGCCGGCGTGGTCGCGGCGCTGGCGGCGCCGGCGCCGCTCGCTGCGCTCGCCTGCCTCCCGCTCGCGACCGCGACCGTTCTCGTCCGCTTCCGCGCGGACGAGCGCTGGCATCGTCGTCGTCGACGGCGCGCTCGTCGCCGGAGCGGCGGCGACGCTCGTCCTGCTCGCCGTCGTGCCCTGAGGCGTCGCCCCGCGCGCGGCGCGGCGACGCCGGGGCCGGTCAGGGACGCGGCAGGGCGGAGACGGCGAGCGGGGCGAGCGCCCAGGCGGCGCGCGTCTGTCCGTCCGCCGCGCCGAGGCCGGGGCCGTCGTAGTAGATGATGCGGTCGGCGCGCAGGTCGTCGTAGGGCGGGGTGCGCGGATCGGTGTTCGGGACGGTCGTGTTGAGCCACAGGCCGCTCGTGCCGTAGGCGAAGGCGTCGCCGGTGCACTGCGTGACCGGCGGCGTGCTGTCGTCGAGGTAGTAGGAGACGACCGACGAGAGCGTGATGTTGGTCACGACGTTCGCCACCATCGTGAGCGAGCCCTGCGGCCCGGTGACCTGCTCCCAGATCGCGGGGGTGGTCGGCACGCTGTCGGGGTTGCCGTCGATGGTGACGCCGCCCGGTGCGGCGCTGTTGCGGTAGGTCATGCCGATCGCCGCGGGCGCGTAGTCGAAGAGGTCCATGATGCCCGGGATGGCGTGCACGCGCAGGAACGTGCGGACGTCCTCGCGGCCGGCGTAGTAGACGTGCTCGCGCTGCGTGAGCGGCCCGCTGTTCGCGCCGACGTACGAGCGCAGCGCCCGCACGGGTCCGCTCTTGTTGACGATGAACGCGCCCTCGCCGTTCGAGAACGTCTCCTCCGTGCGCCCGCAGACGCCGGGCCCGAACATCGGCTTGTTGCGGTCGAGGATGTCGACGCCGGACGCGCCGCCGTCGGTGATGCGCAGCTCGGTCTGCACCCAGCGGTCGGTGAAGCGACGCTGGTACTGCGGCGTCGTGATCGACGACGTCTCGGGGTTCGGGCCGGCGTTGATCGCGTAGGTCGTGAGGTAGGCGCCCGAGGTCAGCGCGAACGTGTAGCTGACGTACTGCTGGCCGGCGCCCGGCGGCAGGGCGCCCGCGCGGCGGAACAGGTAGACCCACCCGGTGCTGCCGTCGAGCGGGTCGGTGATGGTCAGCTCGACGCCGCTGCCCGAGATCGCGCCCGGCGGCGTGCCGAGGACGAGCGGGGCACGGTCGCCGGCGTCGGCCGCCATGAAGACCAGCTCGTCGTCGGTGTCGAAGGTCGGGACCGGATCGGCGCCGGCGAAGGTGCCCGCGTCGGCGTAGCCGAGCGTGGTGATGCCGCCGCCGAAGCTCGCGTTGCCCTTGTAGACGGTGGTGAAGTTCAGCGTCTTGCGCTCGTCGATCTGGACCGGGATCTGTGTCCAGCCCGGCGCCCAGCGGAAGGCGACGACGTCGTCCGGCAGGGCGCCGACGAGCGTCGGCACGTCGGCCCCGGTGAGGACGACCGGATCGTCCGGGCGGGCGAGCGTGCCGCTGCCGCCGACCTCGCAGTTGGCCAGCGACGACGCCGGGGCCTTCTTGCCGAGGAACTGGCCCGGCAGGTCGCGCGCGACGCTCGCGCCCTCGAAGCGCACGCAGCTGCGCAGCGAGCCGGTGGTGAGGCGCACCGTCACCGCGCCCTGCGCGCCGGTGAGCGCGAGGCCGGCGTCCTTGGCGACGACCTTCACGAGCTTGCCCTGCTTGAGGATCGTCGTCTTCACCGGCGTCGGACCGCCGGGTGCGGACGCGTTCACGTACTTGTAGATGTCGACCTTGCCGTCGGTCACCTTCCAGCCCGGCTTGCCGATCCCGGGCGGGATCAGGAACGCGCCGCCGACCGAGTCGGCGTCGGAGAAGAGCTCGAGCAGGGCGCCGCCGGGGCTGCCGGACGCCGGATCGTCGGCGCCGCCGATGGCGGGGAAGAGGAACGCCGGGTCCTTCGAGAGGAACACCAGCGAGGCCTTGCCGGAGGGCGAGCGCTTCAGGAGCAGCTTCACGGCGGAGATCGGCTGATCGACGGCACCGGCCACCGTGCTCGAGAGCACGAGACCGGCGAGCACCATCACACGCAGAGCACGCATGGTGCGCAGGCTCGCATCCGCCCCGGAGGTGTCTCAAGGAAAATCCGATGCGCGGCCGGTTCGCGGCGTGCACATGTGCCGCGGCGGGCCGCGATCGTCCCCCGATCCGGTGCTCGTGCCGCGCCGCGTTCAGCGCGGGCGCGACGGCAGCGCGGCGGAGGTGGCCTGTGCGACCTGCGTCACGACGGCGCCCAGCGCCGCGCCCATCGCGTCGGCGATCGCCGCCGGGTCCGCGTCGGCCAACGGCTCCTCGGCGCTGAACGTGCGATCGAGCCCGGCGGCGCCCGCGTCCGCCAGGGATGCGCGCACCGTGACCAGCGCGGCACGGCGGGGCCGCAGCACCTCGTCGAACGCGAGTACCTCGACTCGCAGCGCGGGTGCGTGGGCGTCGTCGGTGAGACGGATACCGGGCGTGCGTTCCAGCTCCGCGCGCAGGGCCTCCTCGACGTAGGTGGCCGGCATGCGTCGCCAGCGCCGCTGCTCGTAGAGCCCGGACTCGACCGGCGAGGTGCGCCAGGCCATGCGCTCGCGCAGGAACGGGATCGCCCGCACGCTGCGCAGGCGCAGCGGCCGGCCGGTGGCGGCGGGCGGCGGATCGTCGTCCGCCGCGAGCAGGGGCGAGCCCGGCTCGTACCAGCGCGTCGGCGCCTCGGCGCGGAAGAGGCAGCCGGAGGCG
This sequence comes from bacterium, assembly GCA_026129405.1. Lineage (NCBI taxonomy): Bacteria > bacterium. The sequence continues at coordinate 1,494,636 of JAHCID010000001.1, forward strand.
AGGACGAGGAGAAGCAGCGCGGCGTGCGAGGGTGCGGTCATGGACGCCTCGTCGAGCTGGGCGCGGCGTCGGCGGGCACGCCGCGCAGGAGCCGGCTCGGATCGCGCTCGAGCGAGTCGGCCAGGGTGCGGACGGCGTCGAGCGTCTCGCGCAGCGCCACGAGGCTCGCGCGCAGCTCGTCGCGGGCGTCGCCGATGCCGTCGGCGGCCGAGCCGACGCTGTCGGCCGCCGTGCCGACGCTGGTCGAGGCGCCGCGCAGCGCCGTCGTCGTCTCGCCGAGACGCGCGCCGGTGATCGCGCCCTCGAGCCGATCCGCCGCGTGCGCCAGGCGGACGAGGAGCTGCTGGAACGCGCCGTCGCCCGACTGCAGCTGGGTGGCGAGGCCGTCGATCGCGCCCAGCGTCTTGCGCAGGTCCGCCAGAGCGACGCCGGCCTGCTCCTCGAGCGCCGGGAAGCGGTCGAGGATCTCCGTCACCGAGGTCTCGAGGCTCTTCAGCGTCGACTCCGCCGAGGGGACGTAGTTCGGCGGTACGGGGAAGGAGAGCTGGGGCGGCGGGAACTTGGCCGGATCGACGAAGTCGGTCTGCAGGAAGCGCACGCCGGTGATGCCCGCCGACGCCAGCCGCACGCGCAGGTTCGGGTCGAGGAACTGCTCGTCCGGCTCCGGCGCGCGGGCGCGCAGGCCGAGGCGCGCGAGGACGTCGACGTAGATGTCGGCGGTGACCTGCACGTGGCGGTGGTCGGGCGCCACCGTGATGTCGGTGACGTTGCCCAGCGTGACGCCGCGGAACTTCACCGGCGAGCCGACCTCGAGCCCCTGCACCGACTCGTCGAAGTAGGTGACGACCGGGAAGGCGTCGCGATCGAGGCGGCGTGCGCCGAGCCAGAAGACGACCCCCACGAGCGTCGCCACCGTGACGACGACGAAGAGGCCGAGCTTCCAGTGGTTGGTGGCGGTGCCCGCCATCAGGCCGCGGTCCGGGGCTTGCGGTTGAGGAAGGCGCGTACCTGCGGGTCGTCGGCATGGTCGCGCAGCTCGGCGGGATTGCCGCGTGCGATGATGCCGCGCGTCCCGTGATCGACGAGGATGCAGTCGCGAACGATCGCGAAGATGCTGGGCAGCTCGTGCGTGACGATGACGGTGGTCATGCCCAGCGCCCGGTTCAGGGTCAAGATGAGCTCGTCCAGCTCGACGGCGCTGATCGGGTCGAGGCCGGCCGACGGCTCGTCGAGGAAGAGCAGCGGCGGGTCGAGCGCCAGCGCGCGGGCGATGCCGGCGCGCTTCTTCATGCCGCCCGAGATCTCGGCGGGCAGGTGGTTCTCGAAGCCCTCGAGGCCGACCAGCCGCAGCTTGGCGCGGACGACCGTGTCGACGGCGTCGGCGTCGAGGCCGGTCCAGCGGCGCAGCGGCAGGCCGACGTTCTGCGCCAGCGTCATCGAGCCGAACAGCGCCGCCGACTGGAAGAGGACGCCGTAGCGCGGCAGATCGTCGGACTGCGCCGGCGGCGCGCCATCGACGAGGAGCGTGCCGGCGAGGATCGGGTCGAGGCCGATGAGGGCGCGCAGCAGCGTCGACTTGCCGCTGCCGCTGCCGCCGAGGATCGCGAAGACCGTGCCCGGCGACACGGTGAAGTCGAGGCTCTCGAGGATCACCGTCTCGCCGTAGCCGACGGCGACGCCGCGCGCGTCGATGATCGGGACGTCAGCGTCCGAAGGCATGCGCCACCACGGTGAAGATCGCGTCGATCATCACGATCGCGAACAGGCTGGTCACCACCGCCGACGTCGTCGCGCGCCCGACGCCGTCGGCGCCGCCGCGCGTGGCGAGCCCGCGCTGGCAGGCGATCAGCGCGACTGCGACGCCGAACAGGCCGGTCTTGATGAGCCCGGAGGTGACGTCCCATAGCTCCACGGCCTTGGCCGTCTCGATGAGGTAGGCGTTGGCGGTGAGGTCGAGCGAGAGCAGCGAGACCAGGAGCCCGCCGGCGATGCCCACCACGTCGCCGAGGACGGCGAGCAGCGGCAGCACCAGCACGAGCGCCAGCACGCGCGGGAAGACGAGGAAGCGGTACGGGTCGAGACCGAGCGTGTGGAGGGCGTCGATCTCCTCCGAGACGCGCATGGTGCCGAGCTCCGCGGCGAAGGCGGCGCCGGAGCGTCCGGCCACGATGATGGCGGTCATGAGCGGCGCCAGCTCGCGTGTCACCGACAGGCCGACCAGGTCGGCGACGAAGATGTCGGCGCCGAACTGCGTCAGCTGGATCGCCGCCTGGAACGCGGTGACGACGCCGACGAGGAAGTTGATCATGAGGACGATGGGTACGCCGTCGGCACCGGCGCGCTCCATCAGACGCGGCACGTCGGCCCAGCTGACGGTGCGCGGGGCGCGCACGGCCTCGGCGGTTGCCACCGCGAAGTCGCCGACGAAGTCGAGCACGCCGGCCTCGCGCACCGTCGACAGCGTCTCGCGCCCGATCTGATCGAGGATGCCGATGTGCGTCGGCGCGACGTGCAGGCTCGCGCGCGGCGGATGCGAGCCGTACAGATCGAGCATCGCCCGCACCGAGCCGGTCGCGCCGACGATCGCCGTGGTCGCGCCGTCGCCGGCGAGGTCGCCCTGGAGGTCGAGGAGGAGCGCCGTCGCGGCGCCGTCGAGATGATCGACGCCGGCGAGGTCGAAGCGCATCCGCGGCGCGACCGGGCGCGCGAGGTGCTGCACCCGCTGCCAGGACGGGAAGCACTGCCGGAAGCGCAGGGCGCCGTGGAAGCGCAGCTCGGTCGTGCCGTCGCCGGCCAGCACGCGCTCGACGCGATAGCCCGGCCCCTCGGTCTCGGTCACGAGGCGACGTCATGTCGGGGCGGGGCGCCCCGAGTCAACGCGCAGGCGCGGCACCGCCGCGTCCGGCACGGCGAAAAACGCCATCGTCATCCGGCGTCCGCGCTGCTAGTCGTAACGCCATGCGGGACGCGACCACGGCCCGCGTGCGCGGGGGGATGCTGGGGGCGGTCCTCGTCCTCGGGCTGGCGCACGCGGCTCACGCGGCGGAGTACTGGGTCAAGAACGGCGGCAGCGACGCCGCGAACGGGCTCTCGCCGGGCACGGCATGGGCGACGCTGGTGCACGCCGCCGCCGCCGTCGGCCCCGGCGATACGGTGCGCGTGCTCGACGGCGCCTACCGCGGCTTCTACCTCGACACCTCGGGCACGCCCGGCAACCCGATCACGTTCAGGGCCGAGGGCCCGAACGTTCGCATCGTGCAGGACAACCCGCGTACGCCCGACGGCATCAACCTCGAGGGCGCGTCGTGGGTCGTCATCGACGGCTTCGTCGTGAACGACCGCTCGCGCACCGGCATCCGCGCCGTCGAGGCGTCGCACGTGACGATCCGCAACAACTCGCTCGGCTCGAACTACAAGTGGGGCATCCTGACGGGCCACGTCGACGACGTGCTGATCGAGCACAACGAGGCGTACGGCGCCGCGGACGAGCACGGCATCTACGTCTCGAACGCCTGCGACCGGCCGGTCGTGCGCTACAACGTCGTGCACCACAACGTCGGCAACGGCCTGCACTTCAACGGCGACGCGAGCTTCGGCGGCGACGGCATCGTCGAGAACGCGCTCGTCGAAGGCAACGTCATCTACGAGAACGGGTTCCCGAAGGGCGGGTCCGGCATCAACATGGACGGCGGCGTGAACGGCGTCATCCGCAACAATCTACTCTACGCCAACCACGCCAGCGGCATCAGCCTCTACCGCATCGACGCCGCCGCACCGTCGACCGGCAACCTGGTCGTCAACAACACCATCATCCAGGCGTCGGACGCGCGCTGGGCGATCAACATCCGCGACGGCTCGACCGGCAACACCGTACGCAACAACATCCTGTGGAACGCGCATGCCTTCCGCGGCGTGATCGCGATCGACGCCGCCAGCCGGCCGGGTTTCACGTCGGACTACAACAGCGTCATGAGCCGCCTCAGCCTCGACGGTGGCGGCAGCGTCGTCTCGCTCGCCGCCTGGCAGGCGCAGGGCTACGATGCCCACAGCTTCGTCGCCACGCCGGCCGACCACTTCCTCGTGCCGGGGAGCGACTGGCACCTGCGGCCGACCAGCCCCGCGGTCGACGCCGGCACGCTGGCGGGCGCGCCGGCGACGGATCTCGACGGCGCCCCGCGCCCGGTCGGCGCCGGCGTCGACCTCGGCGCGTACGAGCTGCAGCTCCTCACCTGCGGCGACGGCAACGTCGACCCCGGCGAGCAGTGCGGCGAGCCGACGATGGGCAGCTGCGCCGATCCGTGCACGACCTGCGTCGGCTGCACCTGCGCCCAGCTCCCGCCCACCTGCGGCGACGGCCTCGTCTGCGGCAGCGAGGCGTGCGAGCAGGACGCCGACTGCGGCGACGGCCGGGTCTGCAGCGGCTGCCAGTGCATCGACGCCGCGCTCTGCACGAGCGGCACCCCGCTCGTCCGCCCGAAGCTCGTCCTCGCCGCGTCGCCGATGAAGCTCACGCTGAAGGCCGACGCGACCATTCCCCAGCCCTTCACCGGCGTGAACCCGCCCGCGAACGGCGTGCGTCTCGTCGTCGACTCGACGACCGGCCCCGGCGGCCTCGAGGTCGCCGTCCCCGCCGGTCCGCTCTGGAAGACGAACGGCGCCGGCACCGTCTGGACCTACGCCGATCGCCACGGCACCGCCGGCGGCATCACGAAGCTCGTGGTCCAGAACCGCTCCGCCAAGACCCCGGGCCTGCTCCGCGTCACCGCCAAGGGCAAAGGCGGCTCCGTGACGTTGCCGCATGCCGCCTCGACCCGCGCCGCCCTCGTTCTCGGCAGCGCGAGCGAGTGCGCGGCATACGTCTGGAACGGCCCGACGAGCCCACGCCCCCGCTGCAACGCCACCTCGGCGCGCACGGTCTGCAAGTAGCATCGCACGATCGCCGCGACCCATACCGCGCGCACCCTTGGCGCCCGGCCGCGCCTCGGCGTACACCGGCCCGATGGACCTGACGCCGTTCCGGATCGCCGTGCCCGACGCGACCCTCGCCGATCTCCGCGAGCGTCTCGCGCGCACCCGTTTCCCCGACGAGCTCACCGACGTCGGGTGGGACTACGGCACGCCGCTCGCGCTCATGCGCGACCTCGTCGCCTACTGGCGCGACCAGTACGACTGGCGGTCGCAGGAGGCGGCGCTGAACCTGTTCCCGCAGTGGAAGGCGCAGGTCGACGACCTCGGCATCCACTTCCTCCACGTGAAGGGCAAGGGGCCGAAGCCGTTCCCGCTCGTGATCACGCATAGCTGGCCCGGCTCGGTCGCTGAGTTCACGCGCATCATCCCGCTGCTGACCGATCCGGGCGCGTACGGCGGCGACCCGGCCGACGCCTTCGACGTCGTCGCGCCGTCGATGCCGGGCTACGGCTTCTCCGACCACGCCCGCACGCGCGGCATGGACGCCGAGCGCATCGCCGCGCTCTGGGCGAAGCTCATGCAGGGTCTCGGCTACGCCCGCTTCGGCGCCCACGGCGGCGACTGGGGCTCGATCGTGAGCACGCACCTCGGCGCCTACCACGCCGACGTGGTCGCCGGCATCCATCTCAACATGGTGGTGGCGTTTCCGCCCGACCCCGCCAACCCGATCGACGGCCTCACCCAGGAGGAGGTCGTCGAGATCATGCCGATGGAGCAGTGGCTCCAAGAGGAGGCCGGCTACCAGCGCATCCAGGGCACGAAGCCCCAGACCCTCGGCTACGCCCTCAACGACTCGCCCGCCGGTCTCGCCGCCTGGATCGTCGAGAAGTTCCGCGCCTGGAGCGACTGCGACGGCGACGTCCTCGAGCGCTTCTCGTGGGACGACCTGCTCACCAACGTCATGCTCTACTGGGTCCCCCAGACGGCGACGTCGTCGGCGCGTCTCTACTACGAGATGAGGCACGCGGGAAAATTCCCCCCCCAGGGCTTCCGCGTCGCCGTCCCCACCGCCTGCGCCATCTTCCCGAAGGAGATGTTCAAGCCGCCGCGCAAATGGGTGGAGCAACTGTATGACGTCGCCCGCTGGACCCGTTTCGACCGCGGCGGCCACTTCGCGGCGATGGAGGAGCCGGAGCTGCTGGCGGAGGACGTGCGGGCGTTCTTCCGCGGGCTGCGCTAGGGCGCGACCCGCGCCGGAAGGGCGACGGAGGAGACCGGCCGGCCCCCGTTACCGGCGCCGCGGCCCCAGCAGCGCCGGCGACGTGATCGCCAGTCGCACCAGCTCCGCCTGCCGCCGGGTCTGCGTCCGGGCCAGTGCGCGCTTCAGCTGGGTGCGCGCGGTGTGCTCCGTGACGCCGAGCGTTCTGGCGGCTTCGGCGACGGTGGCGCCGCGGGCGAGGGCGAGCGTCAGGCGGGCTTCGGCCGGGGAGAGGCCGAGGTGGGCTTCGAGGGCGGTCGGGTCGCCGGCGGGGGTGGCGGCGAGGTCGTTCACGAAGATCACGACGCTGGCGTTCGCCGAGGTGCCGCGGAGGAGCGCGCCGCGGAGCGGCGCGACCACGAGGACGAGGGTGCGCTCGCCGGTGCGGCGGCGGATAGGGAGGGCGTGGGGAGGTGTGCGGGCGGTGGCGCCCGTCGGGGCAGCGACGGCGATCAGGGCCTGGAGATGGCCGTGGTCGGTGGCGTCGAGGGTGCGGACGCGGCCGTTCTCGAGGACGAGGCCGTCGCGCGACGCGAGCAGGGCTTCGGCGACGGCGTTGGCGGCGTGGAGGCGGCCCGTCGTGTCGATGAGGAGGACGCCGCCCGGGAGGCAGTCGAGGACGTGGAGCCGCTCGTCGCGCCGGGCCTCGGCGGTGTCGAGGCGGCGCTGCAGGTCGAGGGCGCGGCCGACGTGCGGCAGGATCGCGTCGAGCAGGGCCACGTCGTCGGCGTCGAACGGGGGCGCGTGGCGCGGGCGGACGACACGGATCACGCCGAGCTCGTCGGGGGTGCGCAGCGCGACCCCGCCGGCGAGGTGGAAGAGGCCCTGCGGGCGCAGGAAGTCGGCGTAGAACTCCGACGACTCGAGAGCGGCGTCGGGCACCAGCGCGCTGCCGACGAAGCTCGTGTCGGCGGGCAGGGTGCGGATCCGCCGGCGGCGCAGATCGAGGCGCGCGTAGTGCTCCTCGTAGGCGGTTTTCCAGGTGGGATCGTGGTCTCGCGTCTCGGCGAGGCGCGGCCGGTCGGTGGCGATCTCGTGTACGAAGACGCCGGGCAGGACGCCGCGCAGCACTTCGCCGAGCCGGCCGAGGAAGCAGGTCCAACCCTCGGGATGGTCCGGGGCCTCGTAGGCGAGCTCGGTCAGCAGCGGGGCAGCGTCGCCAGGCGTGGCCATGAAACCTCGGTGGGGAGTTCGTACACCATTCGGACGACGCGCGACCAGGGAGTTCGTGCGAGGAACATGCGCGGGAGGATCGCAATGTCGGAGCCACGCGCCGTCGTCCTGCCGTTCCCACCGCGCCCGGGCGCCGAGAGGCCGGCCGGGTGCCGGCCGATGCCGCCGGGCCGGTCGGCCACGGAGGAGCACGGCCTGAACGCCGCCTGGGACGAGCTGCTGTGGTTGGCCATCCAGGCCTGGAGCTGGCGCGATCCCGAGAGCCTGGTCGCCATCGAGGAGGCGGTGGCGGTGCTCCAGCGGGAGGTCGAACGCGACTGGTCGTAGCCATTCGCCTTGACAACCCGGGGAGGCGCCAAGAGACTCCCCGCCCATGGGTCGTGCCGGTAGCCCCTCGTTCGCCTCCGAGCTCTGGGCCTTCATGCGGGTCCGGAAGAAGTGGTGGCTGGGACCGATCGTTCTGGTCCTCGTGCTCTTCGGCGCCCTGATCGTCTTCACCCAGGGGTCGGCCGTGGCGCCCTTCATCTACACGATCTTCTGATGGAGGGATCGGCCGTCGTGCCGGCCCGCACGCCACGGGAGCTGCGCCGATTCGGCGTCTCCGTGGGGGGCGTCTTCGGGCTCCTGGCGCTCATCAGCTGGTGGCGCGGGCACACCGTTCCGCCGATGGTTCTCGGGGCGCTGTGCATGGGCCTGGTCGTGCCGGGGCTGGTCGCGCCGGCGGTGCTCGGGCCGGTCGAGCGCCGCTGGATGCGCTTCGCGGAGGTGCTCGGCCGCATCAACGCGCGCATCATCCTCTCCGTGTTCTGGGTGCTGGTGATGACGCCGGTGGGGCTCGTGCGCCGCCTCTTCGGCGATCCCCTCGACCGCTCGATGCGCAGCGGGCAGACGTCGGTGTGGGTGCGGCGACCGGTCGAGCCGGTCGACGTCGACCGCTACCGGCAGCAGTTCTAGGAGCGCGCGTGGCCCTGATCCTCGGCCTGTCCGCCTACTACCACGACGCCGCGGCGTGCCTCGTCCGCGACGGCGAGATCGTCGCCGCCGCCCAGGAGGAGCGCTTCACCCGCAAGAAGCACGACGCCGGCTTCCCGACGCACGCCGTCGCCTACTGCCTGCGCGAGGCCGGCATCGCGGCGAGCGACCTCGACTACGTCGGCTTCTACGACAAGCCGCTGCTCAAGTTCGAGCGCCTCCTCGAGCAGTACCTCGGCGTCGCGCCGCGCGGCTTCCGCCAGTTCGTGACGGCGATGCCCGTGTGGCTGAAGGACAAGCTCTTCACGCGCTCGCTGATCCGCAAGGAGGGCGTGCTCGAGGGCTTCGAGGGCGACGTGATGTTCACCGAGCATCACGAGTCGCACGCCGCCAGCGCCTTCTATCCGTCGCCGTTCCTCGAGGCGGCGGTGCTGACGATGGACGGCGTGGGCGAGTGGGCGACGTCGTCGTGGGGCGTCGGACGCGGCCGCGAGCTCGACATCCACGCCGAGCTGCACTACCCGCACTCGCTCGGCCTGCTCTACTCCGCGTTCACGTACTACACCGGCTTCAAGGTGAACTCGGGCGAGTACAAGGTGATGGGCCTCGCCCCCTACGGCGAGCCGCGCTACGTCGACCTGATCCTCGGCACCCTCGTCGACCTGAAGGACGACGGCTCCTTCAAGCTCGACATGCGCTACTTCGACTACCTCGCGGGTTTCACCATGACGTCGCCCGCGTTCGACGAGCTGTTCCAGGGCGCGCCGCGCAAGCCCGAGTCGCCGCTCACCCAGCGCGAGATGGACCTCGCGGCGTCGGTGCAGGTCGTCACCGAGGAGGTCATGCTGCGCATGGCGCGGCACGTCCAGCGCGAGACCGGGATGCGCAACCTCTGCCTCGCCGGCGGCGTGGCGCTCAACTGCGTCGGCAACGGGCGGCTGCTGCGCGAGGGGCCGTTCGAGCGGCTGTGGATCCAGCCCGCGGCCGGCGACGCGGGCGGTGCGCTCGGCGTCGCGCTCGCGATCCACCACAAGGTGCTCGGCCAGGACCGTCGCGTGCGCTCCGAAGGCGACTCGATGCACGGCTCGTACCTCGGCCCGCAGTTCTCGGACGCCGAGATCGAGGCGGTGCTGCGCGAGGTCGGCGCGGTGTTCGAGCGCGCGCCCGACGAGACGGCGCTCGTCGCGCACACCGCCGCGCTCCTCGCCGACGAGAAGGTCGTCGGCTGGGTGCAGGGCCGAATGGAGTTCGGGCCGCGCGCGCTCGGCGGCCGCAGCATCCTCGGCGACCCGCGCTCACCGAAGATGCAGTCGGTGATGAACCTCAAGATCAAGTACCGCGAGAGCTTCCGCCCCTTCGCGCCGAGCGTGCTGCGCGAGCGCGTCGCGGAGTGGTTCGAGCTCGACGTCGACTCGCCCTACATGCTGCTCGTCGCCGGCGTCCGCCCCGAGCACCGCGTCGCGATGACGCCCGAGCAGGAGAAGCTCTTCGGCATCGAGAAGCTCAACGTCCCGCGCTCGACGATCCCCGCGGTGACGCACATCGACCACTCGGCGCGCATCCAGACCGTCCATCGCGAGACCAACCCGCGCTATCACGCGCTGCTGGCGGCGTTCGCCGAGCGGACGGGCTGCCCCGTCCTCGTCAACACGAGCTTCAACGTGCGCGGCGAGCCCATCGTCTGCACGCCGCGGGACGCCTACCGCTGCTTCATGCGGACGGAAATGGACTACCTGGTCCTGGGCTCGTACGTGATCGAGAAGGCGCGCCAGCCGCCGCTGCCGGACGACGAGGACTGGCGCCGGAAGTACGAGCTGGACTGATCCCCGCCGGGGTGGCATTGCGCGGGCCATCCGCGCTAACACCCCGGCATGTCCCTCGATCTCCGTCGTGCCGTGGCCGTGGTCGGCGCCGGCTGCACCCAGTTCGGCGAGCTGTACGAGAAGAGCCCCGAAGACCTCCTCTGCGACGCCGTCTCTGAGGCCCTCGCCGACGCGGGCTGCGAGCGCGAGCGCATCGAGGCGGCGTGGGTCGGCTCGGTGGTGTCGACCTTCGGCGGCGACGCCCTCGGCGACGCGCTGAAGCTCTTCGGCCGCCCGATCACGCGCGTGCAGAACTACTGCGCCTCGGGGATGGACGCCTTCCGCAACGCCTGTCTCGCGGTGGCCTCGGGCATGCACGACGTCGTCCTCGCCGTCGGCTTCGAGAAGATGCGCGACGGCAACTTCGGCCGCCCGAACAAGAGCCACCCGGTGCTCGACTTCGGCGAGCGCGCGCCGCACATCTTCGCGCTCTCGGCGAACCGCTACTTCGCGAAGTACGGCGCGTCGAAGAAGACGCTCGCCGCCGTCGCGGTGAAGAACCACCAGAACGGCCTCAAGAGCCCGAAGGCGCACCTCAAGATGCCGGTCGACGAGGCGACGGTGCTGAAGGCGCCGATGATCTACAGCCCGCTCGGCCTCTTCGACTGCTGCCCCACCACCGACGGCGCCGCCGCGATCGTCGTCTGCCGGGCCGACATGGTGCAGCAGTTCAAGGGCACGCCGGTCTTCCCGATGGGCATCGGCCTCGCCGTCGCGAGCGGGCAGCCGTACTACAAGCCGAGCTTCGGCTACGTCGGCTTCGATGCGACGGTGCGCGCCGCGGAGTCGGCGTACCAGCAGGCGGGCATCACCGCGAAGGACGTCGACTTCGCCGAGGTGCACGACTGCTTCACGATCACCGAGATCCTCAACTACGAGGACCTCGGCTTCTGCGCCCGCGGCGAGGGCGGGCGCTTCGTGGAGGAGGGGCGGGCGTCGCTCGGCGGCGAGAAGCCGGTGAATCCGTCCGGCGGCCTCAAGTCGTACGGGCACCCGGTCGGCGCGACCGGCGTTCGCATGATCTACGAGCTCGCGACCCAGCTCCGCGGGCAGGCCGGCGATCGCCAGGTGCAGGGGGCGAAGATCGGCCTCGCGCACAATCTCGGCGGGCCGGCGGCGGTGTCTTGCGTCTCGGTGCTGACCAGCGAGGGGTGATGCGCGGGCTTTCTCAAGCGCGGAGAATCCATTCAGTGAAGTCGGCGTTGAGACTCGTAAATCGCTGATCGATAAACAGATTGCCTCAGTGTAGCGATTCGTGTATCAATTCACGAATCAATTCACATGCACGCGGCACCCGGCAACCCCGTCCTGACCGTGCTGGCCGATCGTGGCCCGTTGCCGGCCGCGACCCTGCGGAGAGAGCTGGGGGTCAGTCAGCCGACCATGTCGCGCCTCGTCCGCCGGGCCGGCGACTCGATCGTCCGCATCGGGCAGGCGAGAGCCACCAGGTACGCGGCTCGGCGGACGGTTCGCGCCCTCGGCGATCGCTGGCCGGTGTATCGGGTCGACGAGCAGGGCGCGCCGCGTCTCGCGGCTCAGCTGCACGCGATCGCGCCGCGCAGCTGGTACTACGCCAGCCAGGTGCCGGCTCCCGGATGGATGCACGGGGAGTTCGCCGACGGATCGTTCCCCGATCTGCCCTGGTTCCTCGACGACATGCGACCCCAGGGCTTCATGGGCCGCGCCTTCGCCCGCAAGCATGCGGCGGTGCTCGGCGTGCAGGAGGACCCGCGCCTCTGGAGCGCAGAGACCACCCTCGCCGCCCTGTTGGCGTTCGGGGACGACACGCCCGGAAACTTCATCCTGGGCGCGTCGGCGCTCGAGCGTTTCGAGCGCAGACGCCTGGCCTCCCCGGAGGGGATCGAGGCCGGTCGGCGAGCCGCCGCCTATGCGTCGTTGGCAACTGCGGCGCTCGCCAACGACGTGCCTGGATCATCGGCAGGGGGGGAGCAGCCCAAGTTCACCGCCACCGTCCTCGATCGTTCCGGGGCGAGGCACGTGATCGTCAAGTTCACGCCGACCCGGGAGACGGCGTTCGGGGTGCGGTGGGCCGACCTGCTCGTGTGCGAGCAGCTCGCCCTCGCCGCATTGCGGGAGGCCGGCGCCGCCGCCTGCACGACGGAGATCCTCGAGGCGGAGGATCGCACGTTCCTGGAGGTCACGCGCTTCGACCGCGTCGGCTTGCACGGGCGGCTCGGCGTCATCTCCCTGCAGGCCCTCTCGAACGCCTATCACGGGACTCTGGACGATTGGCTGCTGGCGGCGGATCGTCTCGAGCAAGACGGATGGCTCGGCGCCGTCGACGCGGACGCGCTGCGGTTCCAGGCATTCTTTGGAAGCATGATACGCAACAGCGACATGCACTTCGGCAACGTCAGCCTCGCCATCGACGCCGTGATGCCGCTGTGCCTGGCGCCGGCGTACGACATGCTGCCCATGCACTACCGCCCGAGCCCGACCGGCGAGATCGTGGAGCGGCCGTTCGAGCCGCGTATCCCGCCCGTCGACCGGCGCGCGCTGTGGGTGCGGGCGGCCGAGGCGGCTGGTCGTTTCTGGGGTGCGGCGACGGAAGACGCTCGCATCTCGGAGGACTTCCGGCGGTTGGCTGCGGAAGTGCTCGCGACGAACGACCGCGTGCTGGCAACCTATCGCTGACGGTCCCCCCTCGGCCCGGTCGGTGCTCGTCCTTCAGCTCTGGTCGACGTCACCAAGGGTAACCGCTCGCCACGCTCCACTGCGCCAGCACGTTCCCGTCGCCGCGCCCATGTCGCTCGACCTGCCGACGGCCGCCTTCGACGGGTTCTCGAACAGCACGTCCATCGCACCGGCGACGTCCTCACGCCTCCGGTTCGCCCGGCCGGTGGGCATCGCCGCCTGCACGACATGACGACCGACGGCGGCGGCTGGACGGTGTTCCAGCGGCGGTCGGGCCTGGGCGACTTCCATCGCGGGTGGGCGGAGTACGCCGCCGGCTTCGGCAGCGTCGCCGGTGATCACCGGCTCGGCAACGACCGCCTGTCGGCCCTCACCCAGGGCGGCGCGCACGAGCTCTACGTCGAGCTGAACGACTTCACACGGATGGCTTCGCCAAGTATGTCGGGTTTGGCGTCGGCAACGCCGCCACGAGCTACACGCTGTCGATCGGTGCCATGGTCGGCGGCACGATCGGCGACTCGCTCGCCTCGAACGCCGGTCGCGCCTTCACCACCTACGATTCCCGGCGCCGGGCACGACCGCCTCCTATGCGAACGGCATCACCTGGGACACCTGGCGCGGGTACGATCACTCGACGGCCAGCACCCTCATGATGCTGCGCGCTGAGCCGAGCGGCGGCCTCTGGCGGTCGATCGTCCCCGCCAGGGCGTGGCCCGCGGCGCGAGCGGCATCCCGCCCGCGCCGCGGGGAGACTACTTCTTCGCCGACGGCCGCGGCGTCATGTCCAGGTCCGGCGGCGGCGTCTCGGGCAGCTTCCAGTAGATGTAGGGCTTGTCCTTCAGCTCGTGGTAGGCGTTCGCCGACTCCACGACCGCCTTGAAGGCGGCGTCGAACGCCGGGAAGTCCTTGTCGGCGATCGGCTTCTCGAGGGTCTTCCAGTTCTCCTCGAGGTACTGGTTGATCGCCTCCTCGTGCTTCGGACGCATGAAGGCGCCCAGCTCGAAGAGACCCTTGGTCTCCTTCCACTGGAACTTCGCCATCGGCCAGTTGCCGTTCTTGGCGGCGTACCACAGCTTCCAGGTGCGGATGCCGATCTCGGGCATGATGCGCGCGAGGCCCGGCTGCACGGTCGCCATGTCCTCGATCGTCATCTTGTTCTTCCCGGACCAGAAGCTCATGGCCTTGATCTTGGATTCCAGCTCTTCGTCGGTCATCGCCGTAGTTCTCCTCGCGTCGGATGTCCCAAACGGGCGTTCGAGTCGTTTAGCGAAGGGCGCGGCCGGCTACCAGCGCAGCGGCCAGTGGGGGTGCCAGGGGCGCTCGCGCTCGAAGGCGCGGGCGGCCTGGAGCACCAGGTCGTCGCGGTGGCGGGGGCCGACGATCTGCATGCCCATCGGCAGGCCGGCCTTCGACAGCCCGACGCGCACGCTCGCCGCCGGATGCCAGGACAGGTTGAAGGGAATGGTGAACGAGCCGACGTTCGACCACGGCTGCGGCCGGCCCTCGGTCTCGGTCGGGTAGGGGCCGGGCGCCTCGTACGGGTCGAAGGGCACGGTCGGCGTCACCAGCAGGTCGACCTTCGAGAACACGTCGGCGGCCCAGACGTTCAGCTTGTCGCGGGCGCGCGCCAGGTTCGCGAAGAGGGCCGGGCTCATGTCGTCGGCCATCCGGACGCCGGCGAGGAGGCCGCGGCCGAGCAGCTCCTCGCGTCCGGCCAGGTGGCCGTCGAGCCGCGAGGCCATGAGGAAGCTGCCGAGGAGACCCCAGGCGCGTCCCAGCTCCGGCGGTCCACCGCTGATGGGCTCGATGCGGTGCCCGAGCGTCTCGAAGACGCGCACGCCGTCGGCGACCGCCGCGGCGACGTCGGACTGCACGACCGCGTAGCCCAGGTCCGGCGAGAAGCCGATGCGCAGCTTCTCGGGCATGCCCGCCGCGACGCGCTCGACGTAGAAGTAGCCGGGGTGGGGCAGGCTGTGCGGATCGCGCGCGTCGGCGCCGACGACCTGATCCATGAACAGCGCCGCGTCCTCGACCGTCTTCGTGAGCGGCCCGTAGACCGCGGTGCACCCGTACTCCCACTGGTCGCCGTGCTCGCGCGCGACGCGGCCCCACGAGGGCTTGAGCCCGAAGCAGCCCGTGAAGCTCGCCGGGATGCGAATGGAGCCGCCGCCGTCGCCCGCGGTGACGAGCGGGATCACACCCGCCGCCATCGCCGCCGACGAGCCGCCGCTCGACCCGCCCGGCGTCAGCTCGAGGTTCCACGGCGAGCGCGTCACGCCGTAGACGCGGTTCTTCGTGAACGCGGGCGCGCCGAACTCGGGCGCGTTCGTCTTCGCGACGACGATCGCGCCCGCGGCCTTGAGACGCTCGACCTGGATCGAGTCCTGGGTCGCGACGCGGTCCTTGAACAGCATCGACGCCTCGGTGTGCGGCAGGCCGGCGGCCTCCTCGAGCTCCTTCACGCCGAGCGGGATGCCTTCGAGCGGGCGCGCTTCGCCGCGGGCGATGCGGGCCTCCGACTCCCGGGCGTCGGCGAGGCACGCGTCGGGGTCGCGGCGCGAGCAGACGGCGTTCAGGTCGGGGTTGGTCTCGTCGATGCGGGCGAGAACCGCCTGCATCAGCTCGACCGGGGAGGCTTTGCGGGCGTGCAGGCGGTCGCGCAGCTCGGTCAGCGTGAGGGTGAGGAGGTCGTGCATGGGGCGGACGTAGCACTGCGGCGGTCGGGGAGGGAACCGGGTCGTATCCCGTCCCGCGCCGCCGCATGCAACGGTTCGTTGCGCGGCGGCGCTCGCTGAAACCTGCCCACGCGCGCACGACCGGCGCCTCGGGTGGCCCCAGGTTCGCTCCGAGCGAGCGTCATGGGCGGCGTGTACGTCCCGCGCTCCCCGACGACGAGCGTGCTCCATGGCGTCGTGCGGGCGCACTGGAGCGCGCTCGCCGCCGAGGTCCGCGACCGCACCGACGGCGCCGGGCTTCCCGGGTTCGTCGTGCAGGCGTTCCGGAAGTTCCTCCGCTGCGGCGTGCTTGCCCACGGCTTCGCGCGCGTGCGGTGTGGCGGCTGCGCCTTCGAGCGGCTCGTGCCGTTCAGCTGCAAGGGGCGCGGCATCTGTCCGAGCTGCGGCGGGCGGCGCATGGCCGAGCGGGCGGCCCACCTCGTCGAGCACGTGCTCCCGCCCGATGTACCCGTGCGCCAGTGGGTGCTCTCGGTACCGCATCGGCCGCGCTACCGGCTCGCCTACGATCATCGCCTGTGCCGGACGGTGCTGGGCGTGTTCGTGCGGGCGCTGCGCGCGGCCTATCGTCGCCAGGCGAAGCGCGCGGGGCTTGTCGGGCGGCGAGACGGGGACCGTCACGAGCATCCAGCGGTTCGGGGGCGCGCTCAATCTCCACGTCCACTTCCACACGCTGGTGCTCGACGGCGTCTTCGTGCGCCAGGCGGACGACACGCTCGCCTTCCATCCCGCGCCGCCCCCGACCGACGCCGACGTCGCGCGCGTGGTCCAGCGCGTGCGCCGGCGGCTCGCGCAGCTGGGGGTCGTCGCCGCGGCGGACGGCGACGAGGACGGCGATCCGCTGCCCGCGGATTCGCTCGCGTTGGCCGGCTTGACACGCGCGGCGGTGCTCGGGCGCGCCGCGCTCGGGCGGGCGTCACTGGGCTGCGGCCCGCCAGCGCCTCGGCGCCGACCCGGACGCGCCGTGGGTGGATCGGCACGTGCCCCTACGTAATGCGCACGCCGAGGGCTCGACCTCCACGCCGCCGTCCGGGTCGCCGCCATTGATCGCCCCCGCCTGCAGCAGCAGCTCTGTCGCTATCTGCGCAGGCGCCGCTCGGACAGAGCGGCTGCAGCGGCGGCTCCACGCGATGGCCGGGTGGCGCTCGCCCTGCAACGGCCCTATGTCCGACGGCACGACGCATCTCGTGTTCACGCCGCCGGAGCTGCTCGCGCGGCTCGTGCCGCTATTCCCGCGGCCGCGGGTGAATCTACTCCTCTATCACGGCGTCCTGGCTTTTGAGCGCGCCGTGGCGCGCCGCAGTCGTGCCCGCGGGCGACGCGCGGGAGCGCCCTCCGACGGCCCTGGCGGGCGGCGTCGGGACGACGGCGCCCGGCCCGCCGCCGGCGAGCCGCGCACGCCGCCCCCGCTACCGATCCTGGGCGGAGCTGATGCGGCGAGCGTTCGAAGCCGACGTGCTCGCCTGCCCGCGGTGCGGCGGGCGCATGGTCGTGCTCGCGACGATCGACGATCCCGCCGTGATCGCCCGCATCCTGACCCACCTCGGGCAGTCGCTGGATGCTGGCGACCCGGTCCCGGAGCGCGCCCCCGCCGTAATGCGGCTGCCGCGTCGCGCCAGGGTCCGAGCCAACCCCCCACTCGTCGGCGGCCGTTGATCGAGGGATGGAGGTGTCCGTCTCGGGAGCCGGTAGGGGCGCGCGGCTAGCCCCGTTCCCAGCCTCGATCGGGCGTTGTCTGCCCCGCGCACGCTGAGAGGACGGGGAAGGGACCACAGCCGAACGTCTGATAAGAAGCCGCTCCGTCAACGTCCCAGGGTTGTCGTTCCTAGTCTGCTCCAGCCGCTGAAAGGTGCACATGTCAATGGGCAACGTGCTCGAGTCGGCGCGGGCCCATGCGGCGCCCGGCGACGGTCCCATCGGACGGCTCGCGCAGACGAAGGGGATGGCCGCACTGCCCGACGACCTCGCACGCAAGGTGCGCGGAAGCTTCCACCCGCTCGTCCGCACCCATCCGCGCACCGGCGAGCGGGCGCTCCATTGCGACGAGACCTACGCCGTCGGCATCGAGCGACTCGAGCCGAAAGAGGCCGCGCCGATCCTCGGATTCCTGGTCGACCACGTCACCAGCCTGCGTTCACCTGTCGCCTGCGCTGGGAGGTCGGGATGTTCGTCATGTGGGACAACCGGCTGTGCGTCCATCAGGCGTTCGACGACTACGACGGCCATCGGCGCGAGCTGTATCGCTCGACGGTCGCCGGCGAGCGCCCGGCGTGAGGTTCGCACGGACCTCGCCGGTTCGACGGTGCCCTCGCGGGCCGACCTGCCGGTCGGGCAGGCGCACCCGGCCGCGTGCTACAGGCTGCGCCGGTGGAGGTGCTCCTGCTCGCGGTGCTGGCCGCGACGATCTCGCTCGCCGCGACGCCGGCAGCGCGACGGCTCGCGCTGCGCCTGGGCGCCGTCGACGAGCCGGACGCCCGTCGGGTGCATGCGACGCCCACGCCGCGTCTCGGCGGTCTCGCGGTGGCGACGGCGATCTTCGGCGCGATCGCCGTCGGCGCCGCGGTCGGCGCTCCGCTGACGCTGCTGAGCCTCGGAGAAGGCGCACGGACCTGGAGCCTGCTCGCGGGCGCGTTGGTCATGGTCGCGGCCGGCGCGCTCGACGACGTGCGCGGCACGGCGCCGGCGACGAAGCTCGTCGCGCAGATCGTCGCCGCGGCGCTGGCGGTCGCAGGCGGCCACTGGATCGCCGGCGTGACGAATCCCTTCACGGGAGCCTACGTCGCCCTCGGCGGCGTCGGTGCGCTGCTGGCCGTCGTCTGGATCGTCGCCATCACCAACGCCTTCAACCTGATCGACGGGCTCGACGGCCTCGCGGCGGGCGTCGGGCTCATCGGCGCGGGGACGCTGCTCGTCATCGCGTGGATCGAGGGACGGGCGGACGTCCTGCCGCTGTGGGCGGTGCTGGTCGGCGCGCTGGCCGGGTTCCTGGTGCACAACTTCGCGCCCGCCTCGATCTTCCTCGGCGACAGCGGCAGCCTGCTGGTCGGCTACCTGATCGCGCTGCTCGCGCTGCAGGGGCTCGAGAAGAGCGCCACGGTCGTCGTCGTCCTGTCCTCCGTGCTGGCGCTCGGGCTCCCCATCGTCGACATGGCGCTGGCGATCGTGCGCCGTACGCGCGCCAGCGGCCCGCGCGGCATCGTCCGCGCCGACCGCGCCCACCTGCATCATCGTCTCGTGGACGACGGCACGATGAGCCATCGCCGTGCGGTGCTGGTGCTCTACGGCGTGGCGGTCGCGGGCGGTGCGGTGGCGATCGTCGCGGCGCTCACGCAGAGCGTGCTCAACACGGCCCTGGTCGTCGCCGCGGCGGCGGCGTGCGTGATCCTGGTGCGGGGCCGCACGCGTCGCTGACCGGCTCAGCCGGCGCGCGCGGCGAGGAGCTCGTCACAAGCGGCGAGGATATGGGTGGCGGCAGCGGGCGTGGCGCCCCGGCGCATGCGCGTGCTCGCCGCTCGCCATGCCGCCGCGTCGCCCGCGAGCACGGCGATGCGCTGTGCGAGCGTCGTCGTGTCCCACGTGCGCTCGGTCGTCCACCAGACGCCGGAGGACTCGGCGGCCGCGCGGGCGTTCGCCACCTCGTGATCGCGGGCCGCGCTCGCGAGCGGCACCACGAGCGCGGGCAGGCCGATCGCCGCCAGCTCCGACAGCGTGCCGGCGCCCGCACAGGTGATCGCGAAGTCGGCGTGCTCGTACGCGGCGCGGACGTCGTCGAGGAACGGCGTGACGTCGGCGGCGATGCCCGCGTCGGCGTAGGCGGCGCGGACCGCCTCGGGCCCCCCCGCCCCCGTCTGATGCCGGATGGTCACGGAGACGCCGAGGCGGGCGATCGCCGTCACGAGCTCGGGAGCGTGCGTGTTGAGGAACGGCGAGCCCTGGGACCCTCCCATCACGAGAAGTCGAAACGGGCGCCCGAGCGGCGTCCGCCCAGCGGCGATCGACAGCAGGGCCGGTCGCACCGGCGTGCCGGTCACGGTGCATCGCCCGGGCGGAAAGTCGGCCATCGCGTCGGCGAAGCCGAGCAACACGCGGTCGGCGACGCGGCCGAGCGCGCGGTTCGCGAGGCCGGCGGTGGCGTTCGCTTCGTGGATGACGGCCGGTACGCCGAGGCTGCGCGCGGCGAGCACGACGCCGGCGCTCGCGAAGCCGCCGAGACCGAGCACGAGCTGCACGCGCTCGGCGCGCAGGATGCGGCGCGCGTCCATGACGCCGGCGAAGAGGTGGGAGAGGGTGCGGACGCGATCGAGGCGGGCGACGCCGTAGAAGGGCGCCGCCCGCACGGCGGCGAAGCGCAGGCCGTGCGCCGGCGCGATGCGCGCTTCAAAGCCCGTCGCCGTGCCGAGGAAGAGCACGTCGAGTGTCGGGCGCGATGCGTTGCACGTCTCGGCGATCGCCACCGCCGGGAAGACGTGGCCGCCGGTACCACCGCCCGCGATCGCGAGTCGCGCGAGCGCGTGGCGCGGTGGCGACGCGTCGTCTATAGCCACCGGGCCGCTCCCATGCCTCGCATTCGGGTGACCGTCGTCGTCCTCGGCGACCTCGGGCGCAGCCCGCGCATGCTGTACCACGCGGCCGCGCTCGCCGACAGCAACGCCGACGTCGATCTCGTCGGCTGCGTCGAGCACGATCTCCCGAGCGACCTCGACGACCGTCCCGCGGTGCGCGTGCATCGCCTGCCGTCACCCTCCGTCTCGGAGCGGCACCGCCTGCCGCGCCCGCTCTTCGTGCTGGTCGCGGGTTGGAACGCGCTCCGACTGTCCGGGGCGCTGCTCGCGACGCTGCTCTGGCGGACGCCCAGGCCGGCCGTGATCCTGGTGCAGAACCCGCCCGCGATCCCGGCGCTGCTCGTCGCCTGGATCGCGGCCCGCCTGCGCCGCGCGCGGCTCATCGTCGACTGGCACAACCTCGGTTGGGCGATGCTGGCGCTCTCGCTCGGAGCACGTCATCCGCTGGTGCGCCTCGCGCGCCGCCACGAGCGCTGGGCGGGACGGCGGGCCGACGCGCACCTCTGCGTCTCGCGCGCGCTCGCCGAGCGGCTCGACGGCTGGGGCGTGGGACGGGCGCACGTCCTGCCGGATCGCCCCGCGCGACGCTTCGTGCCGATTCCGCCGGCGGCGCGGCACGCGGCGTTCACGCAGCTGGCCGCGACCCTGCGGCTCCCCGAGTCGGCGCGACGTCCGGCCCTCGTCGTGAGTCCCACCAGCTGGGGCGCCGACGAGGACTTCGACCTGCTCGTCGACGCCGCCGTCGCGTGGGACGCGCGGCTGCGCGCGGAGGACGGTCCGGCGGTGGCGGTCGTCGTCAGCGGCGACGGCCCGCGGCGCACGGAGTACGAGCGCCGTTTCGCCGCGCTCGGCCTGGAGCGGGTCCTCCTGCGCACGGCGTGGCTGCCGGCCGACGACTATCCGCAGCTCCTCGGCGTCGCGGACCTCGGGCTGTGCCTCCATCGCTCGGCGTCCGGCCTCGATCTGCCGATGAAGGTGCTCGATTGTTTCGGCGCGGGCCTGCCGGTGGTCGCGTTGGATTACGGCCCGTGTCTCGGCGAGCTGGTCCGCGACGACGAGAACGGACTCCTCTTCCGTGACGCCGCCGAGCTGGCGGACGCATTGCACCGCCTCCTGAGCCCGGCGCCGGGCCCGCTCCTCGACCGGCTGCGGGCCGGCGTGGGGCGCGAGGCGACGGTGCGCTGGCCCGACGCGTGGGCGGCGATCGCGCGGCCGCTCATCGCCGGGTCCTGAGCGCGAGCGTCTCGTCGACGATCGCGTCCACCCGTGCGCAGAAGGTTGCCGGGGTGAAGCGGCCGCGGAGCCCGGCCACGTGCACCAGCAGGCGCTGGCGGTGCGCGTCGTCCAGCAACGCGCGCTCGATCCGCGCCACCGCGTCGGGAACGTCGATCCACGAGAGATCGTCCCTGCGCACGATCTCGGTCTGTCCGCCGCTGCGGTGCACGAACGTGAGGCAGCCCGCCTCCACCATCTCCGCCGGCGCCATGCCGAAGTGCTCGTCGACCATGGCGTGCAGGCCGAAGCGGCATCGGCTCATGAGCGCGAGCAGCGCCGCGCGCGACAACCCGCTGCGCACGTCGAGCCAGGCGCGGTCGGCCGCGAGCGCGCGGATCCGCCGCTCGTAGGCCGGCATGCCCGGGCTGCCGACGATCGTCAGCGCCAGCGCGTGACCCCGGCCGCGCAGCGCATCGACGATGGCGACGGCGCGCTCGAAGGCCTTCTCCGGCGAGAAGCGGCCGACGCAGAGCACGCGCGCCTCGCGCTCCTCGAAGCCGCGCACGACGAACGTTCCGGCGATCGGCGGATACACCGTCCGCGCGTCCACGCCGTGCACGCGACGGAGATGCGCGGCCGTCCACTCGGAGTTCGCGAGCAGCACCTGGCGGCGGACATCGGCGGCGTCGAAAGCCGCGAGGCGGTCGCTGACCGCGTAGTAGAGCGCGAGCGGGCCGGCGCGGTGGTACCAGCGCATGTCGACCTCCGGACGCGGGCGGGCGCGCGACGGATAGTGCACGTAGCTGACGCCCGTGCCGTGCAGCGGCCACTCGTTGTTCGCGGAGACGACGAGATCGACGCTCGCCTCGAGACGTCGGACGTGGCGCAGGAGCAGCGCGTCGCGCAGGAGATGCAGCGGGACGGGCGCCGCTTCGAGCACCGGGCGCCACCACGTCGCGACGAGCCGATGCGCGATCCGACGTGCGGCGAGGCCGGTGCCGAAGAAGTCGTCGGTGGCTCGCGGCTCGAACGGGGCACAGGTGAGCAGGGTGACGTCGTGCCGATCGGCCAGCGTCTGGAGCATCCAGGCGGCCACGCCGTTGCCGCCGCCGGTCGGCTGCAGGGACGGCTGGACGAACAGGAGGCGGGCCATTGGAGTTCGACCGGCCGGCTTGTACACCCGGCAGGGCGTGAGGACCATTCGTGCGGCGCTCGCACTGCTCGACGGCCGCGCTCGGCGGCGCTGGGCCGGGCTGATCCTGCTGTCGGTCGTGGCGGCAGGCGCGGAGGCGCTGGGGGCGGCGGCGCTGTACGCGTTCATGCGCGTCGTCGCGGATCCCGCCGGCGCATCGGCGATGCCGCTGCCCGCCGCGCTGCACGATGCGGGCGAGCGGGCGGTCGTCGTCGTCGCCACGCTCGCCCTCGTCGTCGTCCATCTCGCGAAGAACGGCGTCCTGGCGGCGCTCGCGTGGCGCCAGGCCGCGTGGGCCGCGCAGGCGCGCGCGGCGCTGGCGCGGCGCATCTATGGCGCCTATCTCGGCGCACCGTGGACGTTCCGCCTGCGACGCAACTCCGCGGAGCTGATCCGCAACGTGACGACCGCGGTCGACGCCGTCTTTCGCCACGTGCTCGCGCCGGCGGTGACGCTCGCGACCGAGACGCTGGTCGTGCTGGCGCTCGCCGCGGTCCTCGTCGCGACCGCACCCGGCCTGACCCTCGCGGTGGCCGTCGGCGTCGGCGGCGCCGGCGTGACGCTGCTCGGCGTCACGCGGACCCGGTCGACGCGATGGGGCGCGCAGCTGCTGCGCCTCGAGCGCGACGTGCTCCAGGACGTGCAGCAGACGTTCGGCGCCGCGAAGGAGCTTCGCGTGCTCGGTCGCGAGGGGTTCTTCTTCGACGAGTTCGCGCGTCGCCAGGCCGCGATCGCCGCCGTCCGGCGCCGGAGCGACATGCTCGCGGTCATGCCGCGTCTCCTCGTCGAGACGACGTTCGTGCTCGCGGCGCTCGTGCTCGTCCTCTGCGCGACGCTGCTCGGGCGCACCGGCCCCGAGCTCGTGCCGCTGCTGGGGCTGTGGGCGTATGCCGGCTTTCGCGTGATTCCCTCGCTCAATCGCTGGATGCAGTCGGTGAGCGAGGTGCGGCTCGGATCGGCGGCCGTGCACGAGCTCGCCGCCGAGCTCGCGCGCCTGTCGACGGCCGCGCCGCCGAGCGACACTCCCGTCGCCCCGCTCGCCTTCGACGAGACGCTGGATCTCCGCCACGTCGACTTCACGTACGACGGGGCCGAGCAGGCGGCGCTGCAGGGCGTGTCGCTGACGATCCGGCGCGGCGAGTCCGTCGGCATCGTGGGCGCGACCGGCTCCGGCAAGACGACGCTGGTCGACGTCCTCACCGGCCTCCTCGCGCCGACGGCGGGCGCGATCCTCGTCGACGGCCGCCCGCTGCCCGCCGACCCGCGCGCCTGGCAGCGGGCGATCGGATACGTGCCGCAGGCGGTGGCGCTCGTCGACGACTCGCTGCGCCGCAACGTCGCGCTCGGCGTGGCGCCGCACGCGATCGACGAGGCGCGGCTGGCGGCGGCGATCGCGACGGCGCAGCTCGCGGAGCTCGTCGCGGGCCTGGCCGAGGGCCTCGACACGATCGTCGGCGAGAACGGGGTGCGCCTCTCGGGCGGTCAGCGGCAGCGCGTCGGCATCGCGCGGGCGCTGTACCACGCGCCGAGCCTGCTCGTGTTCGACGAGGCGACCTCGGCGCTCGACAACAGCACCGAGGCGGCGCTGCTCGGCGCGATCGAGGCGCTCCGCGGCACGTGCACGCTCGTCGTGGTCGCGCATCGCCTGAGCAGCGTGCGACCGTGCGATCGTCTCGTGCTGCTCGCCGGCGGACGGATCGCGGCGGTCGGAAGCTGGGAGGAGCTCATGCACGGGAGCGAGGAGTTCCGCCGCCTGGCGGAGGCGGGGTCGGCTGCGTGAGGACCGCGTGCAGCCGCTCGTGAATCGACTCCAGCGGCTGCTCTTCGCCGCCGGCGTCAGCCGTCCGGTGGCGCTGGCGCGCCGCATGTCGGGGTACCTCCAGCGTCCGTGCACGTACGTCGGCGAGCACACGCTCCTCACCCAGACCGTCTTCGGGCAGCTGCTCCATCTCGACGCGCGCGACACGAGCCTCCTCCCGAGCCTCGTCGTGCGCGGCTACTGGGAGCCGGGCGTCACGCGCGCGCTGCTGCGTCTCGTGCGCCCGGGCCAGCGCATCGTGGAGGTCGGGGCCAACGTCGGGTGGTTCTCGCTGCTGCTCGCGTCGCGCGTCGGGCCGAGCGGCTCGGTGACCGCCTTCGAGGCCAACCCGCGCATGGTGGAGCTGCTGCGGCGCACGCTGGCGGCGAACGGCCTCGCCGCGGGCGTGCGCGTCGTGCCGCTCGCCGTGACCGACCGTCCGGGCCGCGTGACGCTGCATCGGCTCTCGCGACAGCAGGGCAGCTCGAGCCTGTACGCCTTTGCGCCGGCGGAGCTGGCCGGCTGGGACGACGAGGCCGTGCCGCTCGAGATCGAGGCGACGTCGCTCGACGCGTACTTCGCCTCCGATACGCCGCCTCCCGACCTCGTCAAGATCGACGCCGAGGGGGCCGAGCCGGCGGTCCTGGCCGGGGCGCAGCGTCTCCTGGATCGCGCCCCGCAGGTGCAGCTGGTGGTGGAGTTCCGCCCCGACGTGCTCGCCCGGGCCGGCCACGACCCGCGCGTCTTCCTCGGATCGCTGGAGCGTCGCGGCTTCCGCCTGCACGCGATCACGCCGCGGGGAGGGTGCCGGCCGATCACCGTCGATCGCCTGCTCGTCTCGCCCGGCGAAGAGCTCTACCTGCGTCGGTGACGGCGTCGGGGCCCGCGCAGAGGCCATGTAGCGGATGATCATGCTTGACGTCGAATGATCCAGTGGCGTAGCGTTTCGCGGACCGCCACTGCCCGACACGGGAGGACGTGAGATGACGAAGCTGAAGGGTGCCGCGATCCTCGGGTGCTTGGTCGTGGCGGGCGCCACGCTGCTGAGCAGCCTTCCCGCATCGAGCGCGACCTCGTTCCTGCTCGTGAGCGGCCAGCGCCTGGCGAAGGCCTGCCGCGGCACTGGTGCGACGGAGCCGATCTGCAAGTTCGTCGCGAACGCGGTCGACCGCCTCGCCGGCGTCGATTTTCAGCAGCCCGTCGACGAGACGGTGGTCTACAAGATGCTCCGCAAGCTGCGCGGCCCCGTCAAGAAGCAGGTCAAGCAGGGGTGCTGCGGCGGCCTGAACCGCTGCGACGCCTGCGTGCACGCCGTGTCGAACGTCGAGGCGTACGTGGCGACGAACGGTTCGGTGCATATGTTCTCCGACACGCTCCAGACCGCCTGCGACGGCCGCTTCGGCGATCCGGTCGTCACCGCCGAGTGCAAGGGCCAGATCGACGACGCGATCGCGCCGATCATCGACTGGTTCCTGGCCAACTACCCGCCGGTGATCGCGTGCCAGAGCAGGGCGCTGCGCGCCTGCGCGCCGTGACGAATCGCTGAACGGCGCCGCGGCTCCCGCGACGCCGCGTCAGGGCCAGCGCAGCTTCCACGTCGTCACCCGCTCGCCCGCGGCGCTCCGCTCGTCGACCTTCGCAAAGCGGCTCGCGCAGCGGCCGTCGAGATGGAGCAGCTGCACCAGCGTCGAGCCGAGGAACGCGGGCGCGCCGACCAGCACGCGCGTGTTCGGGACGTCGATCAGCACGCCGAGGTCCGGGTGCGCGGGGTCCGGCGGCGTGTAGCGCGCGAGGCCGCTCGCGCCCGCGACGAGGACGAGCGCCGGTGTGCCCGTCGTCGCCGTCCCGCCAGCGCGGCCACTCGCCAGCACGGCGCGGTCGGGCGCGGTCTCCGGCCAGGACACCGACGCGAGCCGGATCGTTCCGCCCGCGATCGACGCGTCGATCGGGCAGACGCGCTCGCCATCCCGCACCGGCTCGCACGGCACCCAGCGCGCGAGGAACGGCGTGCCCGGGTCGCTCGCGTCGAACGCGCGTTGCGGGATCGGGCCGCGTCGCGGGTCCCGGGCGCCGAGATCGACGAGCGCCGTGCGCGTGTCGAGGAGTCGCGTCGAGAGGACGAGGTAGGAGTCGGCCGGCGTGCAGTGCGTCGCGCGCAAGATCTCCGCACGCTCCGCCGTCCCGAACCCCTCGGCGCGGAGGTGGTCGTCCGCGGCGGCGGCGTCGCGTTCGACGAGCGCGCTCACGATGGCGAACGCCGCCGCGGGCTCGCGTCCGCTGCGCCGAACCGTCGCGTATGCGCCGCGCGCGCCTTCCGGGCGCGGCAGCGCGTCCGACGCGCAGCTCAGCATGCGCAGGATGCCGGCGCTCTCCGTCTCGTCCGCGGCGAGCAGCGCACGGGCCGTCCAGTAGGGGACGTGCGTCTCCAGCGCGCTGCCGTCGTTCGCCGCGCGCCGCTCGGCGACGTACGTCGTCCAGTGCCCGAAGTCCCACCAGCCGTGGACGATGGCGTCGGGTGACGTCGTGTCGCGGAGCTGCGTCAGCGCGTCCCACCAGGCGTCGTTCATGCGCGGCCGATGCGAGCTGGCGAGCGACCACCCCGGCGCCAGCGCCCGCAGGAGGGCCAGCGCCAGCACGCCGCCGAGCACGGTCGTCGCGACGACGCGATAGCCGCGGCCCGCGGAGCGGATCTCACGCCGGACGCGCGTCGTCGCACGACCGATCGCGATCGCGCACGCGACCGCGAGCGGCGGCACGAAGAGGAGATGGTAGCGGACGCCGCCGGACGCCATCCAGACGCCGGCCGCGAGCCAGACCGCGAGCAGGACACCGCCCGCGCGCACGACGCCGCCTGGGGAAAGCGACAGCACCACGCCGAGGATCGCACCGGCGAGCACGAGGGGACCGCCGGCCAGCCGCAGCAGCGCGGACGGATCGAGACGGCGGAGCTCGTCGACGATCCGGAGCGCGCTCGGCCACGCGAGCTCGGCCGCCGGCGGGGCGTGGGGGACGACGGCGTCGATCATTGCGCGCGGCAGTCGAAGGTAGCCGCCCTCCGGCGTGAGGATCGAAGCGATCGCCGAGGCGGCGACGAACACCCCGAGCACGACCGCCGCCCGGCGCCCTTCGAGCGGCACCAGCGCGACGAGCCCCGCCGCGAGCACCACGTGCGTGAACATCCACCCGCTCCACGCCCACGCGTGGAGGCCGGTGCACGCGCCCGCGGCGATCGCCCACGCCACGCGCGCGCCGGTGCCGCGGGCCCGGAGCGCCAGCAGCACGAGCCAGAGCGTGTAGAGCGGCAGGACGACGTTCCAGACGTCGTTGTCGCCGCCGATCGAGCGCCCGAGCACGAGCGGGTCGAGCATCGTCATGACGCCGGCGAACACGCCGGCCACCGGCCCCGCCAGCATGCGACCGATCGCGAACGCCGGCAGGACGCCCGCGACCCCGACGACGACCGGCAGCAGCGTCGCCGTGTCGGGCAATGGCTGCTGCGGCGCCCACGTGGTCACGAGCCGATGCAGGGCCGCGACGGCGTGGACGTGGAGGCTGCGCGCGTACGGCGAGCGCGCGCCGACCGGCGCGGTCGTGTGCTCGTCGCGACACGCGCCGTCGACGACCGCGTCGCACGGATCGCCGGTCGCGAGCAGCGTGCGCGCGTGCCGCAGCCAGAGGTAGCCGTCGTAGTCGCCGGGGTAGACGTGCGCGTAGCCGTCCGCGCCGACGTACGTATGGTCGGCGTCCATGCGGCTCGCGTCGAGCGGCAGGAGGCGCACCCAGGCGACGAGGAGCGCACAGCCGAGCAGGAGCAGGACGTCGCGCGCGCTCATCGCGTCTCGTAGGCCGTCGTGCGGATCACGCCGCCTTCGGAGGGCACCTCGCAGAGCAGGAGCGCGCGCTGCGGCCGCACGTCGAACGGCGGCTCCGTGAGCACCACGCCCGAGCGACGGTCGAGGCGGGTGTCGGCGCCGGTCGGCTTGTCGACGTTCGCGACGAACGACCCGTCAGGAAGATGCTCGCACACGATCCAGATCGGGAACTGCGCCAGCTTCGTCACGATGGCGGCGATGTCGGCGTTGCCGAGGTGCTGCAGGACCTGCTTCACGATCACGACGTCGCCGGGCGGCAGCGGGTCCGCGACGGCGTCGAGCACCACGAATTCGACGTTCGGACGAGCGAAGCGACGGCGGTTGCGCTCGACGAGCGCCGGCACCACGTCGCACGCGACGACGCGCGCGGCGACGTCGGCCAGTCGGCGCGTCGCGGCGAAGTCGCCGCAGCCGACGTCGACGACGATCGGGGGCGTCGGCCGCTCGGCGAGGAACGCGCGCACGGCGGCGACGTACGGCTCGAGGAGCTCGGAGGAATGGCTGCCGAGGCCGGAGTGGAAGTCGCTGTCGTCGCCGCCCCACACGCCGTCGCGATAGACGGCGCCGAAGAGCTCGGCGGGCGGACGGTCGTCCCCGAGCCAATCACGCAGGCCGCGGCGGATCGCGCGCGGGACCAGCGGAGCGAGTCGGCGACGCAGCGTCATTTCAGCGTGGCTCGAGGCGCCAGAGGGACGCCTCGTAGACGCGACGCCGGCCCTCGGCGTGATGGAAGTCCTCGGTCAGCCGCGTGCCGACGAGCGTCATGGTGAAGTTGTCGTCGATGGCCTTCCGCACGAGCGCGCCGGGGTCGTAGGAGAGGCCGGACTCGGCGAGGTAGACGGGGCCGCGCGCCATCGTGTCGCGCACGGTCTGCACCCAGTTGGCGGTCGCCGCGGGGTCGCCGATCGGGTGCTGCAGCGTCTCACGGCGCGCGTAGTACTCGACGAAGCGGTGGTCGTCCATGACGATGATCGTGCTGTCCGGCTCGGTCACCTCGGCGATCAGCTGCGCGTAGCGCTTGGCGCCGTTGTACGTGTGGCGCGGCGCCAGCAGCGGATACGACACGGCGATCATCCACGCGATGCTCGTCACGTACGTCGCGATCGCCGTCCACCGCAGGAACGTCCCGCGCGCGAGCATCGCGTGCAGCGCGGCCCCGGCGAGCATCGCGAGGCCGAGCGTGCACAGCACGAGGTAGCGCGGGCCGTAGGTGGAGAGGTTGCCGTAGACGACGATGGTCGCGACGAGCATGAGGGCGAGCGGCAGGAGCGCCCGGTAGCGCCGCCGCCGCAACGTCACCACGAGGCCCGCCGCGCTGGCCAGGAGGAATGGCGGGCCGAGGAAGAGGACGAGATCGCCGAGCGCCGCGCCCAGCTGCGGCGACGCGAGGTCGAGCTTCGTCATCGTCGGCGTGCCGGCATACGTGCGGACCATCGCGACGAGCGACGTCGCCAGCCCGAACCCGAGCCCGAAGGCGAAGCCGACCAGCCCGCCGGCCGCGAGCCGGCGCGTCCGTGCGTCCCATCTGGGCCGCTCGAGGCGCGGCGCGAAGAGGACCATGACCCAGATCGGCGTGATGCCGAGCAGTCCCTCCCACACGGTGTACGACAGCGCGAAGCAGACCGCGGAGGCCGCCGCGAGCGTCGCGCTGGCGGCGTCGCGGGCGCGCAGGGCGAGGTAGAACGACGTCGAGACCAGGAAGACGGCGAGCCCGTACTCCTTCCCGAACGTGTTCGCGACCGAGAAGACCGGCGCCACGGCGAGGAGCCCCGCCGACAGCGCCGCGAGCAGCCGGATGCCGCACAGGCGCTCGAGGAACAGGAGCACCATCGCGATCGACGCGGCGTGGAAGAGGATGCTCGCGAGGATCGTGGCGCGCTCGGCGTTTTCGCCCAGCAGCCAGAACGGGAAGTGGACGAGCGCGTTGGCGAGCACGGCGCCGAAGCGCCAGCGCACGTCCCAGGGGCCGCCGGCGTACATCTGCTCGACCGTCTGGGCCAGGTAGACCGCGTCGAGATGGAAGATGCCCTCGTTGCGGAACGTCCAGAGGTACGCGAACGACGCCACGAACAGCGCGATCGCGGTGCCGGCGAGGCCGCCGCGTCCTTGCTCGTCGTCGATCGGGTCCGCCATCCGCGCCGCGTGCCGTCTCAGCGACTCGCGCGTCCGTGGATCTCGTCGTGGATCCAGCGATACGTCTTGCGCATTCCGTCGCGCAGCGTGATCGACGGCGTCCAGCCCAGCTTTTCGCGGATCAGCGTGTTGTCGCTGCTGCGCCCGCGCACGCCTTGCGGCGCCTCGGGACGGTAGCGGCGCTCCAGCCGTGCGCCGGCGATCTCCTCGACGACGTCGACCAGCTGGTTGATCGAGACGAGCTCGCCGCTGCCGACGTTGAGCGGCTCGGTCACGTCGCTGGCCATCAGCGCCTGCGTGCCGGCGACGCAGTCGTCGACGTAGAGGAAGGTCCGCGTCTGCTCGCCGTCGCCCCAGATCTCGATCGTGCGCTCGCCGCGCATCAGCGCGGCGACGACCTTGCGGCAGATCGCGGCCGGCGCCTTCTCGCGTCCGCCGTCCCACGCGCCGTGCGGGCCGTAGACGTTGTGATAGCGCGCGATGCGCGTCGCGAGGCCGAAGTCCTCGGCGAAGTGCCGGCACAGCCGCTCGCTGAAGAGCTTCTGCCAGCCGTAGCCGTCCTCGGGCTCCGCCGGATAGGCGTCCGATTCGCGGAGCGGGAGCACCTCGGCGCTGCGCTGCTTGTCCGCGGCATACACGCACGCGGACGACGCGTAGAAGAGTCGCTCGACGCGACAGTCGCGGGCGGCGAGCAGCATGTGCGTGTCGATCCGCACGGACAGCATGCAGTCGGCCTTGTGCGTCTCGATGAAGCCCATGCCGCCCATGTCCGCCGCGAAGTGGAAGACGAGGCGGGCGCCGGCGGCGGCGCGATCGCAGGCCGGCTTCTCGCGCAGGTCGAGGCGGAGGTTCTCCACGTCGGGGAACGCCTGGTGCCAGGCGTCGAGCGGCTTCACGTCGACGGCGCGGATGCGCGTGTGTCCCTGCGCGCGCAGGCTCGCGACGACATGGCCGCCGATGAAGCCGCCGCCGCCGGTCACGACGACCAGGTCGTCCTTCGCGCGCATCGAGCGGGCCTACCAGCCGGCCGGGCGGCGCGTCCACCCGCGCACCCGCTCGAGCAGCATCGCTGGGAGCACCAGGTGGATCGGGTCGATTTCGGCGCGGGAGCGATTCTGGTCGCCGAAGGAGCCGCCCCGTCGCCAGGTACACGACGTGGAATGCGACGGCGTGCTGCGCGGGGAACGCCTTCACGACGAGGCCGGCGAGCGGGTCAGCGATCCTTGGGGTTGTATCGCCCGAATGCCACGCCGCACATCTCGCTGAAGTTCCGCCACTTGTCCTTCCACGCGACGATCTTCGTCGGGACCGTGCCGTCGTCGGGATAGACGCGCGCCACCGGTATCTGGGTGACGCGGAAGCCCAGCCGGGCCGCCTGGTAGATGAGGTAGATCTGCAGGCTGAAGCGCACGAACTCGGGACGAAACGGCTGCAGCCGCGCGTCGCGCAGAAAGCGCGCGCTGATGGCGCGAAAGGCGTTCGTCGGATCGTTGTAGAGAAAGCCGCTCGCCAGCCAGAGCGCCGGCGACATGACGAAGCGGATCGCGAGGTAGCGCTCGAGCGGCGTGTGCGCATGGAATCCGCCGGGAAGGAACCGGCCGCCCTGGACGAGGTCCCAGCCGTCCTCCAGGTGTCGTAGGAACCGTGGGATCGCCTCGACGCCGTCCTTGCCGTTGCCGTCGAGCGTCACGACGCCGTCGTAGCCCGCGTCCAGCGCCCAGCTCAGTGCAGCCCGCGTCGCGGTGCCGAGTCCGCGCTCCTGCACGCTGAGCAGCGTACGCACGCCGACGCTCGACAGGAACGCGGGGTCGGTCGAGCCGTCGGTGCTGCAGCCGTCGGCGATGACGGCATCGGCGAGGCCCGCGAACTCCTGCATGCGGCGAAGCTGGTCTTTCAGTCGCTCGCCTTCGTTCCAGGCCACGACCGCGACGCAGTAGCGGGTGCGGCGGGGATGGAGCTCGATGCAGTCGGAGCGGACGGGGGTGGCGATCGCGCGGCGTCGCCATGTGCGAGCGTCTCCGGTGCGCTGGTCTTTCGGCCCCGCCGGCAAATCGGGGGTCCGCCTACCAGGCGTGCACGCGCGCCGTCCAGCAAGCCGGGCCGACGTCGCGCGCCTTCACAGGAAGCGCGCAAAGAACGCCCAGACGGCCTCCGCGGCCTCGTCCCACACGTCGTGCCTCAGCCCCGGCACGGCGCACCAGACGACCGGCTTGCCGGCGTCGCACGCGTCGTGCTCGACGCACGGGCTCGGGGCGATCGCGACGGTGCTGTCGCTGCGCCCGTTGCCCCACACCCACTGGCTGCGGCTGTACTCGGCGTCGGGGATCGGCACCACTTCGTCGTCGACGCCGTGGATCATGATGGCGGCCGCCGGCGCCGACGGACAGATGTAGTGCCCGTCGACGTCGTACTTCGAGTCGTCCGCACGCTGGGGGGGACCACAGCCGAACGTCTGACAAGAAGCCGCTCCGTCAACGTCCCAGGGTTGTCGTTCCTAGCGTCTCCGGAGCCCGGCGACATCATCCTGAGCTTCGTACGACGCGGTCCCGAGATCGGGCAGGTCACGAGCACGGTGGCAGGCCGCGACCAGGGCGCTGCGGGGAAGCGAGTCGTGGTCGCCGAGTCCACGTGACGGGTGACAGGTGACGGGTGCCGGTTGCCGGGGGGCACTTCGCCTCGGCGCTGCTCGTCGAGCCGATGCCGCCGTGGTTCACCGTGGCGTGCGCGCGGCCTTGCGGCGTACGGTGAACCGCCAGCGCGCCAGCTCGAACGCGCTCTGGCCGTCGGTCGGCGGCGCGGCGATCCTGCTCCCGGCTCGCCCGCCTCGCTCGCCGGGCCCATGAGCTCGTGGCCGTCCTCGGGCCTCGGGCGAGCAGCAGGTCGGCGTCCCGGCTCGACGGTCTCGAAGAAGCGCTCGGGTCAGGTCGACCTACCGAGTGCGAGGGTGGGACAGGAGGGCAGAGGGGGGCACGGGAGGGTCGAGTTTCCTGCGATCTCGGCGTTGCGTGAGACACGCGAGCACACCAGGGACCAGCAGGGCTCATCCCATGGGCCGATCGCGGCGCTGCCCTGAGATTGGCCAGCCTAGCCAGACCTGATAGCGTCGAGGACACCAATGCAGGTCAACATCCTCGAGGCGAAGAACCAGCTCTCCAAGCTCGTGAAGGCGGCCGCTGCGGGCCGCGAGATCGTGATCGCGAGCAACGGGAAGCCGATGGCCAAGCTCGTGCCGCTCACTCCGCGCCGCCGTCTCGGCGGTTGGCACGCAATCGAGATGAGCCAGGCGCAGATCGACGCGGCGTTCACGCCCGATGTGGAGGAGCGTGTGGCGAGAGCCCTGCGTGGCAAGCGGTGAGACTGCTGCTCGATACGCAGGTGGCTCTCTGGTGGTTGATCGGCGCCAAGCGGCTCGACGCGGCGTCACGCAGGCGAATCGCGGCGTCGGACTGTACGGTCTCGGTCGCGAGCGTCTGGGAGGTCGCGATCAAGCACCGGCTCGGCCGCCTTCCCCTGCCACCCGTGACGTTCCGTGACGAGCTCGTTCGCGGCGGCGCGACGATCCTTCCGATCGAGGACGAGCACGCGATCGGCAGTGCCGACCTGCCCACGGATCACAGCGATCCATTCGATCGGCTGCTGCTCGCGACGGCGATCTCGGAAGGGCTTCGATTCATGACGGCGGATGCTGCGCTGGTCGATCTCGCCGAGCGCGACGACTCGTTGCCGATCCTCGGCATCTGAGTCGGAGCTCGGCGGCAGCACTGGGCGGCGACCGGCGCGAGCGGAGTCTTGGCCGCCCGCAGATCGCGCACCAAGGTCGTCAGCTGCGGCGCCGTCCTCACGCGCGCATCCAGCGCGTCGAGCACCGGCGGGAGCGGGGTCGCCCGAGTCGCACGCGCGGGCTGGATCGCAGTGCGGTCAGCGCCTCGTGGAGCACCCGGCGCGCATCGTCGATGGCGAGGGCCGCGTCCAGGGCGAGCAGCGAGGTTGTGACGTTTGCGGGGCCGCCGCCGACCCGCGAGCTGATCACCGGGCCCATGCCCCGCGCTGCAGCGCGCAACGCGTCCGCGAGCGGGTCCACCTCGTCGGCGTCGAGGTGATCGAGGGCGAACGTGACGCGGAAGTCCAGCATGAAGCGTCGTCCTACCGCGTGTCCCGGCGCGGCGTCGAGCGCATCCTGCTCGGCGCCGCGGATCGCGGCGGCCGGCGGTTGGGCGACGAGACGGCCGAGCCGGCGCGAGAAGCGATTCGTTGACTGGCCGTGTTTGGCCACTGTATGACCCAGCACCGCTGAGCCTGGGGGCAGGGCAGCAGCCGCGGTCACTCCCGCACAGTGAAAACCTAATCATGGGGTCAGGGCGTAAGCGATGAACAAGTCCCTGCTCAGCGCGATCGCGATGATGTTGTGTCTCGTCGCTGTCGCGAGCGACGCCGATGCGGTGAGCCGCCGCAAGTTGTGTAAACGGCAATGCGGCCCGGCCATCTCGGCGCAGTGTCCCAGCGTCGGTCGCCAACACCGGGTCTGCAAGCGGAAGCTGCTGAAGACATGCCGCCGGGTGTCGCTCGAGGCGTGCAGCCTCACGCCGACGACGTCGACGACCGTGGTGACGGTGACGAGCACGACGACATCGCCGACGACGGTCGTGACGACGACCACCACGTCCACGACCACCACGTCGACGACACTGACGCCCAAGACGGTCTTCATCACGAGCGCCATCGTGACCGGCGACCTTGGCGGGATCGCTGGAGCGGATGCGCTCTGCAACGATCTGGCAAGTGCCAGCTCGCTTCCGGGCACCTACAAGGCGTGGTTGTCGGACAGCGCGTCCTCCCCCGCGACGACGTTCACGAAGGACCACCGCTACCTCCTGCCCGATGGCACGACGCTCGTCGCCAACAGCTGGGCCGATCTCACCGACGGGACTCTGGTCAACGACATCACCCAGACCGAGTCGGGAGGCGAAGTGACCAACGTTTTGGTCATGACGAACACGTACGCCGACGGAACGGCGGTTCCGAACGGCGCCTGCCAGGACTTCACCAGCGCCGCGGAGGAGGAGGCCGTCGGGCTCGGCATCAATGTGCTGAGCGACTCGAACTGGACGAGCTACGCCACGGGCGGCTGCACCAACAGCTTCTACTCCTATCGACTCTACTGCTTCGAGCAGTGAAGGTCTCAGCGT
Source organism: bacterium (assembly GCA_026129405.1). NCBI lineage: Bacteria > bacterium. Next base: position 1,530,154 of record JAHCID010000001.1, read on the forward strand.
CGTCCGACGACGTCCGGATCGCTTTCGAGAAGAGCGGCTGCGCGAGCGGCGAACCGACGAACTCGAGTCGACGGAGACTCGTCCGCCAGGGTGGAGAGCATCGCCAGGGTGTCGTCTCCGTGCAGCTCGTGCATCGCGCCGAGGTACGTCTCGAGATCATCGCCGGCGAGTACCTCGTCGGACTGTTTGAACATGTCCGTCAGTGGCGGGAGCCCGGGCTGATCTTCGTCGGCGGTCGAGTCGGCTGATGCCCCCAGCGACGACTCGTCGGGCGGCATGGCCAGCGCTGTGACGCTGGCGGAGCCGTCGTGTCCCGCCAGCAGTCGGATCGTGCGCAGCCGTCCATTCGCGCCGTACGCCACGGTGAAGCTTCGAGTCCGAAACAAGCGGCCGAGGGCGTCGACGAGCGTCGGCCCGTCGAACGAGACGGTCAAGCGCGCGTCCGCGTCGACGCCGCCGACGATCAGGGCTCCGCTCTGCCGGGCGATCTCTCCGAGGATGTCGGTCACCGGCGCGTGCTCGGCGTGCACGCTCAGGCGTCCGTCGCCCAGGACAGCCGGTCACGCTCGGGGTCTTGCTGGATAACCTGGGGGCTGCGGCCACCACCGTCGGACTGTCGGTCGGCGATCTTCCGACAGGTGTCACCGCCACCCTGAGCACGGGACAGGTGGTGCTCGCGCGTGGTGAGCGGCGCGATCCCTCCGGCCCGGGCGGCGTCACCGTGACGGTGTCTCAGGCCCAGGAATCGTCGACGGTGTTTCGTCTCCTCGTTGTGGGGACCGCACTCGAGGCGCCCGGAGTCGCCCGCAGCGCGTCGGCCTTCGTCGCTGTGCGTCCGGCGGCAGCCGATGTCGTCGGTGTGGACCTCGCACCGTCGGTCGTCGAGTCCGGCGACACGGTCGCCGTCAGCGCTCGCGTCCTGAACAGCGCGAATGCCCGCCGCTCCATCGTGGCGCGCGCCGATCTGCTCGATGCGTCGGGCGCCACGGTTGGCGAGCCGCTCAAGGTCGACGTAGACCTCGTCGCGAGCCTCGACGTTGCGACCGTTCCGATCGGACAGCTCGGAACGAGTGGCCTGCCCGATGGCCTGTACCAGGTGCGGGTCGCCTTGCTGGCGGCCGACGCGCGTCCGCTTCCCGGTCGCTCGGGAACCGCACCGCTCTACGTCGGCGCGCCGGTGACGGCGGCGGTGCGGTCCGTGCCCGGCGTCGTGCCGCCGGGCACGAGCATCGTGACCACCGAAATCGAGGTCACGGGCATCCCGCCCGCCGTGATGGATGGACGCGCGGCGGCGTCCGCTGCGCAGGCGCAGGCGGCGGCGCCGA